>JANNOR010000175.1:0-47365 GCA_031399265.1 Cyanobacteria bacterium SOY_34_metabat_3 | reverse complement strand
TGTGACGACTTCAGTAATTGTTTGCGTGTCATCCGAAAAGTTAGCTTGGGTCATGGGATAGTTCCTCCGTTGTCAAGTAAAATTGCAGGCCTTGAGTTGCTGCCGGTATAATTCTCCGGCAATTAGCACAGCATTCGCACTGCCGGCACTAATTGATGAGACTAAGGCAGAGCTTCACCAATTGCAAGGAAAAATAACGATATGGATTGATTTTAAACAATTACCCTCGCTGCCGGATCGCTCTTTTGACTCATTTTTTGAATTTAGCGAGGTCGATTTGATTAGGACAAGCGCGCCCTTGTTCAAAATCGGTGATATTGGCGATCGTGCTTTCGGCGATATTTTTCAAAGCTTCCTCGGTGAAGAAAGCTTGATGTCCGGTAATCAGGACGTTGGGGAAAGTCAGCAAGCGCTGGAATACATCGTCTTGAATCACCTGATTTGACAAATCCTCAAAAAACAGATCCGTCTCTTGTTCGTACACATCTAAGCCGAGGTTGCCAATTTTACCAGACTTCAGCCCTTTGGTAACAGCTTTAGTGTCAATCAACTGGCCGCGGCTGGTATTGATCAGCATCATCCCCGGTTTCATTTGCTCGATCGCCTCTGTACCGATCAAATGATAAGTTTCCGGTATCAGCGGACAGTGGAGGCTGACAATATCCGAGGCACCGAATAGTTCCTGTAGCGACACGTATTTCATTCCCAACGCTTCGCAATCCGGGTTTGGGGAAACATCGTATCCCAGCAGGCGACAGCCGAATCCGTGCAAAATTTTGGCAGTAATCGCGCCAATTCTGCCCGTACCCACGATCCCGACAGTTTTGCCGTGGAGGTCAAAACCCAACAACCCGTCTAAGGCGAAATTGCCCTCGCGGACGCGGTTGTAAGCCCGGTGAATTTTGCGGTTGAGGGACAAAATCAGAGCGACTGCGTGTTCGGCGACGGAGTAGGGAGAATAAGCCGGAACTCGGAGGAGAGTTAAGTCTAAATCGCTAGCTGCTGCTAAATCAACATTATTGAATCCGGCGGATCTCAGGGCCAGCAAGCGGACGCCTTTTTCGGCGATCGCCCCGAGCGTTTTCGCGTCCAAGCAGTCGTTCACGAACCCGCAAACGGCCGGAAATCCAGCAGCCAAAACGCTGGTTTCCAGGGTCAGATGCGGTTCAAAAAAAACCAACTCATGTTGACCGCCGACATTGGCTGCTTCCAGAAACTTGCGATCGTAGGATTTGGTATTAAATACGGCTACCTTCATGATTTTTGCCTGCAAACCCAGTAATAGTTGGAAATTCTTCCCAGCTTAACTGCCAGCCTTACTTTTTTAAATTAAATTTCTTAAACTAGACTCAGCAGCGATCGTCAATCGGCTATCACCCTGGAGAAAACCCAATGCCCAAACAACCCAAAACAATCATCTATGAAATTTTAGAACTCTCAGACAGCACTAATTTCTACAGTCGAGCAGATAATTTTATTATTACTTTTCTAATTGTTTTAAATATTACAGCTTTTATTGCTTCTACATCCCCCAGCTTTTTTATAGCATACAAACCACTCATTGAATCCATAGAAATTATTTCCTCTGGAATATTCACAATAGAATATGTTTTAAGAATATGGGTCTGCACCGTCGATCGCCAATATAATAACCCGATCTTGGGAAGAATCAAATATGCTTTCACACCGTTGAGTATTATTGATTTAATTTCGATTTTGCCTTTTTACTTGTTGTTATTATTTCCCAACTTAGGTTTTGTAAATTTGATTAGCCTGCTGCGTTTATTCCGCTTACTAAAACTGAGTAGGCATTCTGACTCACTGCGAACTCTGGGAGCAGTATTGTACGCTAAAAAAGAAGAGCTGCTCGCCACTGCCTTTGCAGTTTTCATTCTGTTAATATTTGCATCTAGCATCATGTATTTTGTTGAATCGGAAGCACATCCAAAAGCTTTTGGGAGCATCCCCGATGCCATGTGGTGGGGAGTAGTAACTTTAACCACTGTTGGTTACGGCGATATTTATCCGATCACTCCTTTAGGCAGATTTTTAGGAGCAATATTAGCCTTTTTGGGTATCGGAATTTTTGCCTTACCTGCGGGCATAATTTCTTCTGGTTTTTCCGAGGAAATCCAAAGGAAAAAGCAGGAAAAAATGGCTAATAGTTTTGAAAAATCTGCCAGTTTTGCACCTGTAGAAATGCAGGCAAAAATTGAGGTAACTTTTGAGCAGAAGGAAAGGGCGATCGCACTTCACATCGAAAAGTCATCCGAATTGATGAAACTTTGCGTTGAGAAGACTAAACAGAAGCTGGGAACTGCTTTTGAGAGTGAAGAAATTCTGCGCGATTTAGCTATACACTTGTATAATGAAGTCCTTCGCAAATTCGAGATTTAATTACAGCCTTTCACTCAGTACATCGCTCTAATTAAACATCACAAACGATGTCGCGTTAGATGCCCTACTTATTAAAGAAGTCTGAGATTTCAGTATTCTATTACACACTTTTAAGTGATTCTTGAAAATGCAGCTACAAATGATATATCCGCAATCTTACCATAGAATTAATAGTGATAACTTGCTATGTAGCTTAACTTTAAAGAAATTGTACGGTTGCCGATCGGAACACCTAACTTAAGTATTGAGTGGTAACTCGGAACCATCAACTCGAAAAATCCAGTAAACTCTCATTGATGGCCTGCGATCGCAAATTAGCTGTGAAAAGCTATATGATAACAGAAATAGTCGTTCATGCCAGAGAGGGTGCATATTGTTGTTTCTGGAAAAGCACCGCTATGTTTTTGCAATCTTTGACTCATTCAATTTCCAAAATTTTGGGTAAAGTTCCCCTACGCACCGTTCTTGTTGTGCCATTTGTACTTCAGATTGTCGGCGCGGTGGGAGTTGTCGGCTATCTGTCATTTAGAAACGGACAGCAAGCCGTCAATGATGTTGCTGCGCAGTTGCGGCAAGAAATTAGCGATCGAATTAGCGATCGACTCCAAGCATACATGGCCGCTCCCCACAAACTCAATCAAGTCAAAGCTAATGCTTTTGAATTAGGCGATCTCAACTTACAAGAAATTCCCAGAATCCAGCGCAATTTCTGGAAACAAATGCAAACTTTTGACACAGTAAGCGTTACATATATTGCGACTCCCGCCGGAGACTTTATTGCCGCCAGACGCAATAGTGACGGCACTTTTTTATTGCAAGAAAGAACAGAACTTACAGGCGGCGACATGAATTATTATGCAGCTAACAACCGCGGCGAACCCGCTGCATTTGTCAAAGTAAAACCCAAATTCGATCCGCGAGTCCGCCCTTGGTACGCAGCAGCATTGCAAGCGAGAACCGCAACTTGGAGTCCAATTTACGCCGATTTTACTAGCAAAGGACTTGGGATTACCGCCGCACAGCCGTTATACGACGAATCAGGACAATTGCAGGTAATTCTTGGCACAGATTTACTTTTTACTCAACTCAATCAATTTCTGCAAAGTCTCAAAATTGGCAAGTCAGGACAGACTTTTATCATCGAGCGATCGGGCGATTTAGTCACAACATCCACCTCCGACGCCATCTTCTCCGTCAAGGGTGAGGAAACAGCAAGAATTAAGGCTGTTGATAGCCAAAATAGTCTGATTAGCCTCACTACTAAATACCTACAAAATAACTTTCGAGATTTCAACAATATTCAGCAAAGCCAACAGCTTAAATTCGACATCAAAAATCAGCGACAATTCCTGCAAGTCACTCCCTTACAAGATGATAAAGGTTTAGACTGGCTAATTGTAGTAGTCATCCCCGAGTCAGATTTCATGGAGCAAATTAACTCAAACAACCGCGCTACTATTTTGCTGTGTATCGCAGCGTTAGGGTTAGCAATATCCATCGGATTTGCCACCTCAAAATATATTGTCCAGCCGATTTTACGCCTTAAGTTTGCTGCTACAGCTTTCGCTGGGGGAGAATTCAACCAAATTGTCAACTTAGAGCGCGATGACGAACTCGGCGTGCTGGCAAAAGCTTTTAATAGTATGGCAGATCAACTGCGATCGTCATTCAGCGCACTCGAAGCCAAAAACATCGAATTGCAGCAACTAAATCAGCTCAAAGACGAATTTCTTGCCAATACTTCCCACGAACTTCGCACCCCTTTAAATGGCATTATTGGCATTGCAGAATCCCTGATTGACGGTGTTACCGGGCAATTACCAGACCAAACAAATTCTAATTTAATCTTAATTATCTTATCCGGCAAAAGACTTTCTACGTTAATCAACGACATTCTCGATTTTTCCAAACTAAAACACCAAACTCTTGAACTGCAAATCAAACCCATAGGTTTGCGAGAAATTGCGGCTTTAGTTTTGAGTTTATCTCAGCCACTCATTGGCACAAAATCCTTACAATTGATTAACGCCATTAGTCAAGAACTGCCTCTGGCGGCCGCCGATGAAAATCGCCTGCAGCAAATCCTTTATAACTTAATCGGTAATGCTATTAAATTTACAGAAAGCGGTACTATAGAAATTTCAGCTAAGGTAATTCATAGTTCGGTATTAGTAGATAGTGAAAAATTAACAGCGAATAATGAACTCTTAGCAATTACTGTGTCAGACACAGGCATTGGCATCCCGGAAGATAAGTTAGACAAAATTTTTGAATCCTTTGAACAAGGTGACGGTTCCACTGCCAGAAATTATGGCGGAACAGGTTTAGGTTTGGCGGTGACAAAACAATTAGTCGAATTGCACGGCAGTAAAATTTGGGTTTCCTCAACTCTAGGTGTCGGTTCTAAGTTTACCTTCACTTTACCAATATCTCACAGTCAGTTAGACTTCACGGCTCGGGAGTCATCTTCGCCAGAAAAAGCTCAACAGTTAATGACTCGTCCGCTGGTACAGTTAATTAGTGCTAATCCCTCACATTTAACAGTTAAGGAACTTGCAGAAAATCACCTACTTAAAATCTTGGTTGTCGATGACGAGCCAATCAATATTCAGGTAATAGTCAACAATCTTTCCCTCGAAAACTATACCATAATTCAAGCCTCTAATGGTATAAAAGCTCTAGACATGATCGATAAAGGATTGAAGCCAGATCTAATTTTGCTAGATGTAATGATGCCGCGCATGACTGGCTATGAAGTTTGCAAAAAAGTTAGAGAAAGATTTGCAGCATTGGAAATGCCGATTGTGATGCTGACAGCTAAAAATCAAACGGAAGATTTGGTGGAAGGCTTTAATTTAGGAGCCAATGATTATCTGACTAAGCCTTTTATAAAAAAGGAGTTATTAGCCCGGATTAAAACTCACATTCATCTGGCAAAGCTCAATGCTGCTTACGGTAAGTTCGTGCCTCACGAGTTTTTAAGGTTACTGGGACAAGAAAGTATTATTGATGTCAAATTAGGCGATAACTTGCAAAGAGAAATGTCGGTAATGTTCTCTGATATTCGCTCTTTTACCAGTATCTCAGAACAGATGACACCGGAGGAAAATTTTGCTTTTATCAATAGCTACTTGGGCAGAGTTAGCCCGGTAATTAGAAAGCATCGCGGGTTTATTGATAAATATATTGGCGATGCTGTGATGGCGCTATTTCCCGAATCTGCTGATGATGCTTTGCAAGCCGCTATTGAAATGCAGCAACAAGTGATTATTTTCAATCAGCACAGGCAAAAAAACGGCTATCTGCCGATTACGATTGGGGTTGGCTTGCATACTGGGAATTTAATGTTGGGTACGATTGGTGAAGAGCAGCGGATGGAAAGTACGGTGATTGCTGATGCTGTTAATTTGGCTTCTCGGTTGGAGGGTTTAACTAAGTTGTATGCTGCGGGAATTTTGATTAGCGATCGCACTTTGTTGAATCTTGATGATTTAACTAAGTATAGCTATCGGTTTGTCGATCGCGTCAAGGTGAAAGGCAAAAATCAGCCCGTCGCCGTTTTTGAAGTCTACCAGGGAGATGCTGAACCCCTGAAGCAGTTAAAAAAACAAACTCAGACAAGCTTTGAACAAGCTATTGTGCTTTACGATGGACAAGATTTTGTGCAAGCCCAGCAAATGTTTCAGGCAGTATTAACAGTAAACCCTGTTGATAAAGCAGCCAAGTTATATTGCGAGCGCTGTGCCAAATATATCAAATATGGCCTTCCCGAAGGATGGACAGGTATCGAATCAATTGATGAGAAATGATATTAAACTGTAGTCAGATGCCTGCGGATCGCAGAGGCTGTATGAATACCGGATAAAACCTTTCATTTTTTGCGTCTGTGACTATAGTAAGGTGCGCACTGCGCACCCTACAAGTAAAGCTTTTACGTCAGTTCAAAATTACCAATCTGGCGGCAAATTATAATGCTCAAGAGTCGATCGATCTTTCAGCAATTCTTGAGTTTGTTCATCCACCCGAATCTGCCCATCCGCCAAAATTAACGCCCTTTGAGTCGTTTTCCCAATCCAGTTCAAATCGTGGGAAGCGATCAAAATTACCTCGATCGGCAATTGCGACAAAACCTTAGCCAAATGCCTCCGCCACGACGGATCTAGTCCGTTTGTCGGTTCATCCAAAATCAAAATAGCCGGCTCTAATGCTAAAATTGCCGCTAGCGCCGCTAGCCTTCTTTGGCCCCCAGAAAGCTCGTGGGCCGAACGGTTGGCAAATTCTACCAAACGGAATTCGTCCAATAGGGCTAAAGCCCGATCGCGCGCAACGCCCTCTGACACCCCATAATTGCGCGGCCCGAACATCACATCCTCTAAAATAGTCGGCATAAAAAGCTGATCGTTAGCATCTTGAAAGCAAAATCCAATCTGCCTCCGCGCTTCCGATAAAGTTGCCTGTTCCAGCTTAATTCCCTGCACTCTAACTTCGCCAGATTGAGGCATTTTTAAACCAATTAAATTTTCTAGCAAAGTGCTTTTGCCAGCGCCAGTTAAACCGAGCAAAGCAACTCTTTCTCCCGGCTGTAAGGTGAAGGAAATTTCTTGCAACACAGGTTTTTGTTGAGGATATCCGAATACTAAGTCTTGGACTTCGATGGTTGGTGTCACTTTTTGTTTGCCTCGATTTTTGGATTAAGAGTTTTTAACCGCAGAGGGCGCAGAGAGCGCAGAGAGGGGAATGGAGAGGGCAAAAGATAGAAAGTTAAAATATAGATGCCTGAATTAATCAATTACCGATGCCCTAGGCCCAATTCCCGTAAGAGGCTATTGTTAATCCGGCTGCGGTTAAAATCGTGACTGTGAGCCAGAGTCGCTCTTTTGGTGTTGATTTTGACTCGGTGGGCAAACTTCCTTTGTAGCCGCGAATTAGCATGGCTGCGTGTACTCTCTCCGCGCGATCGAGACTTCGCAGATAAAGCGCCCCAATCATCGAAGCGCTGGCATATCTGAGCCATCCCACGCTACCCGACAACCCTCGCAGTTGAGCGGATCTTTTCATGCGGTTGACTTCTGCTAGCAAGATTTCTAAGTATTGTCCTGCTAACAGTACAATCTCTTGCAAGCCTGCTGGTAAAGGTAATCCTTTGAGCGCGATTCCGAAACTGTGCGGCGGCAAAGTTAGCAGAAAACTGTTCATAATTAGCAAGCAAATTAAGGAACGCAGCAACAAAAAACTCGCTCTTTCCCAACCTTGCGGCAGCACTAATAAGGAGAGGAAAATCAATTCGGCTCCTAACAGTTTTACCAGGGTTCGCAGCGGCGCTTTCAGCCAAATTGACCAAAAAAGTGCGATCGCCCCATAGATGCCCAGCCACAGCCAAGCACCCATCTTCATAAAACCAATACCAATCACAATTGTGAGAGACAGCCGCAGTCGAAAAGGTATTGATAATTTAAGCATCTTTAGATTTAACCAACTCCGCAATCCCAAAAGCCGCGCCGAAACAGACAGCAGAACCTAAAACTCCAGCAATGCTAGTACCTATCGGCTGTTCTTCTAATCCTTTAACACCGTAATCTGCAAAAGGAGTTGGATTTTCAATCGCCACAGCTTCTTTATCTTTAAAGCCATACTTTTCTGCTACAAATTCTAACCCGTCAGGCCAACTTGAAGCAAACAGTGAAAGTACACCGCTAATTAATAATACCCCAATTACTGGCATTAACCATTTCTGCAACTGCGGCTGTTCTCCTGGTAACAAATCCGGTCGCACTTTCACAAGATAACTCAAAACACCGCCTGTAATTAACCCTTCGCCAATGCCAATTAAAATATGCACGCCTACCATTGCTGGCAATGCAATATTCAGTGCTACTGTACCAGAAATTGCGAGTTCGATCGCCACACAAATCGAAGCAGCCACAACGCTGAGGGCGGCTGCAATCCCCGCGGCTAACGGCAAACGGTTTCTGGAACCTCCCAACAACCGCTGCAATGGCTGCAACAGCCACCAGCCCGTCCAAATTCCGACTAGCCCCATATTAAAAATATTCGCTCCCAGTGCGGTGATGCCCCCATCCGCAAATAAAACGCTCTGAATTATAAAAACCGTACTCATCGACAGAGTTGCCGCCCAAGGGCTACCCAAAACCACAGATGCTAGCGCGCCTCCCAACAGATGTCCGCTGGTGCCGCCGGCTACGGGAAAGTTAATCATCTGGGCTGCAAACACGAAAGCTGTGGTTAAACCCATGACTGGGGCTTGTCTTAGCCCAAGGCTGGCACGGGTTCGATTTAGGGCAACTGCAATAACTGCTGCGCTTGCTATGCCCGTGGCAATTGCTACGGGCGGTGAAAGAAAACCATCAGGTATGTGCATCGATATCTCCAAAACATGGGAACTCCCAACCTTTTAGTCAACTCTTTTTTACAAAACTTTACAATCCCCTCCGGGGGGATTTTTGCCTATTTTGGTTTCAGAAGCCACATATTTTGTGCTTTTTGCTAGATATTATCAATAATTTGCGATCGAGCGAACAGTTAAATCCTTGAAGAATCAAGCTTTGACACAAATCTTAAAAGAAAATTAATAAAAGACTCAAAGTCAATAATTCCCCTTGTTATTGCTTTTTAAGAATAAGTTGCATTACTTGCTTAATAAAAAAAGTGGTAAAAATGCCAAGTAAGCAGTAAAAATCAAAATTCTGGGTGCTCTAATAACTAAAAAGCCGATTGCGATGTGGCGCGTCACTCAAATGGAAAAGTTTCGCGGTATTTATGTCAAATCTTGGACAATTGAGGGCAAAGATCCCGCTAAGAAGGCAGATGCTAATGTTGTTGCTAAGGTAGCGGAACCAGCTATTGCGAGTAGCGCAACACCTGCGGCTCTAGCTGTTGATAGCACAAAAAAACTGCCTGAAAAGTCTCCCGATGTTGCACCTGTTGCTAACAAGTCTCCTGAAGCGGCTATTGCGAGTAGCCCTACAGATAAGACTGTCCAAGCTTCACCTGTGTCTGCGGGCAAGCAGGAAGTTCAGGCGGCGGCGGGAACTAATCAGATAGTGGAAATTACCGATCGCGCTAAACTAGATGAGTTAGCTCTCAAAGTGTACGATCGCATCAATCAAAATTGGCAAACTAACCCCACACTCACTCAAAATCTAGTCTATCGAATCACGGCAAGTCAAGACGGGGCGATCGGCAACTTCGAGCCCCTTAACCAGCCAGCCAAGGATTTCAGCAAAGAAACTCCCCCTACCAAATCTGCTTAAATCTGCCGAAACTACCATCAACAGCGCAGTACCAGTCGCTAAGTTTACAGTTGTATTTGCTCCCACTGGAACCTTAGAAGTTAATCCATAACTCACTTACAACATTTATCTCGCAAGGGGCACACTGTGCACCTTGCTTTTGCTTGTCAACTAAAATGTGATATTATCAACAACAGCCTGTAAAGCATTCTACTTCTACAACAAATGAAAGAACTCGACGATAAAAAAACCCAGGAACTGTTATGTACCATCATGGAATGGGAATTAGCAGGAGTCGTGCGCTACACTCACTATGCACTGATGGTGACAGGGCCAAACCGAATTCCCATCGTGCAGTTTTTTAAAGCACAAGCAACTGAATCCCTACTCCACGCCCAACAAGCCGGAGAAATTCTCACAGGTTTAGACGGACATCCCAGCCAAAAAATCGCTCCCATCGAAGAAACCTACAAACACTCCATCAAAGACTTGTTGGAAGAAAGTTTAAATCACGAGAAAAAAGCGCTTAAAAAGTATAAATCCTTACTAGAAGTCGTCACCGACTCCAGCGTTTATCTAGAAGAATATGCCCGCACCCTGATAGGACAAGAAGAATTGCACCAAGTAGAACTCAAAAAAATGCTGCGGGACTATAGTTGAGTTAGTCATTAGTCCTTAGTCCTTATTCCTTAGTTACTCCCAAAGCACCTTAAGAGTAACTGCTCCTTATCTTCTTTCTCCTCCTTCGCGCCCTACCCTTCGGGAACCCCTGCGGGGAACGCGCCTTCGCGGTTCAATCACAGAAGTTACTAAGGACTAACTACAAATTAGCCGTTATCAAAAAATGAACTTTAGCGAAGCCATCCCAACTTTTGTAATAACCCTCCGCGAAGGCGTAGAAGCCGCCTTAGTCGTCGGAATTGTCTTAGCTTGCTTAAAAAAAGCCGAACAAAGTCACCTCAATTCTTGGGTTTACGCAGGTATCGCAGCCGGCATTGCTGCTAGTGGTTTTGTGGGTGTTTTATTCAATGGATTGCTCGCCGCACTCTCAACATCAAATCAGCCTTACGCACCAGTAATCAAACAATTGCTCGAAGGTTGTCTGGGAATTTTTGCGATCGCCATGCTAAGCTGGATGCTAATTTGGATGACTCAGCAAGCCCGCTTTCTCAAAGCCGAAGTAGAAGGCGCACTCACCGCAGCTTTGAAAGGAAATACTAATGCTGGTTGGGGCGTATTCGGCTTAATCTTTATCGCCGTACTTCGCGAAGGTTTTGAAACAGTTATATTTGTCAGCGCTCAATTTCAACAAGGTTTGACTCCGGCTTTAGGTGCTGTGGGCGGTTTGCTTGGGGCTGCAATCATTGGTTCCCTAATTTTTAGATGGGGTGTCAAAATTGATATCCGCCAGTTTTTTAAGTTTATGGGAATCTTATTGCTGCTAATAGTCGCCGGTTTAGCAGTCTCTGCGTTCAAACATTTTGACGCCGCCGCCGCCATTTTGTCCCACACGGATAGCAATTATGCAGCGATTTGCGTTTATTTCGATCGCACTTCACAACTCCACTCCTGTATCTTAGGCCCCCTCGTGTGGAATGCAGCCGCCATTTTGCCCGATCGCCAATTTCCAGGTATCCTCCTCAAAGCACTATTTGGATACAGAGATCGAATTTATCTCATCCAGGCGATCGCTTATGCTATATTCTTAGCAACCGTCGGCAGTCTTTACTTCCAAAAATTAGGTGGCAAATCAAATACTTCCAGCAAAAACACTCATTCCAGTACAGAGCCAGCCAGCTAGTTCAACTTAAAATTTTACCCAAATTTCAAAAAAAAAATCGCCCTATTTTTTCAAACTTTAGGCTTGACTTGTTGACATTTTTATGATACCATCTGATAATGGGAATAGTGAAAATTTTTGGTATTAACAGTCATATTTCTATTATTTAATCATACAGTCAATAGCAAAAAAACGCAAGCGCTAACCATCAAAAAAAAAAAGAAATTTTTCTAAACGTCACAAACTCGATCGAACAACCTTAAACGTAATTACAACGTTTTCAATTGCTGAAACCATTGAATTGATTGCATTTTTAGATAGATATTCAACCAGAGTGCAACTTCCGTCTTCCTTCAACATCTGCTAGAGACACCCTCTTCACTTATAATTAGTACAAGAATATTTACACAGCTCAAAAAGTTCTTAATCAACCTGATAATCCTTAATGAAGCTTAAAATTAGTAAATTGTTCGTAAAAGTTACCTGGAACCCCCAGAAGGCCGTAGCCTCGCCCATCTGGTTAGCGGTGAGATAAATAATGATGCCTCGGATACTTGTGATTGATGATGACGCGGCGATCGCCGAACTCGTAGCAGTCAACCTAGAAATGGCTGGTTACGAAGTCACCCAGGCAGAAGACGGCATCAAAGGTCAGGCCCTAGCAATACAAATGCTCCCCGACCTGATCATGCTAGACCTGATGCTGCCTAGGGTAGACGGATTCACCGTATGTCAGCGTTTGCGGCGAGACGATCGCACGTCCGACATACCCGTCTTGATGTTGACAGCCCTAAGTCAAACTCAAGACAAAGTAGAAGGCTTCAACTCCGGCGCCGACGACTACCTGACCAAACCCTTTGAACTAGAAGAAATGCTAGCGCGAGTGCGAGCCCTGCTGAGGCGCACAGACCGCATCCCCCAAGCAGCCAAACACTCGGAAATCCTGAATTACGGCCCGCTGACCCTTGTCCCCGAAAGGTTTGAAGCTGTTTGGTACGTTCGGACAGTCAAACTGACTCACCTAGAGTTCGAGTTGCTGCACTGCTTGCTCCAGCGCCACGGTCAAACAGTCTCTCCCAGCGAAATTCTCAAAGAAGTCTGGGGTTACGACCCTGACGACGACATCGAAACCATCCGCGTACACATCAGACACCTGAGAACCAAGATGGAACCAGATCCCCGCCATCCTCGGTACATCAAAACCGTATACGGAGCCGGTTATTGCCTGGAATTACCCAGCAACGAGCAAGTAGCCGAGGAAAGCAAATCAACTGCTTGAATTAGCGCCTGATATCAATTCCGGCTGTATCGGGATTAATCTTACCCAAAATCAGGACACGGCACTGCCGTGTCCCTATGATCGATCGCGGTAGGGAAACGGCATTGCCGTGTCCTCTATATTCTGACGGTGCAGCCGGAATTGAGATCAGATGCAACAAGCAATTAAACATCTAGCTAAAAAAGCCTGGGAAAACTTCTTCTCAGGTTTTTTAGTTGAAATATCCACTCCTGTCTATTTCTGCACCTAACTAAAATTTTTTATCAATAAATCTAGATATATTTCACTGTTGCTAATCCATACCAGTAAGCAAAAGTGTGGGACGCGATCGCGCAAACTCCCTATAACCCTTGTTACAGAGCCTTTTTGGCAACCGCGTTACATATCTCAACCAAACTTAATGAAATACTTTATCAAAAAGACTTGACTCAGCCAGCAAAATTGTTGATTATCTATATCAATAAGCTGCACAAGCTTAAGACTCAATTGACATCTTTCTCAAGAGGTAACTCGCCGTGACAAGCATGGCCAAAAAATCCTTCCCAGCCGAAGGAGAAACCTTCCCCTGGTGGGCCGGCAACGCCCGCTTAATCAACCTTTCCGGTCGCTTGCTGGGCGCTCACGTCGCCCAAGCAGGTCTCATCGTATTCTGGGCGGGAGCTTATACCCTGTTTGAGCTTTCTCGCTTCAACCCAGAATTGCCCATGTACGAACAAGGCTTAATTCTGTTGCCCAACCTAGCCAGACTCGGCTTGGGCGTCGGTGCAGGAGGCAAAATAGTCGATACCTATCCTTACTTTCAGATTGGTGTCGTACACCTAATCAGCTCAGCCTTTCTCGGCTTCGGCGGCATCTTCCACTCCCTCAAAGGGCCAGCCACCCTCGAAGAAAAAACTCCTTTCTTCGGCTACAGATGGGAAGACAAAGACAAAATGACCACCATCTTAGGCATCCACCTAGTTTTGTTAGGTATCGGAGCTTTCTTGTTGGTGGCCAAAGCAATGTATTTCGGTGGTTTGTATGATACCACGATGGGGCAAGTGCGCGTAATTTCGGAACCTACATTTGACCCGACTGTGATTTTCGGCTACCTGTTCGGTGCAGGCGGCAAAAACTGGATTGCCTCCGTTGACAACCTCGAAGATGTTGTCGGCGGACATATCTGGGTAGGAATTCTCTGCATAGCCGGCGGGCTGTGGCACATTCGCACTCAGCCTTTTGCTTGGACAGAAAACCTGTTCGTCTGGTCAGGAGAAGCTTATCTCTCCTACAGTCTCGGCGCATTAGCCTTAATGGGTTTCATCGCCGCCTACTTTGTCTCAGTCAACACCCTGGTTTACCCAGTGGAATTCTTCGGCCCAGCCTTAAAAATTGGCATCCAGCAATATCCCTATTTCGATAGTGGAGAAGTTTTGACTTCTCGCACTTGGCTGGCAAACTCCCACTTCTGGTTAGCCTTCTTCTTCTTGCAAGGACATATTTGGCACGCTTTGCGAGCAGCGGGATTTGACTTCCGCAAAGGCGAAGTCGTCAACCAAGTTGCAGCGAATGCAGCCAGTTAACCCAGAATTTACGCGCAGGAGTCAAAAACCCGGTTTCTACACCAACATTTCTTGAAAAAAGCGACGACTTTTGTGAGAAACCGTGTTTTTTGGGCAACTCCAATTCACCGAAATTAGAGGAAAGCGAAAATGCAAGCAATAGCTGAACCGAATTTAAAACTAGAACCGGAAAAGCCAGAAAACGAGTACGGCTGGTGGGCTGGTAACGCCCGTTTCACAGAATTTTCAGGAAGAATTTTAGGAGCTCACGTCGCTCACGCAGGTTTGATTGTACTCTGGGCCGGGGCGATGACCCTGTTTGAAATTTCCAATTTCAACCCGCAGCAGCCCATGTACGACCAAGGTTTAATCCTGCTGCCGCATTTGGCAAGTTTGGGTTTGGGAGTAGCTAAAGGTGGTCAAATTGTTGAGACCTATCCCTATTTTGCGATCGGAGTTGTGCATTTAATTAGCTCTGCCGTACTCGGTGCAGGCGGCCTTTACCATTCCTTGCTGGGCCCGAAAGTATTGCCGCAAAACAAAACTTTCTTTGGTTCCTTCGGCTACGACTGGGAAGACAAAGACAAGATGACAACCATCATCGGCATTCACCTATTACTATTAGGTGCTGGTGCTTGGCTGCTAGTCGCAAAAGCCTTATTTTGGGGCGGTCTTTACGATCCCCACGTCGCGGATGTGCGGATAATTAGCGAACCAACCCTCAATCCCATTCGCATTTTTAGCTATCTCTTCCCCGTACACGGCCCGGAAGGCATGGCAGCAGTTGACAACTTGGAAGATGTCATCGGCGGTCACATTTATGTTGGCTTGCTCTGCATTCTTGGCGGTTTCTGGCATATCTTCACTAAGCCTTTTGCTTGGGCCCAGCGAGTCCTTTTTTGGTCTGGGGAAGCTTATCTTTCTTACAGTTTGGGCGCTCTGGCTTACATGGGATTTTTAGCCGCCTACTTCGTGACTGTAAATGACACCGTTTATCCAGAGGTTTTTTACGGCCATGTGGGTTTGACAGGCCCGGATGCGGCGGTTGTTTCTTCGCGGACTTGGCTAGCAACAAGCCACTTTGTGTTAGCGATTTTGGCGCTTTCCGGTCACATCTGGCACGCGCTGCGAGTTCGGACAAAAGCAGCCGGATTTGATTTTCGATCGGGCGAATTTGTAACGGCAACTGCCAGCAATGTTGAAAAGTCCGATCGGCTTCAACCTCAACCTGCGGCGGCAACAGCAGTCAGTTTTTCAGATGCGACGGTAACTTTCTTGCGGAATTTGCCAATTTACCGCAAGGGATTGTCGCCCATAGTCAGGGGATTAGAAGTTAGCTTGGCTCACGGCTATTTCCTAGTAGGAGCTTTTGCAGTATTGCTGCCTTATGAAAAAGGTTTAGCACCTCTAGCAGGATTGCTGGCAACTCTAGCATTAGTCTTGATTTTGTCAATGAGTCTGTCAGTTTACGAGAATCGAAACATCGAAGCGGGTAAAGTTCTTTACTGGCACAAAACGCCGGAAGATTGGAGTTTATTCCGGGGCGGTTTTGTGATCGGAGGTACGAGCGGAGCATTCCTTGCCTATTTGCTGCTAGACAATTTTGCTGGCATTGATGCAATTTTCCGAGGTGTTGTGAACTGATATCAAAATAGAATCTGAATCTAATTTAAGCAATAAACTTGAACTTTGTTTCTTGCTTAAATTGGCTCAGTTCTGGATTTGTAGGTATCAAGAGAGAGAATTAGTCTATGAGTGTTTTTATTTGCTGTTTCTGTATCGCAACTGTGATGGTTTTGTTTTTGTGGAGTATTTCGGTAGCGCTGCGAGAAGGAGTTTATCAACTCCGGCGACTGCATCAGATTCCGTGTTCGGATTGCGAGTTTTTTACGAATGACTACCGCCTCAAGTGTACTGTACGGCCGTGCACTGCTTGTACTGAAGATGCGATCGGCTGTACTGACTTTGAACCGAAAACTTGTTTTGCTAATTCCTGTCAGCAACATTGCTCCAGACTTCACAAATCTTATCCAGAAATACCGACAACCAATCCTCTAGTTACACCTTTAGCAACAGCAACAAGCGCCTGTAGCCCTCAATTATGAATTGCGAACATTTTGTAGGTAGTGCCCCGTGCCTGCCCTCCTCATCCCTCATCTTCTTTCCTTCTTCCTTCTTCCTTCACGAATATGAATTCATACAGCGCTAACTCACTTAAACTCGAACTAAATCAGAGGGGCTGCCGACTGACTCCCCAGCGAGAAACTATTTTGAGTGTCTTTCAAAATCTGCGACAAGGCAATCATTTGAGTGCCGAAGAGTTATACAAAACTTTACAGAATCAAGGAGAACGAATTGGTTTATCTACTGTTTATAGAACTCTGCATTTGTTAGCCAGAATTGGAATTTTGCGCGAACTTGAATTAGCAGAAGGACACAAACATTACGAACTAAACTTGCCTGAATTGCACCACCACCATCACCTGGTTTGCATTCAGTGTCACAAGACTTTTGAGTTTAGTGATGAATCGATTTTTAAAATTGGGAAAAAACAAGTTGAAAAAGCTGGTGTAGAATTGCTTGACTGTCAGTTAACGGTGCGTGCTGTTTGTTTTGAAGCACTGAGGGAGGGATGGCCTTCTTTGTTACCCAGCAATTGGTTGTGTCCTCAATACCATTCGGAAATTGAGGGTGAAGTTTTTAACGGGCAGGTGTCAAGAGTTCCCGCCCTTCGCAATCAAGCAACTTCAGAATCGCAACGTTGATGTTCCATCCGAAATACATTAGCGTACAAACTAGCCACAATCTGTTTGCCTTCCTGGGTCAATTGCAAGTAGCCGAGGGATTCGCTGATGTGCGGATAAATTCTGCTCCAGTAAAACTTAGAGTAGCTTTGCAGCAAGTCGCCCGGATGTCGGTAGCCCAAAACTTTAGTAGCACCGCTTTCTTCCAATTCGTAAAATAGCGCGCCAATCTTCTGTAAATATTGCGGGTTGCTGAGCTGACCTATCAAGTCTGCACCGCGAACTAAACTAGAATAATTAACTGCATCTTCGTCAGTGTTGCAGTCAAGTACCGAGAAGCGAGTCTGTTCTATGTTTTGCTTAATTATCTCAGCATTAATTAGCTTGTGGTTGCCAAAGCGCTCGTCAATGAAAAGTTTGGCTCTGTCCACTCGGTAAGGAGCTAGGCTGGCTGCTGTTGCACCAGGAGAAAGTGCAATTTTCATGCTGTCTTTTCCGGTTGCATACAATCCTTCTGCTTGTTGGTCTTGCCGGCAAACTCCTTTGACATATCCGATATCTTGGCACAGCAAAGAAATGATGAAGTGCAGCCAGTTTTCGCAGGATACTCCGCCTTTGCGAATGTGTTTTCCCCGCAAGATTTCTTGACCGACTAAGGTAATGCAAATGGCGTGTTCTACATTGTGATAAAGAGCGTCGCTGCTGGCGATGTTTTCTAACGCCATTGCCCCTACCCAGGCAATAATGTCGGCATAGTCTGATTTGTAGCCTCCGTAAGTGCGGCTGTAACCGTTTTCCAGTTGTTTGATGAAAGCCTCGATCAGCAGTTCTGTAGAATTAAACATACCCTGTCCTTTTACTTTAATGTTGCCTTTACCGAGCGGTTAATCTATCTTCAATCCCTTTCTTTGAGGATGGGATTTTTACTCGCCATTCAAAACTGATTCACCGCGAAGTGTTTTTGGTGCTTGCCTTTTACGGCAATTTCAACACTCTCAATCAACTTAGTCCATGACTGACAGCCATCCCCGGCGCACTGCATACAGCAGCCTGCTGACAATTTTTAGATCGTCTGAACTTCTTAAACTCTGAGAATTAATTGCGGATTGAATTTTGTGGAACACAGTTCGATCGATCTTACCGGATTTCCAAATGTTCAAGTAAAGTTCGGAAATTGTATGCTCGGGAATATAAGCTTTGATTGTCATCTGCCGTCAACTCAATGTATATTTCTAATTATCCGGCAATTTTATATAACTTTATGTGATGTCGATCTCCCTGAGACTGTGATGCGATCGCCCTGCATAGAGTTGATGGGCGTTTCCTAAAAATGGTGATGCGATCGAACTAGAGACAGTGATGAATTTTGCAGGTGGCTGTGACCAGCGCCGCAGTTGAGCTGAAATTTTATTATCTCACATACCGTTCGCCTGCGGTCGCAAGTCTCAACTCTCTTTAAGAACGGAAGTTCGTAGGCGTAAGCCGGGGCGTAGCCATCGTCCGCCTGGGAAATTCCTTGCCAAAAAAAGCCCACTCGTGTACTATATAGAGTCTGGTATCCTCACTTACCCATAATTATTTTCATTTATCCCGTCCCCCCAGAGGGGAAGGGACTTTCAGTGCGGATGCCGCCAAATCACTATATTCAGCAAAAAGCTAGAAATGCCGTAACTCATGCCCACTATTCAGCAACTCATCCGTTCAGCACGGGAACAAACGCAGAAAAAAACCAAATCGCCAGCTCTCAAGAGTTGCCCCCAGCGCCGCGGAGTTTGCACCAGAGTGTACACGACCACCCCGAAAAAACCCAACTCGGCGCTGCGGAAGGTGGCTCGGGTACGGCTGACCTCTGGTTTTGAAGTGACAGCCTACATCCCCGGCATCGGTCACAACTTGCAAGAACACTCGGTAGTAATGATCCGGGGCGGTCGGGTAAAAGATTTGCCCGGAGTTAGATACCACATCATTCGCGGTACATTAGACACCGCCGGAGTGAAAGACCGCAAGCAAGGTCGTTCAAAATACGGGGCGAAGCGTCCTAAAGCAGCGAAGAAATAAGACGTAACTCGCATCTTTGAGGGGTTTAAAAGCAAAACTAAATTCGATCGTCCGAGATCGATTATATCTGAGCCAAAACCCCAAATTCAATCATTCAAAATCAAAAATCCCAAATAGAACTATGTCTCGCCGCACAGTTATTCAAAAACGTCCAGTCCCCCCCGATCCAACCTACAACAGCCGGTTGGTCAGCATGATGGTGAGACGGATTATGCAGCACGGTAAAAAATCCGTTGCTTCCAGCATCGTTTACGATGCCCTCAAAACCATCCAAGAACGAACAGGAGCCGAACCGTTAGACTTGTTTGAAAAAGCAGTCAAAAACGCTACACCCCTGGTAGAAGTCAAAGCCCGCCGAGTAGGTGGCGCCACCTACCAAGTGCCGATGGAAGTGCGTTCCGATCGCGGTACCACCCTCGCCCTCCGCTGGCTGATCAGATTTGCTCGCGCTCGCACCGGCCGCTCAATGGCTGCCAAGCTGGCTAACGAACTGATGGATGCAGCTAACGAAACAGGTAGTGCAATTCGCAAGCGCGAAGAAACACACCGTATGGCAGAAGCTAACAAGGCTTTTGCTCACTACCGTTACTAATTCCCCGATCGAATCTAGGTTGAATTGAGCAAGCCTGTGGTATAAAAGCACAGGTGAGTATTTCAAAGTTTAAGTTTTGAGTATTGAGATTGCATTGCGACTGGCAGCACTGCCGATGGGGCCGATCGAAAACTGCCTTTCTCAAAACTCAAAACTCAAGCACTTTTCCCATGCCACATCCTTAATATTTTTGTAAACAAATCTTGCAAAAAATATTAAAATGTAACAATACGCTCCATATACTTGTGTTTTAAGCCAGTAGCGACGGCAAACAAAGTGATTATGTAGTATAGTTGTATTATAGCAACATAAACTCCAAGGAGGTAGCTGTGGTACGTATCGTCCCGCTAGAAAAAACTCGCAACATCGGCATTGCCGCCCACATTGATGCGGGCAAAACAACAACAACAGAAAGAATTCTGTTCTATTCTGGCATGGTTCACAAAATGGGTGAAGTGCACGATGGAACAACAATTATGGACACGCTGCCGGAAGAGCGAGAGCGGGGAATTACGATTACTGCTGCCGCTATCACTACCACTTGGAAAGAACACAAAATCAACATCATCGACACTCCAGGACACGTAGACTTCACGATCGAAGTAGAACGCTCCATGCGAGTGCTTGACGGAGTGATCGCAGTATTCTGCTCGGTAGGCGGAGTACAGCCACAATCAGAAACAGTTTGGCGACAAGCCGATCGGTATAAAGTACCGCGAATCGTGTTTGTCAACAAAATGGATCGGATGGGCGCGAACTTCTACAAAGTCCATGCTCAAATTTGCGATCGGATGAGATCGAACGCTGTACCCATCCAAATCCCGATCGGCAGTGAGGAAAACTTCCGGGGAATTGTAGACATAGTGCAAATGAAAGCCTATATCTACAAGAACAACACGGGCACTGATATCGAGGAAATAGAAATCCCCGATGAAGTCAAAGAGCTAGCAGCGGAATATCGCACCAAGCTGATCGAATCCGTAGCAGAAACCAGCGATGCCCTGACCGCCAAATACCTTGAAGGTGTAGAACTAACGGAAGACGAAATCCGCTTGGCGCTACGTCACGGTACTGTCGCAGGTACGATCGTCCCCATGCTGTGCGGTTCGGCATTCAAAAACAAAGGCGTTCAGTTGTTGTTGGATGCAGTCATCGACTATCTGCCGTCGCCCTTGGAAGTTCCCCCAATTCAAGGACTCCTACCCAACGGCGAGACAGCAGAACGGTTTGCCGACGACAACGCCCCGCTGTCAGCTCTGGCATTCAAAATCATGGCAGACCCCTACGGTCGCCTGACCTTCCTTCGCGTTTACTCCGGTGTCCTCAAAAAAGGTAGCTACGTCCTAAACTCCACCAAAGACAAAAAAGAGCGGGTTTCTCGCCTAGTTGTACTCAAAGCGGACGATCGAATAGATGTAGAAGAACTCCGCGCCGGAGACTTGGGAGCAGCCTTGGGCATGAAAGACACCTTCACGGGCGATACCATCTGTGAAGAAGGCTCGGAAGTGATTCTGGAATCCCTATTTATTCCAGAACCAGTCATCTCGGTGGCGGTGGAACCCAGAACAAAACAAGACATGGAGAAGCTCTCCAAAGCCCTCCAGTCTCTCTCGGAAGAAGACCCCACCTTCCGAGTCAATGTTGACCCAGAAACCAATCAGACAGTCATCGCCGGCATGGGCGAACTGCACTTGGAAATTTTGGTAGACAGGATGCTGCGCGAATTCAAAGTAGAAGCCAACGTCGGTCAGCCGCAAGTAGCCTACCGCGAAACTATTCGCAAAGCCGTCCGCGCCGAAGGTAAATTTATCCGCCAAAGCGGCGGTAAAGGTCAGTACGGTCACGTCGTGATCGAACTAGAACCGGCAGAAGAGGGAACCGGCTTTGAATTTGTCTCCAAAATTGTCGGCGGTACTGTACCGAAAGAGTACATCAATCCGGCAGCGCAAGGGATGAAAGAAGCCTGCGAATCAGGTATTCTAGCAGGATATCCCGTGATTGACCTCAGAGCTACTATGGTAGACGGGTCTTTCCACGATGTAGACTCTTCAGAAATGGCATTTAAGATCGCCGGTTCAATGGCGATCAAAGAAGCCGTGATGAATGCAACGCCAGTGCTGCTAGAGCCTATGATGAAAGTAGAGGTCGAAGTTCCCGAAGATTACATCGGAAACGTCATCGGCGACCTCAACTCGCGTCGGGGTCAGATCGAGGGTCAAGAGACGGATCAGGGAATTGCCAAAGTTTCTGTAAAGGTTCCACTAGCAGAAATGTTTGGTTACGCTACTGACATCCGCTCGAAAACCCAAGGTCGAGGCATCTTCACAATGGAATTCAGCCATTACGAAGAAGTGCCGCGAAATGTGGCTGAAGCCATTATCGCTAAGAACAAAGGGAACTAATGATTTTAGATTTTAGATTTTGGATTTTGGATTGAATCCAAAATCGAGAATCTAAAATCTCAAGTCTAAAATCGCTAAAAAAAACAAGGAACAGATTAAGAATGGCACGCGCAAAATTTGAACGGACTAAACCCCACGTAAACATCGGCACGATCGGTCACGTTGACCACGGCAAAACAACTTTGACCGCCGCGATTACGATGACTCTTTCAGCATTAGGTCAGGCTAAGGGTAAGAAGTACGACGAAATCGACGCCGCGCCTGAAGAAAAAGCGCGGGGTATTACGATTAATACTGCTCACGTCGAATACGAAACCACAGGTCGGCACTATGCCCACGTGGATTGTCCCGGACACGCTGACTACGTGAAAAACATGATCACCGGTGCTGCTCAAATGGACGGCGGCATCCTGGTAGTGTCAGCGGCTGATGGCCCAATGCCTCAAACTCGCGAACACATCTTGCTAGCTAAGCAAGTTGGCGTTCCTAGTTTGGTTGTTTTCTTGAACAAGGAAGACATGGTAGATGACGCAGAACTTCTGGAATTGGTGGAAATGGAAGTTCGCGAACTTCTCAGCTCTTATGATTTTCCAGGCGATGACATCCCGATCGTGACCGGTTCGGGCTTGAAAGCTCTCGAAGCGATGGCTGCCAATCCCAAAGCGATCAAGGGCGAAAATCCTTGGATTGACAAGATTTACGCACTGATGGAAGCTGTGGATAGCTACATCCCCACGCCGGAACGCGAAGTAGACAAGCCTTTCTTGATGGCAGTTGAAGATGTATTCTCGATTACTGGTCGGGGTACTGTCGCCACTGGCCGGATTGAACGCGGCACAGTCAAAGTCGGCGAAAACGTAGAAGTGATTGGGCTTAAGGACACTCGCAGCACTACGGTGACTGGTGTGGAAATGTTCACCAAGTCCTTGGACGAAGGCTTGGCCGGCGACAACGTGGGTCTACTTCTCCGGGGGATTTTGAAGGCGGATATCGAACGCGGCATGGTGATTGCCAAGCCGAAGAGCATCTTGCCTCACACTCAGTTTGAATCTGAAGTGTACATCCTGAAGAAGGAAGAAGGCGGCCGTCACACGCCCTTTTTCTCTGGCTACCGCCCTCAGTTCTACGTCCGCACAACTGATGTAACTGGTACGATCATGCAGTTCACTGCTGATGACGGCACAGAAGCTGAAATGGTCATGCCTGGCGATCGCATCAAGATGACTGTGGAACTGATCCACCCGATCGCGATCGAACAAGGAATGCGCTTCGCTATCCGCGAAGGCGGCCGCACCGTCGGCGCCGGCGTTGTTTCCAAAATCCTCAAGTAGGAATCCATTAACAGCCTAAGTAGCAGAGAAGCCACTAAATTTAATGAGGCTTTTCTGCTATTTAGTCAGTAGTTATTGGTTAGTAGTTAGTGGTTAGTAGTTAGTGGTTGGTAGTTAGTGGTTATTGATGATTGATTAAATATTCGATAACAAGTAACAAGTAACAAATAGCAAATAACAAATAACAAATAACAAATAACAAGTAACAAATAACAGACAACAAAAAAACTGAACCTAGAAAATTAAAGAAACCAAAATGGCAGCTATCCAACAACAAAAAATTCGCATTCGCCTCAAAGCTTTCGACAGACGCATTCTAGACGCATCTTGCGAAAAGATTGTAGATACCGCAAATCGGACAGCCGCCACTGCGATCGGCCCGATTCCCCTACCGACAAAACGACGGATTTACTGTTTGCTACGATCGCCCCACGTAGACAAAGATTCTCGCGAACACTTTGAAACTCGCACGCACCGCCGAATTATTGACATTCATCAGCCCTCGGCCAAAACAATTGACGCTTTGATGAAGCTCGATTTGCCCGCAGGCGTAGATATTGAAGTCAAGCTTTGATGTACTCCCCCGCTTGAAAGACGGGGGATTCTCATGCAGATGTTATATCACTTCCGGTGGCATCGGAATGATTTTTGACTGTTGACTGTTGACCGTGCCAATTTGAGATTTGAGTTGAGATTTTAGATAATGGAATTGAAAATTGATTATTGCCCCACCGTATAGTGGGTGGAATAAATCTCAAATCGCAAATCTCAAATTCCTCAGATGCAACCCACTATCCAGGCAGGGCTGTTTCACGATCGGGAAAACGAGGATTTTGTAGGGTAGTGTCCGTGCATTGCTTGGTGTCAACTTAAGATTAAATCCCTTCAGAAATCTCTGACTGGGTTTGAAATTAAGTTGACCGCCCTGCTTCTTAAGGGAAGCCATTGCGGTTTTAGGGTTCCTCAAGAGTCGAATTATACTATTTTATTGAAATTTTTATTATTTTATTACCGCTTATGCTTATTGCATACCCTATATTTGGTACCGGAAAAGAGACGGACTGAATTAGTCCGACTTCTTTAAAATTCCCATTCCCGTTCCAGGTAGCACCTCCATTATTTGTAGAATACATTGAACCGTATGAATAACCAAAACACCCACCCGAATAATTACCTCTTCCAAAGGCATAGCCAATATTTTTATCCGTAAATTTTATAGCAAAAATATCACTTGGAGAATTAACAAACTCTGTCCAGCTACTACCACCATTAACCGATTTTATAATTCTACCTTGCCCCGAAACATAACTTACTCCTTCTGATGAAGAGAAAGAATGATAACTAAAATCTTTATTTGGGTTACTAATTTCCCAAGTTAATCCACCGTTGTTTGTTTTGAGTATTTTATTAAATGTGCCAATAATAAACCCATTTTGATGGTCAAGGAATGAAATTTTACTCATTAAGCCACGAAAAATATCTATTTTATTTTCCTTCCAAGTTTTGCCTCCATCATTGGTTTTAAAAATCACATTACTGCCTACACAAAAGCCTGTTTTTTTATCGATAAAATAAATAGAAGAAATTTCTACGTATTTATCTGAAGGAGTGAAAACTTTTGTCCAGCTTTGCCCGCCATCCTGTGTTTTTAAAATGAAACCGCCTGGCGGAGTACAACCTGTTCCTCCGCAAAAACTTTCACCACCTACGGCAAAACCGTTAGAATTGTCCAGAAAGTAAAGATCGCGAATAGGTAAAGTCGTTGTCGAATTTAACTTTGTCCAAGTTTTGGCAGAGTCTGTCGTTTTGTAAATTCCTCCATTACGACCTGAAATAAAACCGTCTTTGCTATTAATAAAAAAAACAGAAAAAAAGTCATCAGATAAATTTGTGTCTATGAAGGTTGTATTAAAGGAAATTAATGAAGTATTTTTATTCATATTTTTATTTTTTGGTAGTCCTGCAATATTAGGATTTTGATAACGGTGGGTTAACTGTTTTATCACCCTATTATCTTTGCCATGCAGGACTACCATATTGTCTTGCTGGCAAATAGTTAAAAAAATAAAGAGTAGTGTAAAATACTTTAGGAAGTATTTCATATGATTTGTTTTCAATAAAAATCTAAATTTAGTAAACGTTGCAAAGTATAGCAGACATACTACTTTTTGTAATATGTATTATATCCCAACAAGGTGCCAATGTCATGCGGAAAAATTGATATAACTGGATTTGGCGGGGTGGGAGTTGGAGGAATTGCCGCCGGAGATTGGCACGTGCACGCAGCTTGAGCGTTTGATTTTGGGGAAAACGCAGATTCAAGAAAAGTTTAAAAGCTATTGTAGCGAGGGCGGCTGCGATCGGAGTTGGCATCGCAGGCTTCACAGAATTTGCCAATAGGGCGATCGATGAGGGCGGATCGCACCACATTTTCCACCGATCGCCCCTCGCCCCGCCCGGAATTCCCTCAAATCAGTTAAAGTAAGAAAAATAAGCGCAAGTACCGTCACATCTGAGCGACAATGGCATCCTCTTCCTCTGTAGCAGTTCGCGAACTCCCCTTATTTCCGTTGCCGGAAGTGGTTCTATTTCCAGGTAGACCTCTGCCGCTGCAAATTTTCGAGTTTCGCTATCGAATCATGATGAATACCATTCTGGAGGGCGATCGGCGTTTCGGTGTGCTCATGTGGGACCCCAACCAAAACAAAGTCTCTGCCGTTGGCTGCTGCGCTGAAGTAATTCACTGTCAGCGACTCCCTGACGATCGCCTGAAAATTATGACTCTCGGACAGCAGCGGTTCCGAGTTCTTGACGCCGTTCGGGAAAAACCTTATTTAGTCGGTCTAGTAGAATGGATTGAAGACGAACCACCGCAAAAAGACCTCCGATCTTTGGGCAAAGAAGTCGAACAACTGCTTCGAGATGTAGTTCGCCTCTCCAGCAAATTGATGGATCAGCCGATCGACCTACCCGAAGACATCCCCAGTTTGCCCACAGAATTGTCCTACTGGGTAGCCAGCTACCTTTACGGTGCAGCGACAGAACAGCAAACTCTTTTAGAATTGCAAGATACTGCTGCGAGATTGGAACGCGAAACCGAAATTTTGACTTCGACTCGCAATCACTTGGCAGCGAGGACTGTACTGAAAGATACGCTCAAATAGTCAATTTACACAGAACTGAAATATCCTCAGTTCTGCCTCGGACAACAACTCCTTCAGAGGCGACCGTCCCAAACATTGTTCCATCGGAAAAACGCCGATTTTAAACTTTTTGTTTTGAAAAGCAAAGGGAAGGGCTGGGAACTGTTAGCAGTGGACAGTGCTATAACTGTCAACTGTCAACTGTCAACTGTCAACTGCTATAAGTGCTTGTGTTAGAAAATCTCGACCAACCGAAACCATACGATGCAGTTAGAGGCGGTCAACGGCCGCCTCCTGCGGGCGGTGTGGTGCTCGGCGGACTAGCAGGAGTTAAACACCGGCTGTCTAGTTCTGTCGGCGAACATCGTATTGCCGCCCTGAAGGAGACCTTAAATTACGGCGATGCAGGCTTGAAAATAGTCATCAAGATTTGTCAAAGCGAAACAGGGCCTGTGCAGCGGGCGGGCTGCGATTTGCTGCGACAAAGACTCAGTTCGATCGCCCATGAAAAACTACAAGCCTTTGTAGCTGCAAGTTCAGATCCAGAAGCCTTCGGAGACAGCACTCAAAAAATCTTAGAACACTTACCCGGTGAAGTATCAGAAAAAACGGGCGATCGGCAGTTGTCAGAAGCACAGTTAATATTTGAGACCAATATGCAGCAGATGCAACCAAATTTATTGCTGTTAGAAGCACTGGTAGCCTCTGTAAATCGCGAAGAATTTACTAACGAACTGATGAATCTTTGGGATTTGTTAATCTCAGAAATTCAGGAACCTCTCAAAGCACTGCGTCAGGCTGTTGGCAGCGCGATTTCCGCCCAACTGCGCATTCAGTGGCAGTACAATCAAGCGGAATCTCAAGCCAATCAGTGGCAGCAGCGAGCTTTGCTAGCTCTTCAGAGAGAGGATGAAAGTTGCGTCCGCCTCGCCTTGGTTCACAAGCAGATTCAATTCGATAAGGCGGCAGAACTAAAAATTGACTTAGACGACCAAACTGTGCGAGTAGAAACTCTCAACCGCAACTTGCTAGCTTTGGAAAGTAAGATTGCTGAAGCTAATTCTAAGAAAGAGATACTAAAGATGCAGCTTCATTTTTCTAAGGTGCAGGAGCAAATTAACTACACTTTCAGTCAAGTCAATAATATATTTTTTAGTCCTTAGTTTTGGGATAGGAACGCTTGCGGGAATGGCGATCGAGCGCCTAGTCCTGAATTAGCTTAATTGCAAGGCTAATAGTCAAACAGTACGATCGCAATCCCAGACGCAAAAACCGGGTTTTTTTACCCACGCTGCCGAATCGAGCCAAGTGTGGCGGTAAAAAAAACCCGGAACGATCGAATATTGTACAAAATCCGCTCTTCATCGGAATGATATAAACGGAGGACACCGCGAGTGCCTTTGTCCCTACAATTAATGGGGTAGGGACAAAGGCACTCGCGGTGTCCTCGGTATCATTCGGATGCAACCGGAAACGCCCTTAGCGGCCGTCTTTGTCAATATCGCCAGGAACAGCGCGTTCCACCCGATCCCAAGCGTCGCGGGTGGCGTGCTTAGCTTTTTCCCAAGTCACCTTCGACTTACCGCGATTTGTTTCGTAGTCGCGCTGCAAATCGTCTTCGAGTTCGTTGAAGCTCTTACCAGTACCGTTGTAGCGGCTGTATCCCTCATAACCCGTGCGGTATGCAGGCTGATAGTCGTCGTAAGTCGCGCTCGTGTCTGCGTAGGGACGGGAACTGTAGCTGCTTTGCCAGTAAGCATCTTCTACCGTAGGGTCGATCGCCTCGCCGACGCCTTTTCCCGCCAAACCACCGCTAAACGCGCCCACAACAGCGCCCACAACAGCTCCTACAGGCCCGCCGATCGCACCACCGATCGCAGCACCCGCAGCACCCGCACTCGCCGCGCCGATACCAGTTGCTACGGGATGAGCCCCAGTTTCCCCCGACAGCGGGTCGAGGTTAGCATCAGGTTCCTTTACTGTTTTTTTGTCATCGCTCATGATATTTTTTTCCTTTTATCTAACTGAAACTATGGTTTAATTTACCTTTTAAATTTCTGTTTATTCATCTTCCTTAAGGATGAATCTGCTAATTCAATCCGAAGGAAGAAGCAAAAACAAAAATTAAATAAAATCAATATACCCAGATACCCAACTTCTTGAAGAAGTCGGGTATCTAAAAAAAGCTAATAGTTCCGAAATGACCAAAAACAATCGCCTATGCCCTATGCCCTATGCCCTATGCCCTATGCCCTATGCCCTATGCCCTATGCCCTATGCCCTATGATATAAACTTATTGATTTAGTCGTTGCCTGTTACCTTTTCGATCAACTCTTCAGCTTTTTGAACTATGCCTTCTTGCGGGTGCTCTCCCTTGTACTCCTTCAAGCTTTCTTCGTAAACCTTCTCTACCTTGGCAGGATTTTGAGCGGTTTTGACTATATCTTCGTAAGCTGCTTGGGGATTCAGATCCTCGAAACTTTCTGCGGGGTCAGTAATTTTAGCGGACGGCTGCGCCTGACTCCTGTCTTGACCTGCGTAAGCAGCCTGACTGGGTGCTACCGCTATACCTGCCAGAACAATGAAAGCCAGCATACATACCAGCAAAATGCTTTGACTCAATGTTTGCCCGAGAGCTTTTAAAACCCGCTTCATATCAACGTCTCCTCGTATTTTTCCGCAAAAACTATGGTATTTGTCGCCCCTTCACTGCGATCGCACATTGAAAAGCTTGGTTGAAGCGCCATCTTAAAAGTCGCAGCTACGGCATCTCGATCGAGCGAAAAGGGATCTTTCTCGTGATGTGGAACATATTAAGCCCCTGCTTGTTACGATTACTTCTACCAAAAGATAGATTAGTCCGACAAGCAGAATTCCTATCCTGTGAGCGACTATCGCAATTCCTACGAGGAACCCTATCTAGCGGTTCTCCCATCAGTTGCGAACCCTAACTCTTCTCCTCTCTTACTTCGCGGTTCATCAAAAAAAGCTTATTCACCCAACATCTAAAATTGCTACAAACAACCTAAACAACTACAAAAAAACCTGCTCTATATTGAGGTGGCGGTTCTGCATATATTCTTCAAATAGCTCAGTAGAAAGAGCTTGCTCTACCGACCAAACGCCCGGTTTGGTCAGTTTGCCCTCTAACATTAATTGAGCGATGCTGCCAGTACCGATGCCCGTAGCTGCCGCAGCATTTGGGTGTACAGCCGTCGATCGAACTTGAGCGGGTTTGCCGTCTTTGATGCCGCTTACTTGCGATCGCACAGCCACGCCAACGCCGCTAAAACTATTACTAACGCTAGTCATCCCGTAGCTGACATAGGAAAGAAACTCAATCACCGAGTTATTTTTGAGCCAGCTAGCCGGCCAATACTTGGCAACAAACCAGGTAAGGTGATTGTAAAGGTCGGGACAGGTGCCGAATTTAGTCACAACTGATTTGACGGGGAAAGTTTCGGGCAAAGTGATTACTTCCGGCATATCGAACCAGTAAACCCCAGTTTTGCCGTAGGGTGCAGGAAATTCAATTGTTTCGCGATCGCTGTAGGGTTGTACCTGCTGCCACTTGCCGTCTTCCCAAACCTCAAAAGGCGTTTGCAAGCCTAAAAAAGTCGTTCTCATAACAGTAACGCCAGCACCGCCCGAACCTCCGACTACATAACTCAAATGAATGTGTTCTGCTGCATCTAATTGTTCGACATCTCGGCGCACCATACTGTTAGAAATACCTGGAAAAATTCCCGTATTAATAATAGCAGTAACTCCCGCATTTTCAGCAGATCCGCGCAATTCTAAAGCTTTGCGAGTAAAACTGCGGCTGTCGCTGACATCAGTATAATTAACGCCTGATTCGATGCAATTTTTCAGCACGCCCGCGTCTCGGTAGTGAAAAGGCCCAGCACAGTGAACGACAAGATTAGATGATGAAACTGCTTTTTTCATAGCGACAGTGTCCGCTAAATCTAAAGCGAGATACTGCACCCGATCGGGCGGCAATCCCGGCAGAATAGAGCCTTCAGGGTTGCGTCCGGTGACAGTAATTTCTGCGTCGGTATGGGTGAGAATATCTTGGGCAACGCTGCTGCCAATTCGTCCGCGCCCGCCGACAATCAAAACTCGGTTTGCCATCGCTCAAAAAAGGGTAACGCCATCTTTTAGTTTCTCAACTTTGGGCCGGTCTTTTCATCGGCATAAAGTATGAATTTATTAGAGCCCAGGAGAATGCGGCGATCGACCTCAGCGATTATCCCCTGCCGCAAGCCGAACAAATTCAGGGATTTCGGATGTGGATGGTTCAACAAGGTTAGCGGAGTGAGTTTTCAAAGAGATTGAGGTCGATCGCAAATCGTTTTCCCTTCACAGGAAACCAACCAGAAAAAATTCTCGCACTCGCACACTGAATAAATTAATACAAATAAACGCAGATGTAATTCATCTGCGTTTATCCGCCGACTTCTGCGGTTGCTAAAAATCTTACTTCTCATTACTCCGAAATACCGACTTAGCCGTCGATTTCAGAGAACTAGCCGCATCCGCTAAAATTTGTGCGATCGGCTGCTGCGAGTGCATGAAAACGCGAGCAGTATTGCGTCCCGGCATCCCCGAAATCGAGCCACCCGGATGCGTTCCCGCACCCGTGAGGAACAAACCGTCGATCGGCGTTTTGTAATTAGCCAACTCCGGTAAAGGGCGGAAAAATATCATCTGATCCAGCGTCATGTCAACGTGGTAGTAATTTCCCTTCAAAGCGCCCAAACGCTCTCCCAATTCCGCCGGACTTTCCACGCGGCGGCCGATAATTGAATTCTTGATATTGGGCGCGTATTCTGCTAATTTATCGATGCAGCGATCGGCAACTTTGTTTTTCAGTTCATCCGTCCAACCCGTACCGTGCTGGCCGGTTCCTTCAGCATTTTCGATCTGGTAAGGAGCAAAAAACTCAATCCAAGCCGTATGGTGTCCGGGAGGAGCCATTGATGGGTCGCGTACCGTCGGAAACACCACATACATCGACGGATCAGAGTCGGGAATACGGCCGATTGAAGGCTCGCTGTGAGCAATTTCCACGTGTTTCACCGAGTCGGCAATTAAAACCGATCCCATTAAATACTCGTCTCGATGGTTCCAGCGATCGAACTTCGGTATTTCATTGAGAGCTAAGTCTATTTTGAGAATAGTCTCGTTATTGTTAACAATTTTGCGCTCCAATCTTTCCCGCAAATTCGGGTCAGCACTGTCAACATCGCTGGAATCCATTAAGTGCAGAAACAAGCGCTTCGCATCAATATTAGAAATGACACCTTTGGTAGCTCGATATTCCGTGCCGCCTGCAACTCGAACACCGACAGCGCGCCCGCCATCAACTAATATTTTCTCGACGTGCTGATCGGTAAGCACAACACCCGCATAGCTCTTGACTAAATTGAGCAGCGCTTGTATTAATGCACCCGTTCCGCCGCGCGGTCTTGCCATGCCGGGATTGTGTCTCATTGCCAGCATAATTGCGCCTACAGCAAGGGTTTTTTGCGAAGGAGGCGCGCCGAGTTCTGAAGCCAATCTTGCTAGGGGTGCTTTGATAAATTCCTCATCAAACCACTCGTTGAGAATGTCTTCAGCGCTGTTGAGCATCGTGCGAATAAAGTCCAGCGTTTTGTCGGGGGAACCGATGACTGAAAATAAGTCTTTCAGTTTGGCAATATCGTAGTTTCCGGCAATATCTATGATGGATTTTGGCGGCGCGTTGAACATCGGAATCATTGCACCCAAAGCCCGCTGCCAAAAATCTGTATATTCGGCATATTTTTTAGCATCGCGCTCGCTGTAGCGGGCAATTTCAGCACAGGTTTTTTCGACAGATTTGTGCGCTAAGAAATATTTGCCGTCGGGATGCGGACAAAAGGCAACTGGATCGCAGAAAAGATATTCTAAACCGTATTTTTCCAGTTCTAATTCTTCTACAACTGGCCCTAAATGGATAAATTCGTGGTCGATCGCACACAAATTGAATTTAAAATCCGGCAATTCGGGAATCGCAGCTTCGGTAGTGGCTGCGCCGCCTGGAACCGAACGTTTTTCTAACAAAAGGACGGTATATCCGGCTTTGAGGAGATAAGAGGCGCAGACCAGTCCGTTGTGGCCTGCTCCGATGATAATCACGTCATACGTTTGCATAGATAAAGCTCAGGGGATGGGATATTTTGCTTATTTTACAAATGTTAACAAGTTGAGCGGCTCTACCAATAGAAATAAATTAATTTTGGGGGAGTAGTTTAAGTATCTTACAAAAGAGAGAACTTGAGAGCAACTATTTAAGGGCGATCGTCCTTTCCCAATTACCGCCGACATTATATCACCTAAACACGCGCTTTTCTGAAGTTAAAAAAAAATTTAAGCATTTGAAAGCTGTGCCTGACAAACCCGAGTTTGGTAAACTAAAGAAACAAAGCTTTGATTGGCGCAGTGAGTTTCATAAAGTTCGGTCAAATCTGAGATTAGTTTATGCAATTGCGGCCCTGACTTGGGAATGTACGATGAACTCTGAGCTCGTCCGATCAGTGCTGGTAAATCTAAGTCTTGTTTGTACGCAAAATCACAGCTTTGGACATTAGTAAAATCAGAACTTGTCAGCAGAGGTTCAATAGCTCGATCGCGCTTTTCGGCCAGATGGTTGTTGGAAGCGGTCTTGACTATTTGGGTGTAGAGAAGTGTGAATTCATCCGTGCGATCGCGCAAATTCCAAACGACAGCCAACCTTCCCGACGGCTGGAGAATTCGTCGAAATTCGGGCAATGCCAAAACAGGATTGAACCAGTGAAAAGACTGGAAACAAGTGACTAAATCGACTGATGACTCTGGCAAATTAGTTGCTTCGGAAGTTCCTTCTTTCCACTCTACCAAGGGGTGGATTTCCGCCGCTTGTCTCATCTCGGCATTGGGTTCGATCGCTAATACTCGAACGCCTGTTTCTGCTAGCAAACGCGAAGAGATTCCGGTGCCAGCACCGATATCGGCTGCTGTTAACTGCGAAGGTTCTCCAAGTCCTGCTAAAATCGCCTCGATCGCGGCGACTGGATAACTCGGTCGATATTTGACATAATCGGCGGCGCGATCGGAAAATCTATCCAGCGGATTCATCTCATACAGTGGCGGTGTAGAATCATTTAAATTCATAAGCAAAAGGAAGGCACGACACGAATTTTAACACGGATACATGGATTAATTATCGAGCATTCCTTGTGATGTTAAGGGAAGGGGAAAAAAGTCATTTATTAGTTACTAGCAATGCCCCATGCCCCATGCCCCCATGCCCAATTACTTATTGCTTGAGTTCCTGGAGCGCCGCCTCAGCTCTTTGGGCACCATCATTGTTGCCTTGCTGGCGGTAAGTGTCGAGGGCTTGTTGAAAAGCTTGAATTGCTTCGGATTTGCGATCGCGCGCTTTTAATGCTTTACCCATATTGTAATAAGCTTCTGCCCGGTCTGGGTCGAGTTGAATCACTCGTCGGAAAGTGCCTATCGCTCCTAAAAAATCTTGTTTTTCTAGTTGGATTTCCCCAATTGCTGCGTGGGCTTCCACTAAATTCGGTCGCACCGCAATCGCCCGCCCGTAAGCGACAAGTGCTCCGTTTAAGTCGTTTTGACTTTTGAGAATTTCGCCAATTTCTAGCTGCACTTCTGGATTTCGAGGCTCCAATTTGGCAGCTTCTTCAAAAGCTGCGATCCCTTCAGCAGTATTCCCGCTGCGAAGCAAAGCAGTGCCTAATTTTAACTGCACGCTGGCTTGTTTGGGAGCAAGTTTGGCTGCTTGTTCGAGTACGGTGACTGCACTGGCAAAGTTTCCTTGCTGGATCAATACTAAACCCATTGAAGAATAAGCTTGCCAACTTTTCGGATCGAGGGCGATCGCCTCTTGGTATGCTTTAAAAGCACCGCTGTAATCTTTTTGCTGAAACAGTACCACTCCGAGACCGATCCGGGCGTTGACATTTTTGCGATCGAGCTGGGCGGCGCGGCGGTAAGCTGTGGCTGCTGCTGGATAGTTTTCTAAATTCGCCATAGCATATCCTAATGCGTATTGAAAGTCAGCATTATTGGGTTCCAGACCGATCGCCTGCTGGTAAAATTCGATGGCGGCTTGATAGTTGCCCTGACGCGCTTCTAAATAGCCAATACCGGAAAAAATACGCGGGTTTTCCGCATCTAAACGCGCTGCTTGCTGATAAATGGCGATCGCCTTACTGTAGTCTCCTAAATCTACCAACTCGCGTCCTTGCCGCAGCAGAGCATCTAAATTTGAATCACTTTTAGGCCTAGCTTGAACTGATATTTCTGCTGAAACCGCCCGAAGCGGTGCTGCGATCGCGAATCCCGCTACCAACAGCGTACTGAACACCAAGAGACTTTGTTTGTGGACGGCCATTTTTTTCAAAGAGTGTGTGGAATAAAAGAGCGAACTACTGACAGCTTAGGGTTTGCCTGGAATTTTTGAACGCCGAGATGTAGTAAACCTACAGCACTCGACCAACTCAAAATTTTCGCATTTGAGGCCAACAGATGATTGTAACAACAACGGATGTCATTCAAGGATCGGAAATCCAATCTTACCTGGGAATTGTAACTGCTGAGGTTGTCTACGGCACCAACGCCCTGCGAGATTTCTTCGCAGGTATTCGCGACATCATCGGCGGGCGCACCGGCAGTTACGAGGAAGTGTTTCTCAAGGGCCAGCGAGATGCCCTTGCCGAACTGGAACAACGGGCTCAGAGGATGGGAGCAAATGCCGTTATCGGAGTGGAAATTGACACCGGCACGATTAATGTAGATGCCAAGGGGGCTTTGCTGCTGATTACGGCGGTGGGAACGGCTGTAAGATTGCGCTAGGCTGCCTTTCCTCTATACATCCCTCAACTTTTCTAACTGGATAAAATAGCGATCGGTCATCAGTCATTAGCTAATAGCTGCTGGTTGAGGGCTGATGACTTATTCATTTCTTTCTTCAGACATAGGGAACAGTTATTTCCCGAGGCAGATATAGTTTCTATCAATCTCAGCCACAATCAATGCTTAGGTGAAAGATTCTTAAAAATTAAAGCAAGTCTCAGAGGAAAGGAAAAGCTATGGCATACGTAAATAGACCTGTAGATAACGTTGTTGCCGAACCCGTGGTGGTGAATTCAGTGATGGAATATCACGATCGAGTGCGGTGGGGCCCGATTTTTTCAGGTTTGGTGATTGCGATCGCCACGCAATTAGTTTTAAGTGCATTGGGCGCTGCGATCGGCTTGAGCAACATTGCTAATTCAGGAGCTCCGCGCAGTATTGCGGGGGACGTGGGTACCGGCGTCGGAATTTGGTCAATTATCAGCTTATTAATCAGCTTGGGCCTTGGCGGTTGGGTAACTGCTCGCGCTTGCGGGCCGATGAACCGCAACACAGCGCTTTTGAACGGAGCAATTTTGTGGGCAACTACCTTGACAATTGGCTCTTGGCTGTTAGCAAATGGCGTAGCTGGTACTTTTGGCGTAATCGCAGCTAATGCTGGAGAAGCGCTCAATCAAGCGCAGCAGGGCGGGGTGAATTTACCGAACCAAGCCCCTAACGTAACTGCTCAGGATACTCGCAATATTGCTGGTAATGCTGCAAAGGCCGGTTGGTCGTTTTTGTTCGGCTCCCTGTTAGGTTTAGTTGCTTCGATGGTAGGAGCATCTGCTGGCGCGCGCACTCCCCGCAATCACTCTTAAGATGGAGCTCGGGCATTGGGAATTGGGCATTGGACATTGCGCATTGTCAGTCGAAAATTAGTATTTTTATCGTTCTCAGATTCTATCTGGGAATGCTTTTTTTTGAGGTTCTGCGTCCCAGTTTTTAACTAAAAGCAGAGCCTTCTCTCATGCTTTCCTCGGCTGTTTTAAGGAACAATAAAAACCGAAAAAAGGTGCGCACTGCGCACCCTACAAATTAAGCGGTAAAGTATTTGGCGGCGGGGTGATAGGTGATAATTGCGGTTGTTGATTGTTCGGGATAAAGTTGTTCGCTTTCATCCATATACAGATTAATGCGATCGCACTTCAACAACTCCAACTGCTTGTACTGATCCCCCATATTCGGACAAGCGGGATAGCCGAAACTATACCGCGAACCGCGATATCTTTGGGCCAGCATATCGCGAATGTTATCCGGTTCTTCGCTAGCAAATCCCAATTCCCGGCGAATCCGCGCGTGAGTCCACTCTGCTACTGCTTCCGCCGTCTGTACCGCTAACCCGTGGAAGTAGAGATAATCGGTATATTGATTGTTAGCAAACAGCTTTTGGGCATACTCTGTCGCAATCTCGCCCACTGTCGCTACTTGCATCGGAAATACATCGATTTTACCCGATTCTTTCGATGCAAAGAAGTCAGCAATGCACATTCTGCGCGCCGATTTTTGGCGCGGAAATGTCCACGTTGTGGCGGGTGTCGATACATCTTGCCCGTTATTCATAATTTCGGGATCGTACAAATGCAAAGAATTGCCTTCTGACTGACAAGGAAAATACCCGTAAATTGCTTGGGGATGCAATAGCTTTTCAGTGATTATTTTGTGTTTCCACTCTTCCAATATCGGATACACTTTCTCAGCTAAGAAAGCGTCGTATTCTTCCCGCGATTGGTCTTTTGGCTTACGAAACTGCCACTGTCCCGCAACTAAGGCTTGTAAGTCTAAGTGCCATAAAAGTTCTTCAAAGGGGATGTCTTGAGGCTGCAATAACTGAGTTCCCCAAAAAGGCGGATTTGGGCGATCGATATCTATGTCAACTGCTTCGGATCGCTTAGTATCTATCACAGTCGGAATCTCTAATTTGGCTGCTTTTTTGGCATCCTCAACAGCAATTTCTTCGGAAGTCTTAACTTCTTTAACTGCACCGTTGCCATTTCCAACTTCATCCAAAAATCCTTGGAAATCTTCCCAGTTACCAGCAGATTTAGCTGGCATCAGTTTCTCCATAAAATTCAGGTCAGAAAACGCATCTTTGCCGTAAACTACTTTACCTTTGTAAGCGTTTTGGCAGTCTTCATGCACAAATTTGGGAGTCAAAGCTGCACCGCCCAAAATTACCGGGACTGTAATTCCCCTCTGGTTGAATACTTCCAGATTTTCTTTCATAAATGCGGTAGATTTTACCAGCAAACCGCTCATGGCAATACAATCAGCTTTGTGCTTTTCGTAGGCATCAATGATGTTATCAACGGGCTGCTTAATTCCCAAATTAATCACGCGGTAGCCGTTGTTTGATAAGATAATATCAACCAAGTTTTTGCCGATGTCGTGAACGTCGCCTTTGACAGTCGCAATGATGAATGTTCCTTTGGCATTGTCCCCGGATTCCGACTTTTCCATGTACGGTTCTAAATAAGCAACGGCGGCTTTCATGGTTTCGGCTGATTGCAATACGAAAGGCAGTTGCATTTGTCCCGAACCGAACAATTCTCCGACTACTTTCATCCCGTCTAAGAGGAAAGTATTGATAATCTGGAGGGGTGGATAGGTTTCTAATGCTTTGGCTAGTTGGATATCGAGTCCAATGCGTTCGCCGTCGATGATGTGCTGCTTGAGACGCTGTTCTACGGGGAGGTTGGCGTCTTCTGTCCGATCGCGCTTGGTAGTTTTGCCCGCAAACACCGTTGTCAGGTCGCCCAAGGGGTCGTAAACACAAATATCGCCGTCGAACTCGCGTTCGTCGTAAATCAGTTTACGGCAGATTTCTTGGTGTTTGGGGTCGATTTTGGCGAGGGGCAAAATCTTATTAGCGCTGATAATGGCTGAGTCCATTCCCGCTTGCATTGCTTCGTGCAAAAACATCGAATTCAATACTTGTCGCGCCGCCGGATTTAAGCCGAAGGAGATGTTGGAAACTCCTAAAATCACGTGACAACCGGGCAATTCTTGGCGGATACGGCGGATAGATTCGATCGTAGCTTTACCATTTTTTCGGTCTTCTTCAATCCCGGTGGAAATTGGCAAAGCTAGGGTGTCAAAAAATATTTCTTGGGCGGGAATTCCTCTTTCGATGGCGCTGTTGTAGGCGCGTTGGGCGATCGCAAATTTCTGATCTGCTGTCCGCGCCATCCCGTCTTCATCAATTGTACCGATAACGATAGCAGCGCCGTATTTTTTCGCCAAATCCAAAACTTGATAAAAACGCGGTTCTCCGTCTTCATAGTTAGTAGAATTTAGCAAACATTTGCCGCCCGCAACTTTTAATCCGGCTTCCATTTTTTCCCATTCGGTGGAATCCAACATTAAAGGGAGAGTTGCATTTGTGACAACACGAGAAACTAATTCTTTCATGTCGCGGACACCATCGCGACCGACATAATCCACGTTGACATCGAGAATATGCGCGCCTTCTCGCACTTGTTCCCTAGCCATTGCTACTAAACCGTCCCAGTCTTCAGCGTTTAGCAAATCGCGGCATTTTTTGGAACCGCTGGCGTTGAGTTTTTCGCCGACAATTAAGAAGGAATTCTCTTGTTCGTAGGGTTGGGCGCTATAAATTGAGGCTGCGGAAGGTTCCCAGCTAATTTCGCGAATTTTGGGTGTGAGAGTTTTGCCAATTTCTGATAGTTCGCGGATGTGATCGTAGCGCGTCCCGCAGCAGCCGCCGATGACTTGTACGCCTAAGTCTTCGACGAAGCGCATCAAGGCCATTTTTAATTCTATGGGCGTGAGTTTGTAGTGCGCGTGGCCGCCGATGTTTTCGGGTAAACCGGCGTTGGGAATGCAGGAAACTACGAAGGGTGAATGTTCGGAAAGGTATTTGATGTGTTCGGCCATGCGATCGGGCCCAGTAGCACAATTTAATCCTAAAATGTCGATCGGGTACGGCTGCAAAATGGCTAAGGCGGCGCTGATGTCGGTACCGACTAACATTGTGCCGGTGGCTTCCATTGTCACTGATACCATTAATGGAATTCGCGCACCTTTTTTCTTGAATACTTCTTCAATCGCATTTAATACTGATTTAATTTGCAGCACATCTTGGCAAGTTTCGACCAGAAATAAGTCAACTCCGCCGTCGTAAAGTCCTTCTGCTTGTTCGGCAAAAGCGGCGGTGAGTGTGTCGAAATCAATGTGTCCTAATGTGGGCAATTTGGTGCCTGGCCCGATCGAACCTGCGACAAATCTGGGCTTTTCTGGGGTGGAAAATTCGGCGGCGATACCCTTGGCGAGTTCGGCGGCGGCTTTGTTGAGCTCATAAGCTTTGTCAGCTAAATCGTATTCGACGAGGACGATGGAAGCCGCACCAAAGGTGTCTGTTTCAATCACGTCGGCCCCTGCTTCGAGGAAACCTCGGTGGACTATGGCGACGGCTTCCGGCTTGGTGTGGACGAGATATTCGTTGCAGCCTTCGTATTCTTTGCCGCCGAAGTCTTCTGCTGTCAGGTTTTGGACTTGCAGGTTGGTTCCCATTGCGCCGTCAAAGACGATGACGGGGCGCGAGGGGTGGTGGAGTCGATCGAGGAATAAGCTTTTCATCGGCGGTAAAAAAACGGAGGTGCTATACATCTACAATTTTATCTATTGTGCAATATTATCAACGATCCTGTTGTTGGGGAAAGAGTATTGACTTAAGGACACAATGCTGCTGATGATAGTTCGTAGGCGCAAGCCGGGGCGTAGCCATCGTACATGGAAGTGTCAGGAAAATGCCAGATAATTTCGAGAATGGGTTTGTGCGTGCAGATTTGCCGGAGAATCGGGTGATTGTAGACGGAGAGGGATTTTTTCGCTTAACTGTTGAGGAATTTTGCGAAAGTGCGATCGAGATTATCAAACGAGTGATGTTTAAGGGCGATCGGATTCTTTTACAGCAAGCCGGAGAAGATATCGCGGCGATAATTTCGGAAGCAGAGTTTCAAAAGCTAGATTATCTGATGGCTGAACTCAAACCCTCACAATTCTTACCTGATGATGAAGAATATTACGAAGATGACGGAGCAATTCACTGCATTTACCCGGACGAACTTCTAGAAGATATAGATAACATCTTAGCAGATGTCAAGGAATTTGACGAATTATTTGGTTTGCTGCCAACAGCAGAAATGGGAGAGGACGTTGATATTTTCATATCGGCAGTTATTCTGATGTCTGTAGAGAGATTTTGGATACCGGAGTACGTTATTGCCGAGAAAAACTTGATTTTAAAATCTTAGTTTCACAGTATTCAGTTATGATGCAATGAATTTATTTTTACACTTTATGTGCTAGTAAGGTGCGCAGTACGCACCCTACAAATAGCTCTGACTATAACGGTATATTTTCTATTAACTGTGCCACTAATTATCCTATATTCTGACTAATCTCCGTTTCTGCCATCTCATTTTCTGTTTCCTCCGTCGATAAATCTGTCTCCGAGTCTAAACAGTCTTCTATCTCTTGACTAACTGCACTTTCTCTGATTTCATTATCTATGAGCTGCATAGTTAATTGCTGCTTTTCTGCTAACAAATGCTCAACTCGTTCTGCAAATATTCTGAGTTGTTCATTCAGAACCCGAATTTCTCGATCTTGCTGCTGAATCTTTTCCTCGCCATCAGAAATAATCCGGTCTCTCTCTAAAATCAAGTCATTTCTAGTTTGCAATTCCAAAGCATTCATGGCTGCTTTAATCAGATTATAAAAATGCGACTGAGATACATCAATTTTTTTAGCATTGTGGCGAGCTTTTCCCAAAAGCCCAATTTTTTGTCCTTGTTTAATTGCTAAGACAAAACCTTGATAATTTTTGATTTTTAATTCTTTGACAAAATCAACTTGAACTAAACTGCAAGTATATGTCCGATGGTCATAATAAAATTCTGCTTTCATAAAAAAGCACCCCTTTCTGATACATTCCCGCAGGATCATAGCACGAATAGAGTTTTTGCGGTAACAAAAGAAAGAAATAATCGATCGCCCTTTTCGATCAAAACAAAACTTCATCGTCAATAATATCTTCCGGCAACTCTACCACACCCGCAATCAACTTCCAGCAAGGGTCATCTCCCTCCCAATCGTCTGGCCGCCAAGGCATACTCAAACTAACTGTTACCAAACAAGTCTTTTGCGGTCGATATCCCAATTCTAACTTTCTAATAAATACTGGATCGGTAATTGTTGCTGTCAATCTTTGGTTATATTTGGTGATAATAGAGCCTTTCCATTTATTACCATCTTCAAATCTTTGGATTAGCTTCTTTACCGTAAATCTTACTGCTTTGACTAATTGCAAACTTAGGCGATCGCACTTTGGCAAAGACTGCATATATTCCACCGTAACATATGGCAAATCGTTGTGCAAAATATATGCCTGACTGTTGCAATATTTCAACAAATATGCTGGCGGAACTTTCCCGACTTGCCGCCATTTTCCCGGTAAAATAGACAGATTTTCCGACTCAAAACCAAAATCCCGCCCAGTCTTCGCCAGAGGAATGTCTAGAAGATCCAATAATGCAGGTTCAAGTCTATTTATCTGCCGCATTTCTTTAGGAATTTGACCATCTGGTAAGTCGGAAATTGGGCGAACCCACTTACCTTGCAGTTCATTAATTCCGGCAATGCACCTTTCGCCCCGTTTCCAGGAATTAGCGAGACAAATTATCCGAGTCATTCGATTTTATATTTTATATTTTAGATTGTTTTGTTAGATACCGGACTTTTTAAAGATGATTAATCTTGACATTTTTCCACTTATCGCTGAGATATTCAGCCACTAAACGGCGGTGACAATTATGAGGTTTTGGTTCGCTGCAAAGCAGACACGCACAGTCCATCAGATCTGACGAAACCTTTTGCTCAATTTGTCGATCGCGCATCAACTCCAAAAACTGCTGTTCATAAACATCCCAATTTCCCTTTTTCTTTTTATAATCATCCAAAATATCTTGAGTAGGCGCTAAATCTATCACATGAACATACTCAATATTACCAATGGTTCGCAGAAAATATTCTAAATCTTTCCGCTTCGCAAAACCTGCTAACTGTGACACATTATTTAGCCGCGTATCGATCACCCTGCGGACTCCCGCTTGCATCAAAGTCTCAAAAAACTGCTCAGCACTTTTTTGAGTAAAACCAATTGTAAATAAATTAATTGCTTTCTTTTGTGACATAAGCGATTTCCAATCCGTGGCGGTGATAAGCTGATTCTAAATCAACTATTTCAGTTTTAACAGGCTCTATTTCAAACAAACTTAATTGAATTGGTTCATCACTCTTTTTTCCTTTGTTAAACTTGCTTAAAAGTCGGCCTTCTAAATTCTGGTGCGATTCGAGATTGCCATCGGATAGAATATGATTAATTTGCAAGCTCAAATCTTTCAGCTTATGACAAACTAAGATAGTCCGATGACAAGTTATCGGGTCTTTTTCCGCACACATTAAACTGACCCGATAATTTTCTACACCTTTGAGCAAGCGCTGAATTCCTGCCAAAAATAAAGGAGTTGTGGCTATGCGATCGTACAAAGCTTTACCACCAGTATCGTAACAGCTTAAATCTTCCGGTCTCGCGCCCAACTCTTTACCTAAAAAAACGTATTGAATGCCGACAGCAGACAGAGAAGCTTTAATTTCAGACTGATTAAAATGGGGTAAATAACGACTAAAAGGGTGCGATCGCACATCTACCACTGCCGTAATCTCATGTTGTTGTAGCAGCAAAACAAACGCTTCAATACTCAAATTTGAGTGCCCGATCGTAAATAATTCCATTCCTTCAATCTTACTATTTAGTCGTTGCCTTGCGGACGAGAGTTTGTGCACCTCGATGGTTTCAAGCTGTGGGTTGTTTCGCAAACTTTTGAATCAAAAGTTGTACAGCCAGCAGCATCAAACCTACAGATGCAAAAGCAAAAACGCCTCCGCCCAAAGCCACCATTCCCATAACTAAAGTTCGCACAGCCGCCGCAATATTAATTACAGTCACATTAGTAGAATGAATCGGCTTGTTAGCAAAACTTTGGGCGATCGACAAAGTGAACACATACAAAGCCGCCGCAAAGCCGCCCGCCATCAGCGAACCAGTCACGCAGCGCAAAACCGTCGGCGGCTGAGGCGATGTCGGAGAATTATTCTCAGCAGAAATTGGAGTTTGAGAAGTAGAATTTGGATTGGTTAAATCAGCCATTTTCATCAGTTGACAGTTAATAGTTAACTCGAATTTACTATTCCGATATTAACGGATTTGATGTGAGATTTTAGATATTTGGTCGATCGACCAAAACTAAAATTCGTGTTTCATGACATTTTATCAGTTTTTCGAGATCGATCGGCTCTGCGCCAAGTTAGATCCATATTTGCCGTTAGCGCAGCCCTCGGAGAGGATCGCCCGCCAGACGCATTTAACTCCGATCGCGATCGCCCTAGCTTCGAGTTACGCCCTGGAAATCGGCGGTTTTCGATCGTTTTCCTCCGAAAAAATCCGAATCCCAGTATTACTAAACTTGGCTACCCAAAAATCTAAATCTGGAGAAGCGATCGCACTTTTCACCTGTTCCAAAACTTGCTGAGCCCGCTCTGGAGACTCCGCCAAAGCAAACACCGTCGGCCCAGAACCGGACATCATAGTACCTAAAACCCCCGCCGACTCAAAGGCCTGGCGCAACTGTAACACCTGCGGATACACAGGTAGCGCCACCTTTTCTAGATCGTTGTGTAGCAATTGACCAATTTTCGATCGATCTTTTTGGGCGATCGCCCCCACCATCGGGCCCGAATGCAGCTTTTCCCGGCGACAATCCAAATCCTCCGGCGCACAATAGGTACTGCTGAACTGCTGACGATAAGTTTGATACGCCCAAGCCGTAGAAATACTGAGATTCCGAAACTTCGCCAACACCACAGACAAACCTCCAAAATCGGGCAGTGGCGACAGTTTATCTCCGCGCCCAGTTGCCAAAGCCGTACCTCCAGCAATACAAAAAGGCACATCAGAACCCAAAGTTCCCCCCAACTCTTGCAACTCCGACTGAGTAAGTCCCAATCGCCATAACAAATCCATCCCGACTAAAACTGCCGCAGCATTTGCCGAACCGCCGGCGAGCCCCGCCGCCACCGGAATTTGCTTGTGAATGGCAATTTCGACTCCGCCGTATTTCGCCAAAGCATCGGGGAATTGCTTCGCTAGCAAATCGGCCGCCCGGTACGCTAAGTTATTCTTATCAGGCGGGACTTGCGGGTGATCGCAGCGCACGCGAATGGTGTCTGTACCGATCGCGCGCAAGTCAATGCGATCGGCTAAATCTATGCTTTGAAGTACCATCGCCAGTTCGTGATATCCGTCGGGGCGATCGCCTATTATTTCCAAATGCAGATTGATTTTTGCTGAAGCTAGTAGAGAATATGAACGCATAGGTGATTAAGCCGCAGGTGAAAGAAACCCCTGGTTGAAATTAATTTACACCAGTCAGAGTCCATTTTCTCACAACTCAAAGGAAATATTATGCACGAAATGTGGAAAACTTTTATTAGTTCGGGGTCATTTATTCCTCACGGTCACTGCTATCTGTGGCAGACTCCTTTAGTCTGGCTTCACGTAGCCTCAGATTCGATCATTGCACTGGCGTATTTTTCCATCCCCATTACACTAATTTACTTTATTTCAAAACGCGAAGATTTGCCCTTCGACTGGATCTTTGCCATGTTTGGAGCCTTTATTATTGCCTGCGGGATCACCCATATATTTGAAATCTGGACACTTTGGCATCCCACCTATTGGCTTTCAGGAACAATGAAAGCAATTACTGCCATTATTTCATTTGCTACAGCGATACTTTTAGTCAACTTAATCCCTCAAGCTCTAGCCCTTCCCAGTCCCGCACAGTTAGAAGCAGCAAACATCCTCCTAGAATCTGAAATTGTCGAGCGCCAATCAATAGAATTAGCGCTAAAAAAAGCCAAAGACGACCTAGAAATTAGAGTTGACGAACGCACAGCCGAATTAAAGAAAAAAACTCAAAAACTCGAACAAACTTTATCAGAGTTGAAGCAGACACAATCGCAGCTAATCCAGAGTGAAAAAATGTCATCTCTGGGACAATTAGTAGCTGGTGTCGCCCACGAAATCAACAATCCCGTCAACTTCATCTATGGCAATATCGCCCCCGCCCGCGACTATGTAAATAGTTTACTGGAACTCGCAGATAGTTATCAAGAAAATTATCCCAATCCCCTACCAAAAGTCAAACAAAAACTCGAAAACATTGATTTAGATTTCATCAAACAAGACCTGCCCAAAATATTAGTTTCTATGAAAACAGGAGCGATCAGAATTCGAGATATTGTGAAATCGCTCAGGCTTTTCTCTCGTCTTGACGAAGCAGAGATAAAATTAGCCGACATCCACGAAGGCATTGACAGCACCCTGATGATTTTGCAAAACCGCCTCAAATCCAAACCTAATTTTTCCGGCATTCAAGTTATCAAGAAGTATGGAGATTTTCCTAAAATTGAGTGCTATCCCGGACAGTTAAATCAAGTATTTATGAATATAATTGCTAATGCCATTGATGCTTTTGAAGAAGAAGATGAAGATGAAGAAGAAAATAAAATGCTATTACTTCCAGTCGGTGAAGATAAGATTAGTAGCATTGAAATTTCTACGAAAATGTTAGATAGCGCCTGGGTAGAAATCCGCATTGCCAACAATGGGCCAGAAATCATAGAATCTGCGATCGAGCAGTTATTCGATCCATTTTTTACCACAAAATCCGTAGGTAAAGGCACGGGACTCGGTTTGTCGATTAGCTATCAAATTATCACGGAAAGACATCAAGGTCAATTATTATGTACTTCAGTACCAGGAAAAGGTGCAGAATTTATTATAAAAATTCCGATTAGCGTTAGATAGATTCCGGCTCTGAAAATAAATTATTGCTCAAATTTACCCATTGCGCTACGCTTAAATCTTCAGCGCGAGATTGGGGATTTATCTGTAACTCTTCTAAGACTTGAATCAGTTTATCTAAATCCACAGATCCTTTCAAATTATTTCGCAGCATCTTGCGCTTGCTACCAAATCCCAACTTGAGTAAAATCTCCAAATAGCGCGGATTAACCGCCGCAGTTTCTATCTGTCTGGGCATTAATCGCACCACAGCAGAATCGACTTTTGGAGGCGGATAGAAGTCTCTAGATGGGACATCGCAAATTAACTCGCATTCTGCTAAATACTGCACCCGTACCGACAAAGCGCCAAATGCTGTCGAACCAGGTTTAGCGTAGAGTCTTTGGGCTACTTCTTTCTGCACCAATAGCACGATCGCCTCGAAGGGTTTAGCAGCAGGAACAGAGATTGTTCCCAGCAGTTTTTGCAGGATCGGGCCGGTGATATTGTAGGGAATGTTGGCAACAACTTTATTCGGATTTTGGAATTTGGGAAAGGCAATTAGTTCAGTATCTAAGTCCATTTCCAGGATGTCGCCGGAGAGCAGTAAAAAGTTGTCAATTTTACCGAGTTGCTTCGCTAGTTTCAAGCACAAATCTCGATCGATCTCCACAGCAACAACAGACTCAGCCGCAGGCAGCAAGCGCCGAGTCAGAATCCCAGTACCCGGCCCGATTTCCAGGACGCGATCGCCATCCAGAGAAGCTGCTTTCACAATCTTATCTAAAGCTTTCTCACTTTTGAGCCAATGTTGAGCAAACTGTTTCCGGGGTATGGTCGATCGCATTTTTTGAATTGTTCGAGAAATCTTAAGCTTGTAATCATATCATATTATGTCCGGTAAATCATATCAATTCTGGCTGCGCCGGAATAATATAGAGGAGACGGCAGTGCCGTGTCCCTACAATTGATCGGTAGGGACACGGCACTGC
>JANNOR010000167.1:0-2473 GCA_031399265.1 Cyanobacteria bacterium SOY_34_metabat_3 | reverse complement strand
AAAAATTACCTCTTTGAGATTAGTTGTTTGTTGGCGGTTCGGTGTCCGTGGTGACAGCGAAATCGGGCAAATTTTCGCCGCGAGAATCGTTCAATACACCCTCCCAATTATTGACAAGAAATGCTTCTAGATGCGCCGCCTCATCCGCCTTTTGTGCGGTAATTAGCACGCGATAGCCCGATCCAAAAACTAGCAAGCCAGCGGCGATCGCAGAAGGAAACACCCACTTGCGAAAACCGATGCTTCCTGACTTTTTGTGAGATCCAGTAAATTGCAGTTTTCCCCAATTATTCAGCTTTCTCGCAGCCACTTCATTCCTGTCTATTACCGCTAAAATCTTCTGCTCGAAATCGGGCGCAGCTTCGGGAAGGTTTGGGCGATATTGCTTTAAGAAACTTACTAACTTTTCGTCGCTATTTCCGTCCTTCATAGCTCGTCAACCCCCTCTTTTTGCAAAAATTGCCGCACCGAGTTTCGGGCATAAAACACGCGAGATTTGACAGTCCCCGCCGGCAGTCCTAAAATCTGGGCTACTTCTTTTTGCGGGATGTCTTCTAGGTCGTGCAGCACCAAAACGCTGCGGTGTTCAAAGCTCAATTGCTCCAGTCCCCGCTGCACTAAATCTTGATAGTGCAACTGCATCAAGTCCGATGTGTTATTATTGGAAATAACCCGATTCATTGTTTCTTGATTTTTGAGTTCGGAGTCAAAAGAATGCTGTTTAGCAAATGCTTGTCTTTGATCGGAAGCCACATTCCAAGTGATTCGATAAAGCCAAGTAGAAAAGTTGTCTTGATGTTTGAGTTTTGGTAATCCTTTCCACACTCGCAGGAATACTTCTTGGGTTAAGTCGTCAAGCAGCGAGGGCCCACAGAGTTGGTAAAGGGTTGACCTGACTTTGTGTTGGTGGCGTTGATAAAGGTGACGAAAGCAAGTACGTGAAGCGAAGCTATCCCGTAGGGAATCGCCCTTTACACATTGAGCAACTAAGTCTGAGTCGGAACAGTTATCGGTTAAAACATTTGCTGACACACCTAACACCTGTGAAGTCTCCCTCACCAGTTCATTATCTGAGGGGTTTAGACAGGACAAGTTCAAAAAAGGTTCAATTTGTTTAAAATATTATTTTTGTGAGGTAGATCGGACGGCGGTTGAAACCGCGTCTACAAAGACAAAACCCGCCTCTGCGGGTTGAAGAGGGAGGGAAACGGCAATGCCGTTTCCTGATTTTGTCGCATCCCGATTTAAGATTTACCGCAGAGTCACAAACTCTTCAGCAGTCGATGGGTGAATGCCAATAGTCACATCGAAGTCTTTCTTCGTAGCTCCCATATTAACGGCGATCGCCATTCCTTGAATAATCTCGCCCGCATCTTTCCCCACCATGTGCACGCCCAAAACTCGATCGGTATTTGTCTCAACAACTAACTTGACAAAAGTCTTCTCATCTGCACCAGTCAAAGCGTGAAACATCGGCCGAAACTTGGCTGTGTAACACTTGATTGAGTCGGGAAATTTAGCTCTAGCCTGCTCTTCGTTTAAGCCGACTGTAGCTGCTTCAGGTTGAGAAAATACGGCTGATGCTACATTTTCGTAACTAATTGCTCTCGGATCGTTGCCAAATTCAGTATCGGCAAAAGCGCGGCCTTCGGCGATCGCAATTGGCGTTAAATTAATCCGGTTGGTACAGTCTCCCACTGCAAAGATGTGCGGCTGACTGGTGCGACTGTCTTTGGTAACTCCGATCGCACCTTTGTCTGTTTCAACTCCCGCATTTTCTAAAGCCAATTTTTCTAGGTTGGGTTTGCGCCCGGTAGCGCACAACAGCGCGTCTACTGTTAATGTTTCTTTGGATTTCCCCGACAGTGTTAATTTTAAGCCTTCTGGGGTTTTCTCAATATGGTTGATCGAGCTTTCTGTCAAAATTTCTACCCCATGCTTAATCATTCCTTCTTGCACGTTGGTGCGAATTTCTGCGTCGAAGTCGTTCAAAATTAAGTCACGGCGGATGATTTGAGTTACTTGACTTCCCAACCCGTTCATGATGCAGGCAAATTCGACGCCGATGTAGCCACCGCCCCAAATTGCCAACCGTTTTGGCTGCTCTTTTAGCAAGAAGATTTCGCGGGAGGTAATCGAGTGTTCGATGCCTACAATTGGGACTCTTTCCGCTTCTCCGCCGACAGCGATTAAGATTTTGGCTGCGGTGATTTTTCTGTCACCAACTTCGACAGTGTGGGGGTCGATAAATTTGGCATATCCTGAGATTAATTCGACTCCGGCTTTTTCGAGAAATCTAATGTGCAGTTGGCTCAGCCTGCGCACTTCTGTGTCTACGGTGGTGACGAGTTTTTCCCAGTCGAAGCTGCTTTCTACCGCACTCCAACCGTAGCCCACGGCATCTTCATAAAGGTGCGAAAATGTTGAAGCGTACACCATCAGTTTTTTGGGCACGCAGCCGCGAATTACGCAG
>JANNOR010000163.1:0-26031 GCA_031399265.1 Cyanobacteria bacterium SOY_34_metabat_3 | reverse complement strand
GGGCCCCAGTTGCGACATTCCTGAGCTTCTTGGCCCAAACCGCGCAGGTAAGGCACCGTTTCTTCGCCGAAGTAATCGGCATATTCCTGAGAATAGACCATTGCATCTACGAGACCAGCCAGACCGCCTTTCGTGACGATCGCAAAATACTTGCTAAATTCCTCCCGCGAGCTCAAACCACGGCCGAGGAAGTGACGAGCAGCCAATTCTACAGCGCGGCTGTTGACAAACGGCTCGTAGAATTGCTGGCGGTACAGAGGAGATTTGCCAAGGCGGCGAATAAACTCTTTCATCGAGATTTCGCCATTTTTGACCTTGGATTCCAAGTCAGAAATGCTTTGGCTGTAGGCGCGGCTAATGTCGCGCTCGAATACTTGGCGGTAAGCTGCTTTGATTACTTCAATCTTTTCAGCAGACGACAGCCCGGTTTTCATGACGAATTTCGCCCGTCGTTCCGCTGCGTTGAAGTAGATTTGAGGCAGTTGCAGCCCTTGCTGGTCGTTGGTTTCGCGCTGACGTACCTTAGCTGAAGGTGTGGGGGCTTTGAATTCGGTAATTGCTACGTCGAAATACTGTCCGACGATCGCAGCAGCCTCTGCATTGTTTTTGAAATACCCCAAAGATGCGGCCTTCATTTCCTGCATTGCCACAATTGTCGCCGCCGACGAGCAAGCATTTTCAATGATTTCCCGCAATCCGCGCACGTTCACCGAAATAATATTCGGGTCGCCAGCGACGATCGCATATGTGATATAACGCAAAAACCAGCTCAAGTCGCGCAGGGATTTGGTCATATTTCCCGGGCCGTAGCGCGAGACATTGATCGGTTGAAATCCTGCGGGGATTGGGGCATTGCCATTACCGCCGTTGCTCGAAAACAGGTTTCCCAAATTTGCCAAACCCAAGAATCCAGCGATGCCGCCGCCACCGTTGCCGCCGCTGCCGCCGTTGCCGCCGCCTGCGCGGCCTTCAACGTAGGTGACAGTTCCCAGTTTCATGCCTTCAGCGACATTTGCTGAACCGCCGCCACGAGTCGCACCAGCCATAGCCATCACAGGTTCTGCTGGTTTTTCCAAGAATGCCAGCGGAGAACCGCCAGTAAAAATCCGGTTGGCTGCACGAGATACAATCAGTTCCGAGTTTTGGGTCAGCGTCGCAGAAATCTCGATCCGCATAGCCCCGGAGCTGAAATAAGTCGCCAGTTCGCTGAGTTCGCCCCGCTGTAGGAAGCGGTCTTGCTGTTCTGCTTGCGAAATTGTTGCGACCGGTACAGTTTGATATAGTTGCGGACGTGCAACTGAGCTTCCACCACTTGCTTTTACAGTCATTAGACTCTTTCGCTCCCTATCTAATATCGTTGCAGCATTTACCCAGACTAACCCTGCCTTCTGATGCAGGTAAAATTAGGTATTTTTGCTTTGTTTACTTTTTGCCTTTCCCTATGACCAGGTTCGAGCGGCTTACTTTCTTAGATTAAAATGTTTTGGTTTCATCTTGCCTCCTGCCGGGAAATGTCCGATCCAAACGCCAGCAAGGGGACACAGCCCCTACAGCGGTGGCAGGAAAGGTGAGGCAGCACAGATACCTTTCCACGATCGCATCAGGTGCGTTCAATTAAGGTACAAAAAAAATCACAAATTTTCTTTGACCCTGGTTTTTGCGCGTTACCTTCTGCTTTCGGACGCCCCCGCCTGACCAGAAAGCTCAGCGGTGGGTTATTGACAGTTCTCATTTGTTAAAAAGTCTGCCGACATTTATTGTATAGATTTAAGAGAGCTTATATGAGAAAAAATGATACGTTTTATTACGACGCAGCTGTCAGCCATCACTTGTCAGTCAGATCCGATCCCAGAACCTAACTCAAAACTCAAAAGAATTCCTTAACCTATGGAAATTTCACCCGATATCAGCGCCGCCGTTCGTCGGCTTTACGATACTTTTCCTTTTCCGCCCGACCCTTTGTCGGATGAACCGCCACCCGGGTATAACTGGCGGTGGAGTTGGCCGGATGCTTACAGTTTTTGCACTGGCCAAAAGCCGCAAAAACTGGATGTTCGGATTTTGGATGCTGGCTGCGGCACGGGTTCGAGTACGGATTATCTGATTCACCTCAATCCTGAAGCGTCGGTGACGGCGATCGACCTCAGCTCCGGTGCTTTGAAGGTAGCACAAGAACGTTGTAGGCGATCGGGTGCGCGAGAAGCCGATTTTCGTCACCTCAGCTTGTACGATGCGGATCAGTTGGAAGGCGAGTTCGATTTGATCAACTGCGTGGGCGTGTTGCACCACTTGCCCGATCCGATTCGTGGCATTCAATCCCTGGCGGCGAAGTTGGCTCCGGGTGGTTTGATGCACATTTTTGTGTATGCTGAACTCGGCCGTTGGGAAATTCAACTGATGCAAAGGGCGATCGCCCTGCTCCAAGGCCCGCAAAAAGGTGACTATCCCGATGGTGTGAAAGTAGGTCGTCAAATCTTTGCTTCCTTACCAGAAACCAACCGCCTTGTCAAGTACGAAAAACAGCGTTGGGCGGGAGAAAATCAGCGGGACGAATGTTTTGCTGATATGTACGTTCACCCGCAGGAAATTGACTACAATATCGAGACTTTGTTCGAGTTAATTGACGCTTCTGGATTGGAATTTATTGGTTTCTCAAATCCGGGATATTGGCAGTTAGAAAGACTTTTGGGCAAAGCACCGGAGTTGATGGAAAAAGCTCAGGGTTTGACGGAACGGGAGCTTTATCGATTAATTGAATTGTTGGATACGGAAATCACTCATTACGAGTTTTTCTTGGGGAAAAAACCTGTAGTTAAGATTGATTGGTCGGACGATAAGGCACTTTTGGCGGCAATTCCAGAGTTGAGCGTTTGTATGCACGGTTGGCCGAGTCAACAAGTGTTTGATTGCAACTACCAATTGGTCAATTTGTCAAGTGCTGAATTTGAGTTTTTGCAAGCTTGTGCACCCCCCCCAGCCCCCCCTTGCCAAGGGGGGGAGAAAGAGATACAGAAAACTGTGGGAGAGATTTTGGCGGATGTTGAGGTGGGATTGGATGAAGTGCGATCGATCTTATCAAAACAGCTCATATTGCTCACACCGAGTTGAGTCGTAGGGTGCGTCAGTCGCCGTTATTTTCGCTAAACATCGAGAATCTAGGAACTGACGCACCCTACAAGTTTCAGTGGTAGTCGTAGGGTGCGTCAGTCGTCGTTATTTCGCTAAAAATCGAGAATCTAGGAACTGACGCACCCTACAAGTTTCAGTGGTAGTCGTAGGGTGCGTCAGTTACTGTTACTTGCACTAAAAATGGATAATCTCGAACTGACGCACCTTAGCATTTCTGTTAAATTCCCAATTAATCAAGGCTTTACAGTTGGAGGATTAACAGCCGTAATTTGTGAATAACGAGCGAAATCAGCAATGTTAAAAGTTAAAATATGGGTTAAACCATGAACTAGCATAGCAGCAACTAGCCGCGCATCATGAACGTTGACACCTATAACCTTATACGTTATCACCAGTTGCTCCCATTCTTGATAAATTGCTTCGGTATCCAACAACAGAGGAAAAAGCTGTTTTAAGCGATTAATTTCTGCCTCTGCTTCTGTTGCAGTACGCCCTAATCCATTTCTCTGAATCGGGCGCGTGCAAACGTTCCAAAACTCGATCAAATTTTGGGGTACGATATAAAGTTGTTCCCCGCGATCGCGCAGAGTAATCACAGCATTGACGGCATCATAATTCATTGGGTGTGCTGTATCGATGCTACGCAGCAGTATGTTTGTATCTACGAGAAACGGCATTTAATCTCTGTCTCCATAAATGCTCTCTCTGCTAATAGCTTCATCTGAAAGAGTGGGGAGATTTAGGGTACGATGACTGTCAACCCATTCTTGAAATGCGATCGACCATTCTGTTGGGGTAGCTGTTTCATAAAATGGACGTTGTTGAGGTTCAATTAGCTGTTTGAGCATCGCATCTAGTAATGGTTTAATCTGATCCGCCGTGCGGCTGGTGATTTTTGCCAAAACTTGAGTAATAGTCTGTATCTCTTGTTGGTGAGATTGCTGAAGATTGTGCAGCATAGTTATCCTTGAGTGTAAGTTTTTGGGATGATGATAACAAAATCAATCGCACTTTTTAAATTGATTTTAATATTATAACTCTAGCGCAAAGCCTAGGAAGTAGGCGATTGCTCGTTCCCAGGCCAAAGCCTGGATGCACGTACTAGGATTTTCTGTCATTGCGAACGTAGTGAAGCAATCTCAAAGCTGACGCACCTTTCCCAAATCCCAAATCCAAAATGGATTGACACAGGCCCCCCAATGCGGCTACGCTTTGAAGTTAGAGGTTGCTTTGCTTGTAGAGGAAGTAGCCGGCGTCGCCCAAAAATCTAGTTACGCTGCCCAAAGCTGTTACTAGCAGCAATGGACAGCTCACCGCCAAACTGGGACAAGCAGTCTGGAGGCTCCGAGAATCTTAACACTCTCTGTAGCCACCTTGCTTTGCGTTGCTGTGCGGGGTGGCTGGGTTTTTGGGTTTTTCTAGAAAACCCAAAACCAGGAGAACATAATGATGTCACAGGAATTCTTGCCTGACGATAGCGAATCCGTTAGCGAAGCCCTCGAAGAGGATCGCCCAAATGACGACTCAGCAGCAGAATCCGAACAGGATGTGGTTTGTGTAACGGTGACAGGTTCGCAATCGGGTGTCAGGGAAACCATACTCACCTTGTACCGCCTCGGATTTGCGGAAGTGGGCGATTGGAGTCAGCTACAACGTGCAGCGAATCCGAAGCAAGTGATGAGTGTGCTGATTCGCCGTCGGAAGCGCAAAGCGTAGGTGTTTGCTCGTTCCCAGGCTCTAGCCTGGGAACACCTTCCATGAGGCTCTGCCTCCTGTTTTTGTTTTTATCCGTTAGCGAGGCAGAGCCTCTGGATCTCGGTTCCCAGGCTCTTAGCCTGGGAACCAGTTAAGACCAACAAATATCAGGCACGTTACTTTACTAAATCAGGATAAGAGCATATCCTAATTTAGAGGCTGAAACATCTATAAAAAAAGCTAGGCGGGGAAACACTATTTCCCCGCCTAAACCCTGTAACTCTTGCAGTTACATAGTTTATGAGATATAAGGAATGGTGAGTAAGGAACTATCACAAACAGTATTTTTTGCAGCATAGTCGATATTCAAGCCAGAAATTACTTTGTCGTCGTTTATCAAGTTCAGCAATGTAATTTTACCAGATGCTAACATATGAAAAATTGATTTATAGTACAAAAGCTCATCATGTAATGACGCATCTACATCTCGACCTCGATGCAACATCATATCAACAATATCAGACCTTGAAATTTTTTCCGAAAACTCGACGTTACCGCTGAATAAAGAATCTATACTTACATCAGAAGCCGAAAGGTTAAGTAAGTTGTGTCTGACTTTGAAAAAGTCACCACCTAAGTCAAAATAAACAACAGGGTAAAGATCGTAAACGGACGTATTTTTAAAATAATTAGTGATATACCAACCATTGCTCATAGTGCTTACCTTTAGTTGAATTCCGGCATATTCGAGTTTTCCTCTAATTATATTCTTAGGAATCAATAATTGTTTTACTTTTGTATCACTATCAACCCAGCATATATCCCTCTTACTCTGCCGTAAGTACCATTTTCTCAAATCTTGTGTGTTTTTTGTTATTGCTAAACCTGTTCCTATCGCATGATAATGATTTGGATTTTGCAAAAAAGGATACCAAAAAAATTTTTTTACTAAGCTAGTAATAAGATTTGTGTCTTCTGTGTCTTCTCTAAGAAGCCGTGCGATATTAGCCCACTTAGCATTTTTACTTACATCACTATTACATTCTCTTACGACCATTCCTTCTGCTGTGTATCCCAACATTATGCCTATCTTCAATCTTCGGTCTGGATTGTTAGATTCCATAAATGGGTTAAATTTGTAAATATTTGTTCTACAATCAAAATATATAACATCCACGTTTTCTAACAACTCAATTAGATTTTTTGTGTGGGTATAGTACAGATTGTTATCACTTCTTAAGCGTTGCTGAATATGAAAGTCAAAAAGACTCAACTGAACATATTTTTCAGTGATTTTTTTATTCCTTGAATCAGCAATTTTATCTCTTAGAGGTTTACCCTTATCGGCAACAGTTGATATTAAGTTATTTTCTGGAATAATTAAAAGAGAATTTAACATCATAGCTTATAGAATGTAAAAATAATGTAAAAAGTAAAGTGAGACAGCACTTAAAATCTATTGTAATGCTATATCTTGACGTAAACACATTTCCCCGCCTAAGCCCTGTAACCCTTGCACATTCATCAAGAAAAGATACTAATCATTTGATTTTGGACTATAATCGTTTTCTTTTCTACTCTGAAGAAGTAGTGTTGTATTGACAATAGTTAGAATGCTTAATGTGTAACTATTGATTAAAAATTGTTGGGATATGATTTGACTTGGTAAAACAAGAAATATAAAAAAAGTTGTTGCATATAACATAACGAAAACAAAAATATGTTTCATACTATACCAAATAAATGTCCAGAAAAATCCTAATATTTTAAGTAAAAAATAAAACAAAGTATAGGTAATTTCGCTCTTTATTTTTTCATTATCTGTCCTTGTGTCACCATCATATATTACAAAAGAATATGTATTCTTACCAGCAACCTTTAAACCCTCATTTAGTGACCAAATTGTGAGATAAAAAACCACTCCCAAAAAGTACAAAATAGCACAAATAGGAAAAAATGCTTGAAATTCGTTCATTGTATTATTTACCCAAAAATTAAGTAACTTGTCTCACTTTCATTTTCACCCATAAACAAAGAGATGTGCAAGAGTAAACGTAAACTATTTGCATAGAACACAGCTTAAAAGCCTCAACACTTTAACTCAGGCAGGTTTTCTATGTCTGTGACCGCCCCGCGCTATCACCGCTCCGATCGCCCCGACCGTGGCAAGCACATTACCACATTTCCCCGCCTAACCCCTGTAACCCTTGCAGCTACGTCAGGAAACTGTAATTTCCTGATTTAGAGCTTCAAACGTCTACTACGGCATATCTTTGCAAACTTATCGCAACTACGATACAACTATATGTAAATAGAATTTATGAGTTGGCAGACAATATTATGTTCAAAAATCTTGTGATTAGTCTAATCTTCACTGCCGGAGTTTTTTTACCTTCTTTTTCTGATGAAAGTGTCGCTACCCCATTGCTCAAAGTTCAAAATCCCTTACCATATCCGGCGGCTGACAAAAATGGAGATTACCAAATTATTAACGGAAATAGTGGAGTCATGCCTTTTGTATGGGAAGTTGTAGATCCTGAAGGTTTGAATGTTCGGTGTCAAAATAGAACAAATCAAACTAACCGAATAGATATGATAGATTTACCTGTTGATAGCATTATGCCAACTGGTGAAAGATTTGAAGCTGTGGGAATTTTTCTTGACCGACGGGGGAAACCTTGGATATGGGTAGGCAGTCATTCTATGAGTAGCACTCGCTGCTGGGTTAGAGCTAATAAGAGTTATGTCACACCATTTCAAAGAATTAATCGTAATATCCAATAGCCTTTATCAAACATTTCCCCGCCTAAGCCCTGTAACCGCCTAAAACCTATAACTTTTACTACTGCTTAATGATTTTTCCTGTGTCATAGCCCACACCATTTATTCTTGAGTCTTGCTCCATTATCTCAGTAATTAAAGTTCGCGAAAGCGAAGGATTTAAATCCAAATTCTTCTGAACCAAAGACATTTTTTCCTTAATTTCTTCAGGGTTTTTGCATGGAGGATAACCAGCTACAGTCGTTATAAATTCGGATAAAAATTCTAAGGTTAACTTATTTAATGCTATCTGTCTATCTGAAATAACTTTCTCATCAACCTCACCACTGTATTCGATGTCCAATTTCTCTTGTATAATCTTGGTCAAAACTTGAATCGATCTACTGTAAGCATCATAAATTTTTTCACGATACCAATTTTGTCTATCACTTTGTTCTTGCCAAATTCTTTGTTGTCTTTCTCGCTCCAATTGAAATTTATTGTTAATCCAATTATTAATTAATAACGAGACGCTGGACAATCCAGCAGCTAAAAGAATATAAATACCTGGTGATTGAGGAAGCATATTGTTTTATCTGTATAAGAGCATAATAATGATAACCCTTTACATAAAGGATTAGCAACTGTGAATCTGTGCGGATTTTCAACCAAACGAACCGCCCTAACCGCGCTCTCACCGCGCTCCGACCGCCCCTAACCGCGCTGTCACCGCTCCGACCGTGCCACCCCTCCCACCTCATCCCAGTTTTTAAAAAAAATGAAAATCACTGCGACCGCCGCTTCCCTCGGATGTGTAAATATTTTAATAACAATAGCAATCCTGGAAGGTAAAAGATGACACAAGCCCAAAAACAGAAACTTACCTTTGAAGAGTACCTCACCTATGAGGACGACACCGACAACCGCTACGAATTAATTGATGGAGAGTTAGTAACATTGCCGCCCGAATCCGAACCCAACAACGCCATTGTCAGCTATCTGTTTTTAGTCCTCGTCAATAGTGGCATCCCTTGGCGGTGTATCAAAACACATATGTGCGAAATCCAAGTTCCGATCCTGCGGGAGGGCGACGCAGCTAACCGTTACCCCGATTTGGTGGTTTTGCGGCCAGAACACATCTTGCTGACAGCAAACAGGCTAACTATCACCCTTGATATGCCGCCTCCTCAGTTGGTGGTTGAGGTTGTTAGTCCTGGGAGAATTGGGCGCGATCGCGATTACATTAGTAAACGAACCCAATATGCAGCGCGCAGCATCCCTGAGTATTGGATTGTTGACCCTCAAGAGCAAATGATAGCGGTACTCAGGTTAGAATCTGGTGAGTATGTCGAAGTTGGGATGTTTCAAGGGGAACAAGCACTTGTTTCTCCGACGTTTCCGCAGTTGAATTTGACAGCGCAACAAGTCTTGGGAGGAGAGTTTTAGCCACCGATTTGAGACATGGTGCGGCTGTAATTTCCGGCGTTAGTTCCCGAATCTCGCTGCTTGAAATTAATCTCCGGTTTTATCTCCAATATCTGCTGCACTCGATCGCGCAATTCAACCGTAGACACCCCATGCCGCAAAGCCGTTTTCAAGTCAATTTGCCCGGTTTCGTTCAGCAGACAAGGCCGCAGCCACCCGTCAGCCGACAAACGCATCCGATTGCACCGATCGCAAAAACACTCGGACATCTGACTGATAAATCCCAAAGTACCCTTCGCCCCCGGAATTTGGAACACATCCGCCGGCCCGTTTCCGCGAATTCCCGACTCAGCTAAACCGTATTTATCGCTAATTTGTTGCCGCAAATCTGCCGAAGCTACCCAACCCTTATCGCCGAATAAATCGCTGTTGCCGATCGGCATAAACTCAATAAAACGAACGTGCCAATTTCGGTTAATAGTTAATTCAGCTAAATCCAATATTTCGCCATCATTCACACCGGGAATCACCACCACATTCAACTTCAGCGGATCGAATCCAGCTTGATAAGCCGCTTGAATTCCCTGCCAAACTTGCATCCAGCGCGATCGGCCGCGACTACCAATTATCTTATCAAAAGTCTCCGGTTCCAGGGAATCCAAACTAATATTAATCCGGCGCAAACCAGCCTTGTAGAGATTTTCGGCCATTCCCGCCAGTAAAAAGCCGTTAGTTGTCATTGACAAATCTTGCGTTTCGGGCATCGAGGCGATCGCCCCAACCAACTCAACAACCCCAGGGCGCAGCAGCGGTTCCCCACCGGTCAACCGAAACTTAGTAAATCCCGCAGGAACAAAAACCTCCCGCAGCAAAGTTAGCAATTCCGAGTGAGTTAACAACTGCTGCTGCAAAATATAGTCCAACTCGCTACCTTCCGGCATACAGTAGAGACAGCGGAAATTGCAGCGGTCTATCAAACTAATCCGAAGGTAGTCTACGGGATTCATGTCAATACTTTGTAATATTATTTAATTATAAGCGCCGACCGGATTTTCTGCCATGATTGATAGAGGACAATGCACCTGCATCGATTTCTCTCTCCTCTCTTACTCTGCGCCCTCTGCGCCCTCTGCGGTTAATAAAAAAAATCTCATTCACAAATTTGTATATCTATGTTCTTTGAATTTGAAGCTGACTTTGTAGAAGCTCTGCGCTGCATCCCGATGCAAGTACGCCTCAAGTTAGATACTTGTGGCATTAAACTCAAGTTGGAGGATTGGAATCATTTTAACCAAACAGAACGTCAAATTCTGGTAGAGAGTCCTTGCTTGACAAGTGCAGAAATTATCGATTACCGAGAACAGCTAAACCAAGTATTAATTCAACAGACTGGTAAACCGGGAACTGATTTGGCTGTTGATGACAATCCCCCCTGGATGGATGCTGGAACTGTACCGGAGTCTGTTTCTGGAAAAGCTCAAGAGTTGGATATTACCATTAGTTTGGAACAGTGGGCTCTTTTGCAGCCGCTACAGCGATTTGCTTTAATTAAACTTAGTCGATCGAGCCACGAGAATAAAAACTTTCTCCCGGCGGTTAAAGAGTTTCACCTCGTGGAATGAGAAGCCCGACTTCACCGCAGAAATCGGGCTTCTACTAGGTTCTAGCAGAGTGCGCCTTGTACGTTTAACTGCGTCCACCTACTCATAGCTTTAAGCTTGTTTCTGGGCTAACTTTCGGCGACGACGCGCTAAAATGACACCCCCCAAGGAAAGCAATCCGCCGACTACAGTTGTCGGTTCCGGCACAGGTTCGGAATTATCCCAAACATCCTCTACTATTTCCAGCGGCTGCGACAAGTCGCCGATACTGTCGGATTGATCGATTACCAGCTCCGCGAGAGTAGTTGGGCCAAAGTTTGAGCTAGTTCTGGGTAAGCTATTGAGCATTCCTGTTCCAGCCATTCCCCTGATGACATTCTGAATCCAGTTGCTGTGCGACGACACGCGAGTGGCTGCGGAAATGTCGCCGTAGTCAGCCAACCTCGGATTGTTCGGGCTGCTAATAAAAGAGTTGACCCCCGCCAGCAATCCGCCGATAAACAGTGCTCCACCACTGTCGCCCCTAGCTAACTGATATTCTAAGTTGAGAGGGCGGGTCAAGGGTTCTGAGGGATTGACCGATCGAGGATCGTCGAAATCCGAAACGAGTACCTGGTTGGAGTAGTTTAATCGACTTCCCAGGCCAACCATGTTCTGTCCCGCTCGTTTTGTGTTGTATGTTCCGACATTTTCGCCACTTAACCCATTACCTGTATTTCCGAAACCCACATAGCTGCCGACTTGCAAATCTTCGTTAGTACCGGAGTACAGTGTTGCTGGATTCACATTTGACATCGAAGTGCTGAGCTGCAATAAACCCAAGTCAACGATTTCACCCCCGTTCGGATTACGCCACGTTGCGTGCTGAAGGCCTCTGTTTATGAAAATGCTGCGACTCCCAATCGTAAAACCAGTATTAGCAGCGAGACGTTGACCGCTTCCCAAACAGTGGGCTGCGGTTAGTACCCAGTTAGCACTGATCAGGGTTCCCGAACAAATGGTGCGTGTGTTGTCAGCAAATCTCATGTCGAGGCGGCCGACGCTGGCAAATTGGTTTTGGTTGGCGAAGTTGGTGTATTGGGCGTCGGATCGATCGTGCCGAATCGTACCGGCGATCGCGCTGCCACAGAGGCCCGCTGCTGCCACAAAGGCTGTTACAGTCGATGTAATTAGGTTTTGAGTTTTCACAGTAAGCACCAAGATTGATGTTAGATTTGTTGTTCTATTTAGCTATCTGGTGCCAAACTCAACTTTTATGCAAAGCTTTTGATTTTGTTACAAATCTTTACATTTAGTGAAAAATCTCCAAAATACGTATAGTAAGTGAGATAAACTTTGTGAAGCTTAGGTGAGAAAAAGTGTGAGTTGGTACGATCGGGCGACGGGAGATGTAGATTGAGTTAGGTCGATCGCTCCAAAAGATTTCCTCCTGCGATCGACACCAAATTCCGAAAATATAATTAATTTTATTTTAAGTATTGTTACCGCAGCGTGGTATGATTTTTCTGAGTTTGCAAAGCACTCGCCTGCTACCTGCATTAGTTTCTAAGCTTCGTGAACACGCAAAACACACCCGCCCAACCCACACCAGCAAACGAGGATATTCCTCAAGCTGGCACTGTCTCGACAGTCTCGACAGTCTCGTCGGAGACTACCAATCCCATGCAAGACTTTTATCGCCTCCAACAAGAGTTGTTGGCGTACACCCTTGCGTTTACGGCGATTATTTTTATCTCCGTTTGGATTTTTTACTCCCTCAACATTGCCCTAAATTATTTGCTTGGGGCAACTACAGGTGTGGTTTACTTAAAGATGTTGGCTAGAGACGTTGAACGAATCGGTAGCCAAAATCAGCGTATCAGCAAGACAAGGCTCGGTCTGTTTTTCGCGGTGATGATAGTAGGAACACAGTGGAATCAGCTACAGATTTTACCAATATTTTTGGGATTTCTGACTTACAAAGCAGCGCTGATGGTTTACGTGATCCGAAGTGCATTAGCATTAGACTCTAGGTAGGTCAGGTAAGAAGAGCAAAACTCAACTCATCGATTTGTATGGGGAAGCCCGTTGAATGGCAATGCTTGACGTTCTAAACACCTTTAATCGTTTCCCCCTCGCCAAATTGGAAGTTGGCCAGCAATTGTACTGGCAACTTGGCAATCTGAAAGTGCACGGGCAGGTTTTTCTAACCTCGTGGTTTGTAATTGCCGTTTTAGTCATAGTTTCGCTTTTAGGAACCAGCAAAATCCAAAGAATTCCCAGCGGAATGCAGAATTTTATGGAGTATGCGCTGGAATATATTCGGGACTTGGCTAAAAACCAAATTGGCGAAAAAGAATATCGCCCTTGGGTACCGTTTATTGGTACATTATTTTTGTTCATCTTTGTGTCAAACTGGTCTGGCGCTCTAATTCCTTGGAAGCTGATTAGGCTGCCATCAGGTGAATTGGGAGCTCCTACCGCTGACATCAACACGACGGTAGCATTTGCACTGCTGACTTCTCTAGCATACTTTTATGCAGGTCTCAGCAAGAGCGGCTTGGGGTATTTCGCCCACTATGTAGAACCGGTGCCTTTCATGCTGCCGTTCAAAATCATAGAAGATTTCACTAAGCCTCTGTCCCTGAGCTTCCGTTTGTTTGGCAACATCCTTGCTGACGAATTGGTAGTCGGAGTGCTAGTGTTGCTAGTGCCTTTATTTGTTCCTTTGCCAGTGATGGTTCTGGGACTATTTACAAGTGCGATTCAAGCTTTGATTTTTGCTACCTTAGCCGCAGCCTATATTGGTGAAGCTCTAGAAGGCGGTCACGGCGAAGAACACCACGATTAAGTAACGATCGAGCGGCGAAGAATAGAGGAGGAAAAATCAAATTTTATGCCTCAAAACTTTTGCCGTAAAATCGGACAATTCTGTAGAATTTCTGCTCTCAATTTTGTACATTACATAAGGAAATCATCATGGATCCAATCGTTGCTGCCGCTTCCGTAATCGCCGCTGCTTTGGCAGTAGGTTTAGCCGCTATCGGCCCTGGTATCGGTCAAGGAAATGCAGCAGGTCAGGCTGTAGAAGGTATTGCTCGTCAGCCTGAAGCAGAAGGTAAAATTCGCGGCACATTGCTGTTGAGTTTGGCGTTTATGGAAGCGCTGACAATTTATGGCTTGGTCGTAGCCCTAGTGCTATTGTTTGCCAACCCCTTCGCATAATAATTTGAAATTTTAGATTTGAGGTTTTGGCGATTCTAATCCAAAATCTCAAGTCTAAATTCGATTAAGCGGACTAGATAGAAGCCGTCAAAAAATCATGATGCACTGGACAGTATTACTAGCAGTTGAAGAAGCTGCAAAAGAAGGCGGACTGTTCGATTTAGATGCTACGCTGCCTCTGATGGCGGTGCAGTTTTTGATTCTAGTCGCAGTCCTGAATGTAATTTTTTACAAGCCGCTCAGCAAGTCGATCGACGATCGCGCCGATTACATTCGCACCACTCAAGTCTCCGCGCAAGAACGCTTGGCAAAAGCTCAGCAACTAGCGCAGCAGTACGAACAAAAACTGGGAGAAACTCGCAAACAGTCTCAATCAGTAATTGCTGCGGCTCAAGCTGATGCCCAAAAAATCGCGTCAGCAAAAGTAGCTGAGGCTCAAAAAGAAGCTCAAGTGGCGCGAGAAAAGGCAGGGCAAGAAATAGAGCAGCAAAAGCAAGAAGCAATGCGCTCGCTGGAACAACAAGTAGATTCCCTCAGCCGTCAAATTCTCGAAAAGCTATTAGGCCCGTCGCTGGTCAAATAGCGAAACCGAAGAGTTTTAGGTTTTTGATGCAATCTTAAATCTAAAATCGGTTCACCCAATCTGCACCCGCAATTATGGAAGAGTATCATGGGGACTGTTTTATTGCTAGCCACAGAAGCTAGCCGGGAAGGTGGTTTCGGTTTCAACTTTGATGTTTTAGAAACCAACCTGATTAACCTGGTCATTATTATTGCAGTGCTGTTTTATTTCGGGCGCGGCTTTTTAGGAAAAATCCTAACTGAAAGGCGATCGGGCATCGAGGCGGCGATTCTAGAAGCAGAAAAACGCCAAAAAGATGCAGCAGCAGCTCTCGCAGAGCAACAGCAAAAATTGACTCAAGCACAAGCAGAAGCGGAACGAATTCGTACCGCTGCTGAAGAAACCGCAAAGAAAGCTAAAGAAGCAATTCTGGCTCAAGCGGCGCAGGACGTTGAACGCATGAAAGCAACAGCAGGTCAAGAGTTGGAAGCGGAGCAGGAAAGAGCGATCGCCCAACTGAGATCGGCTGTTGTATCTCTGGCATTAGAAAGGGTGGAAAGCCAGCTAAAAACCAGCTTGGATGACAACGCTCAAAACCAATTAATCGATCGCAGCATTGCCTTAGTGGGAGGCTAAAACGTGAGTAAAGTCAACACACAAGTTTTACAGCCTTACGCATCTGCTTTGATGTCACTGGCTAAGTCTAACAATCTTTCAGAGCAGTTTGGCAATGATATTCGTTCCTTACTGGGTCTGCTAGAAAGTTCGGAGGATCTGCGTCAATTTTTAGGAAATCCTTTGATTAAGCCAGATGCTAAAAAAGCTGTGCTTAAGCAAATCGCAGGGGAAGAAATGAACCCCTTGATGCGAAGCTTTCTGAGCCTATTAATAGACAAAGGAAGGATTCTTTTTTTAGAAGGAATTGGTAAACAATACTTGACCCAACTCCGAGCACTCAACCAAACTGTATTGGCTGAAGTGACCTCGGCTGTACCGCTTTCAGATGCCCAAAAGGAAACTGTTCGCGAAAAAGTGCAGGCGATGACGAGCGCGCGCCAAGTGGAAATTGAAACCAAAATTGACGCAGATTTAATCGGCGGTGTCGTGATTAAAGTAGGCTCTCAAGTGATTGATGCCAGCCTGCGAGGACAATTGCGCCGTCTGGGAATTCGCTTGGCTTCTTGATAGAGGAAGGAAGAAGGAAGAAGGAAGAAGGAAGAAGGAAGAAATAAAACAGGAATGAGAAATAAATTTATTTCTATTACTGATTTGTTAATCCATACTTTTAGTGCCAAATCCCAAAGCTTTCTGACCGGAAATATCGACTGACAATTAACAACTGACAACTGACACATAACAACTGACATGGCAGCAATCAGACCCGACGAAATTAGTAACATTATTCGCCAGCAAATTGAACAGTACGACCAAGATGTTAAAACATCTAATGTCGGTACTGTTTTGCAAGTAGGCGACGGTATTGCCCGGATTTATGGCTTGGATAAAGCGATGTCCGGTGAATTGCTAGAATTTGCCGATGGCACCATTGGTATTGCACTGAACTTGGAAGAAGATAACGTCGGCGCAGTGCTGATGGGCCAAGGTTTGGGAATTCAAGAAGGTTCGGCAGTTATTGCTACTGGCAGAATTGCTGAAGTCCCCGTGGGTGAAGCCATGTTGGGACGGGTAGTTGATGCTTTGGCTCGTCCGATCGACGGCAAAGGAGAAATTAAAACTACTGAGTCTCGCTTGATTGAATCTCCGGCACCGGGGATTGTTTCTCGCCGTTCTGTTTACGAACCTATGCAAACAGGAATTACCGCTATTGATGCGATGATTCCAGTTGGTAGAGGACAACGCGAACTGATTATTGGTGACAGACAAACTGGTAAGACTGCGATCGCGATCGACACGATTATCAACCAAAAATCGGAAAACGTGATTTGCGTTTACGTGGCGATCGGACAAAAAGCTTCTACAGTAGCTAACATTGTTAACGTCCTGCAAGAAAAGGGCGCAATGGACTACACGATCGTTGTAGCAGCCAACGCCAGTGACCCTGCAACACTGCAATATTTGGCTCCCTACACAGGTGCTAGCTTAGCCGAGTATTTCATGTACAAAGGCAAGCACACTTTGGTGATTTATGATGACCTTTCCAAACAAGCGCAAGCTTACCGTCAAATGTCCCTGTTGCTACGTCGTCCTCCGGGTCGGGAAGCATACCCAGGAGACGTGTTCTATCTGCACTCTCGCTTGCTAGAACGCGCTGCTAAATTGAGCGACGATTTGGGCGAAGGCAGCATGACAGCTTTGCCAATTATCGAAACCCAAGCTGGTGACGTTTCTGCTTACATTCCTACCAACGTAATTTCGATTACCGATGGTCAAATCTTCTTGTCTTCTGACTTGTTCAACGCTGGTTTGCGTCCAGCAGTAAACCCCGGTATTTCGGTATCGCGGGTAGGTTCTGCTGCTCAAACTAAGGCGATGAAAAAAGTAGCCGGTAAGGTGAAATTGGAATTGGCACAGTTTGAAGAATTGGCAGCATTCTCTCAGTTTGCTTCGGACTTGGATAAGTCTACTCAAAACCAATTGGCCCGCGGTCAACGGTTGCGCGAACTCCTGAAGCAAGGACAAAGTTCTCCTCTGCCGATGAACGAACAAGTAGCTATTATCTATGCTGGGATTAACGGCTACATGGATGACATTCCGGTAGATAAGGTCAGCAAGTTTACTGTTGGTTTACGCGATTATTTGCGGACTAGCAAGCCGAAGTACGGTGAAATCGTTCAAGGTGGTGCTAAGGCCTTGACTGAGGAAGCTGAGAACTTGCTGAAAGAAGGAATCACTGAATTCAAGCAAAGTTTCCTAGTTTCTGCGTAGATTAAGTAGGAATTTTCAACCGCAGATGAACGCGGATAAACGCAGATAATCTGAGGTTCATCTGCGTTTATCTGTTTATATAGCGATCCTAAATCATTCATGCAGATCTGTAGGGGCGGTGCCAAGAGTGCCCGCCCTCCGAAGGATTGGGCAACCACGGGGGGATTGCCCCTACAAGAATTATGCAAATAATTTAGGATTGCTATATCTGCGGTTTTGATTAAGAAGATGCGGGCAAGGATGTAAGGAGAAATTTATGGCAAATCTGAAAACTATTCGCGATCGTATTAAGTCGGTCAAGAACACTAAAAAGATTACAGAAGCAATGCGTTTAGTGGCTGCTGCAAAGGTGCGCCGCGCTCAAGAACAGGTGACTGCAACTCGGCCTTTTGCCGATCGACTCGCAGAAGTATTGTACGGTTTGGCGGAACGCTTGCAGTTTGAAAACCTGGATTTGCCGCTTTTGAAGAAGCGCGAAGTCAGAAATGTGGGACTTTTGGTCGTTTCGGGCGATCGGGGTTTGTGCGGCGGTTACAACGGCAACATCATCAGATACGCCGAAAATCGCGCTAAGGAACTGAAAGCCGAAGGCGTAGAGTACAAATTTATTTTGGTGGGACGCAAAGCTACTCAGTATTTCCAGCGCCGCGAACAACCGATTGATGCGACTTACACTAACTTGGAACAAATTCCAACAGCACCGGAAGCAGCAATGATTGCGGACGAATTGCTTTCTTTGTTCCTGTCAGGAACTGTGGACAGAATTGAGTTAGTTTACACCAAGTTCGTGTCGTTAATTAGTTCGCGTCCGGTGATTCAAACCTTGCTACCCCTCGATCCGCAAGGTTTGGAAACTCCCGATGATGAAATCTTCCGCTTAACTTCCCAAGGCGGACAGTTTCAAGTATCGCGGGAGAAAGTTGCTTCACCTACGAAGAGTTTGCCGCGCGACATGATTTTTGAGCAAGATCCGGCGCAAATTCTGGAGGCACTTTTGCCTTTGTATTTGAACAACCAATTACTGCGGGCTTTGCAAGAATCTGCTGCTAGCGAGTTGGCCGCGCGGATGACGGCGATGAATAATGCTAGTGAGAATGCTAGCGATTTGATCGGTAGTTTGACGCTGACTTATAACAAGGCGCGGCAAGCGGCAATTACTCAGGAAATCCTGGAAGTTTGCGGCGGTGCTGAGGCTTTGAACGGTTAGGTTAGGGTTGACAATTTGTTGATTTTATGCTAGGCGTCTGGGAGAACTCAGGCGCTTTTTTTTGAAGATAACGGAGGAGACGGCAGTGCCGTTTCCCTACGCCAAAACTATCGATGACGGAGGAGACGGCAGTGCCGTTTCCCTACCGCGATCGATTGTAGGGACACGGCAGTGCCCATTGGTGTCAACTTAAGCAGTTGACCCCCAGATTTCCTGATAGTAAGCGGCATTCTCTCTATGTCGCTTACGCTCTTGTTTAATCAAACCCAACATCTTATAATTCTTAACTAAATAGCTAACTACATCTATACTCTCACCCCGCAATACAGAGCGGGAAAAGTGATATAGTCCACGAAAAACCATCTCTACTGAAATCCGTTCCTTGGGTTGACCTAGTTCAATAGCTACTGATGAACATAAATCGTTAAGACAGGCATAAAATATCCAAGTCGCATAAATTTGAATGTCTACTCCATTACTTCCACCCACCCACAAATAAGACAATCCAAGTAAACGTTTTGTCAGTAAAAATGCCTCTTCTACTTTCCAACGGCGACGGTATAATTCACATACTTGCCCGGCCGATAAAATTTGTGGGTCTTTCACGTTGGTCAGATAGTAATACCAAGTTTTTCCCCATAGCACAGATACTAAGCAAACCTCATGGTTACAGGGATTCGAGCGGTACTTTCCCATTTTTATGATCTCATCTTTATAGAAAGTTCCACTCGATAAGGTTGTCATAACTTTCTGACCAGTTTTCTTTCTCATCCTGGTTATGAAAAACTTGTCGGCATCAGTAAAAGCATCAAACCATGTAAAATTAAAAAATCCTAAGTCAAAAATTAGTAGACCTTTAACAGGTAGTCTTTCTAACAGTTCTTCAGTCCATGTCTGAGCGTGAACTGTACTATTTTTTGTGTACCAAGTGGCCACGGGCTGGTGATGAAATGCCTCTACTATCATCATCATTCTACCCCCTAATCCCTTGGTTGAGTCTTCAGTAGCTTTGAGTTTTTTTCTCAAAGCTTCGAGAGTTGAACCATCGGCAATCCATAGGGCACTAAAACTTTGATATACTGATTCCCAACCAATTGGCATCGGCAATTTATCGGCTGGGGATTGAATTTTTATCATCACCAGCTCAAATATTTGTCCAAACAATTCTGTGGGTAGACAAGCAAGTCGTTTAGATAAGGCTTGTTTACTTACTTTGAATGACTCTACCCATAGCAATCCTTCTGACTCTAATACCCGCACTACTTCACTTAATCCAGAAATCCTACGGTAGACCAAACTCAGCACTACTGCCATCATCACCGGTAATGTCAATAATCGAGCGCGCAATTTTGGCCCTCCTGGAGTTAAGCGTAACGGCTTAAAGCTAAGAGGAGTCAGCCAGTACAACAACTTGGCTTCTATTTCTTCTATCGGTGGGCCGGGTACTTGCATACCTCGACGCAGGTCTGGATTACCTGAACGAGCTGGGCTTTTTCGGCTCATAAAATTCGATAACGACTCGACTCGCTTTCATACTTGAACGCTATTGTAACCCCAAGTCTTGCGGGTTTGATGTCTGCTTAATTTGGCGTAGTAAAGGTTAGGGCGATCGGCATTTTAAGTCGCTCGCACCCCGCTTATTGTCCTTAAGTTGACACCAATGGGCATTGCCGTTTCCCTACCCCAAAACTATCGATGACGGAGGACACGGCAGTGCCGTTTCCCTACGCCCAAACTATTGATAACGGAGGACTCCGAGACAATAGATTAAATAAAACGGAGAGGGGGGGATTCGAACCCCCGAAGGATGATAACACCCTTAACAGATTAGCAATCTGCCGCTTTCGACCACTCAGCCACCTCTCCAGATGACAGCAACTAAGCATAGCACACACATCCAGACGTTGGCAACCCCTAAACTCAAAAAACTTTCAATCCCTTACCTTGTCTAGAAAAAAGAAGGAAGTTCGGCAACGAATTCAGTTGCGGATGTCCCAGATGTTAGGAAGAAGGAAAAAAAGAAACTATTCCCCATGCCCCATGCCCGTAAACCTCTGCCTATTCCCCAAAACCCCTAGCCTTCAAGTGCTTTTCCCAGCTAAAGTTGGAACTGAGAAAAAATCTCTTAGTATACAAATATCCCAACCGATACAGCTTAGCCTTGCGATCGGCATCAAGATTAAAATCCGTCGCCGTCACCCCAGCTTCAGTCACATCAATATTAATCACCCTGCCTCGATCCATCTCCCGCTGGTGATACCTATCCCTTGCTTTCATCATCGTCGTGAACATCGCTGCCAGCATCGATACCGGACTGTTAATGTTAACTTTATTCTCAATTCCAGTATCAATTAATCGAAACCCAAAGGTAAACCAGCGAGGTGCAACGGGAGTCGAACCGGATTGTCTGTCATAAATCCACAGCGGAAAATTGCTCAGAATTCCCCCATCGACAATTAAGTCATTCCCCAGTTTTCCCGGTTCAAAAAACAGCGGAATACTCATCGACAACCGCACCGCTTCAGCTACGCTAAAATCTTCAGCGCTGTTGAGCCGCAACTGCTGGTACAAAGCATCTGAATCCGCCGAGTCGCGCCGATGCAAATCGTCTGGAATTACCAACATTTCACCGCGAGTTAGGTTGGATATTACTACTTTTAATTCGCGGTCTTTTACCTTTTTGACATCGGCAAAAGTTTGCAAATGACCTTGGGCGAGGGTTGCTTCCAACCACTGCCGGAAAGGCAGCGAAGAATATTCTCCCATCTGACGACTAATTGTTAGAAAAAGTAGCGTCCAAACCGGAGATTGCAAATCGTCTGCGGGGTCGCCATTGATAATTAAAGGACTGTTCTTTTTGCTCAAAAATATGCCGTAATCGAGCTGTCCTAACAAATCTTCTAAGTCATCGATTGACAAGTCTGTAGCTAATACTGCGGCAGTAATTGCACCAGCAGAAGTACCCGCCAGTTTTCGCCAGCGGATGCCCAAATCATTGCAGCACCTGAGTGCTCCTAAAAACGCAACTCCGCGCACGCCGCCGCCTTCAAAAATCCCGTCTGCATAGATTTTACCGTTTTCGTCGGGAGGCGGAAATTTTGCGAGAATTGTTTGTTTTTCGGTTGGGGAAATCCTGACGCCCGGTTCTTGCAAAATTTGCTGGGGATACCACTTGCTCATGGGAAATACCTAGGAACGATTTTAGATTTGATAGCACTATTTACGGGCTTAAGGTGCGGAGTGGGAACCCTACATATAGCATTAGCGCGTAAGTTTGATTTGAGATTTTAGAGTTAAAATTTAGATTTAGAATTCAGGATTTTTTTGGGCTTCCATTGCTTCTTTGACGAGTTGTTGAATTTGCGATCGCACTTGTTCGTAGGCTACAGACGCGCACCAAGGGCGGAGAGATAAAATAGTTGAATCTGGGGTAATCTCAGCCACCAAACAAGTCGGCACTGGATTGTCCAAAACTAGGGGGTGAGATTCGACAATTTGCAATAACTCAGCCATAGTTGGACGGATCGGCCGATCGCCAATATCAATTTTTAAGTCTACCCGTCTCGTTCCCATTGCCGTGGTATTTTTCAGTGTACCGTTAAACAACTGATTGTTCGGCACAATAATTTTTACATGATCGTCTGTCACCACGGTAGTTGAGAAAATCCCGATACTGTCAACGACTCCTTTTACATCCCCACCTTCGATCGCATCTCCGACTTCAAAAGGCCGCAAACTAATCAACATCACCCCAGCAGCAAAGTGCGACAGAGTATTTTGCCACGCCAAACCAATCGCCAAACTCGCAGCCCCCACCACCGCAACCACGCTAGTAGTTTGAATGCCCAACTTACTCAAAGCCGCGACTACGCCGACTACCAAAATCGCAATTTCAGCAGCTTGAACTAAGAATTTTCGCAGCGTGGGTTCCGTGCGACTCAGAGCTCGGCGAGTCACGCGGCCCGCAAGGTCGATCGCAAATCGCGTAATTAACAAAATGCCGATTGCCCACAAGACTTGAGGTACAATTTGAAACCCCAATTCTACTAATTTTTTAGAGAATTCTTGGGCTACTTGGAAAGCTTGAACTCTTTCTGTATCTAGCTGAGAATACAAGGTTTGGGCTATTGGTAGAAATGTGCTAGTGGGTGTCATATTAATTGGGAATTGGAAATGGAGAATGGGGAATTGGGAATTGGGAATTGGGAATTGGGAATTGGGAATTGGGAATTGCAGTCTTATTTTTCTCGATAATTCCGAGAGTCCGAGAGGGGTTGAAAACCCCTGTCTCATAGCGAAAGTCCTCTTTTAGAGGACTAAAGTCGATTATTTTATCCTTCAAACTCTTGACTCAGTTTAAACTGAGTGGGGCGGGCGGGTTTATAGAACCTGTTTGCAAGTTTTAAGGCTGTTGGCGAACCCGCCCCTACAGGTCTATTAAAAATGGTGCAATATCTCAGTTTTAACCGACTTTAGCTATGAGGCTCTTGTTTCAACAAGAGCCGAACTACTGTTAATAGTTTACTGCAACCCGAGGTAATCGGTGTTTGAAACCGCAGAGAATTTCCCACGAAATAGTTTTCAAAGTCGCAGCCCAATCGTCAGCAGTAATTTGATTTTTTCCATCTTTTCCCAATAGCGTCACCACTTCGCCCACTTCTAAATCGGGAATATCGGTAACATCCAACATTAATTGATCCATTGTCACTGCTCCGACTTGTGGCACGAATTTACCCCTAATTAAAACCTGCATTTTATTAGAAAGATTGCGCGGAATCCCGTCCGCATAACCAATGCCAACTACTGCAATTCTCGTTTGTCTGGAAGCGATAAATTGATAGCCATAACTAACGCCTGTTCCTGCTTCAATTGTTTTGACCTGCGTCACCCTAGCTTTTACCTGCATTGCAGGCTGCAAATCCACAACATTTTGCAAATGAGGAGCTGGATAAAGACCGTAGGTAGCTAAACCGACTCGCACTAAATCGTAGTGCAAATCTGGGTCGGCGAGGGCGGCAGCAGAGTTTGCCAAGTGCAAGCTAGCCGGGTTAATTCCTGATGTTTTGATTTGGGCGATCGCCCTTTGAAACCGCTGGTGCTGCTCTTTCATAACTGCGGTGTCGGGACTATCGGCTGTCGCCAAGTGAGAATAAATGCTGGCTAATTTTAAATTTGGCAATCCCTTGACTAATTGCACAAATTCTGTTGCTTCCTGCCAGGGCGCACCCAAGCGAGACATTCCCGTATCTAACTTAGCGTGAACGGGCAAATATTGATTTATACCCACGAGAACTTCGGAAAAAATTAGGGCTTGTTTGGCAGTACAAATAGTGGGCTGCAAGTGCCATTGGGCGATCGCCTTTACCTGTTGAGCTGTATGACTTGCCCCCAACAGCAAAATCGGCGCTTCTATCCCAGCTTCTCGCAATTCAATTCCCTCGGGAATTGTCGCCACACCCAGCCAACTAGCACCTGCTGACAAAGCGGTTTGACTGACTGCGACAGCACCGTGCCCGTAAGCATCGGCTTTCACAACTGTCATCAGTTCTGTTTGGGGAGATAAGAGATTTTTAAGCTGTTTTACATTGTGACTTAAAGCTGCTAAATCGATTTCTACCCAAGCCCGCTGGCAAAGTCCGCCGTCACCATCCCACACCACTGTCTGGCGGGATTCTGTGGCCATTGATTCTGCGGTTGTTTGTTCCCAACTCAACATTGTCGATCGCTCCTACTTGCTTGCACCATTAAAAACTGCTCGGAGATTTCACCCTAAGTTTGATTATAATAAGATTCTATCTTTAATCAATGTTAGCTGGTGTATCATAGCACCAAAAATACTCGGTGAAAACTATGGACGGACTGGCATACCTGCATTTAGCTGAAACTTGGGAAACGCCTGCGACTGAAACTCGATCGACAAACTCGAAAACGCACCTAAATTTAGCATCGACTCCTTTACTCTTCTTGACGATCGTTCTCACAATTTCCAACTTAGTCAACCCTGCCCTAGCAGCCATCAAAAAAGGCGACTCAGGCCCGGAAGTTGCCGAGATCCAGAAAACTCTGAAAGACGCAGGCTATTTTCGCCGCCAGCCCACAGGATTTTACGGTGCTTTCACCCAGGCTGCTGTGAAAAAGTTCCAAACAGAAAACAACCTGAAAGTTGACGGAATTGTCGGTCGTAAAACCCTGTCAGCTTTAAAGGTTAAGCCAGAAAGTGCGATCGCAGGCAATGAATCTGCCAGCAAAACATCAGAGGATTTAGCTGAATCTTCACCATCTCCTAGCCCTAGAGAAAACACCAGCCAACTCGAAGATACAATTAAAAATCAGCCCAAACAACCTTTTTTTCAAGAGCCATCTTTACCACCATTTAAGACCGAAACTCCTGCAAAAAATTCCGAAAGTAAAGAAACTAAATTAGTACCCAAAATATCGGAAAGCACTCAAGGCAAAATGACCTTGATCAAAACAATTTACGGTAAGATATCGCCTAAATCAATCGTTCATTCGGGAGCAGGTTTGTTTTTCGCTCAAAACATGATGTATAACCATACAATCACAGTTTACGATCGGAAATTTAAATTAGTTAAGACTATTCCCGATACAGTAAACTTGTCAAAATTTGGCTTTTCTAAATTCAAAGGTAATTATAAAGGTTCTCCCGTAGAAGCCGCCTTTTCAACAGATGGTAAATATGCCTATGTGTCGAACTATCAAATGTACGGTTCGGGGTTTGATAATCCAGGAAGCGATCGGTGTTCTCCAGCGGCAAAACACGACCAGAGTTTCATGTACCGCATCAATACCGAAACTTTGAAAATAGAAAACGTAATTCCTGTGGGTGCAGTTCCCAAATTCAATGCTGTTTCGCCTGACAATCGTTTCGCCCTCGCTACCAATTGGTGCAGTTGGGATTTGAGCGTAGTTGATATCAATAAAAACCGCGAAATCGAGCGGGTAAAACTGGGTGCGTATCCTCGCGGGATTGTGGTAACTCCCAACTCAAAAAGTGCCTACGTTGCTGTCATGGGTTCTTCAGATATTGCTAAAGTCAATTTGATAGATTTTTCGGTAGAATGGCTGCGAAATATTGGCAATGCACCGCGTCATTTGGTAATAGATCCTAATGGCGAGTATCTTTATGCGACTTTGAACGGTGAAGGGAATGTCGCAAAAATTGACTTGAAAAGTGGTGAGGTTGTGGACAGGATTTCGACGGGAAGACAACCTCGCAGCATGACAATTTCTGATGATGGTAAATTGATTTATGTAGTTAATTATGGCTCTAATACTGTAAGCAAGGTGCGATCGAGCGATCTGAAGGTGCTGAAAACGGTGAATGTGAACGCCAGCCCGATCGGCATTACTTACGATTCAGAAACGAATCAGGTTTGGGTGGCTTGCTATTCGGGCAGTATTATGATATTTCAAGATTGATTAGGGCGATCGGCGATTGAAATCTCAGAAAGAAGGAATTGCATTCCTTACTATGATTTGCCTCCGAAATTTAGTAGGGGCAATTCATGAATTGCCCCTACTGGCAATTCATGAATTGCCCC
>JANNOR010000157.1:0-24865 GCA_031399265.1 Cyanobacteria bacterium SOY_34_metabat_3 | reverse complement strand
GGCAATTTGGAGTTTTTAGGGCGTCTCGACGAACAAGTTAAAATTCGTGGTTTTCGCATCGAATTAGGAGAAATTGAATCAGCATTGGCTCAGCATCCAGCGGTGCAGCAAACTGTAGTCACGGCTTGCCCAAATGGGGATAAAGACAAATATTTAGTTGCTTATATTGTCCAGCATCCTGAATCGAATATTGCGGGAGAAACAGAGATAGAACAATTGCAGGCGGAGCAGATTTTGCAGTGGCAAATGCTGTACGCTGAAACTTACCAGCAAAGTGCGTTAGCGAAGCCCGCCCCTACGGGGGCTACGCCAACGAAGAGGATCGCCCCCGATCCAACCTTCAATATCGCGGGCTGGAATAGCAGCTATACCGGGGAGGCGATCGCCCCGGAACAAATGCGCCAGTGGGCGAACAATCAAGCCGCCGAAATCTTGAAATTGCAACCGGATCGAGTATTAGAAATCGGCTGCGGTACGGGTTTGCTGCTGTTCCAAATTGCCCCGCACTGCACGCAGTATTGCGCTACGGACTTTTCGCCGCAGTCGATCGCGAGCATCCAGCAGCATAAGGGCGATCGATCTCTCGCAAATGTAACGCTGCTGCAAAAAATGGCGGCGGATTTTGAGGGCATAGAAACAGCAGCATTTGATGCGGTAATTATCAATTCTGTAGTGCAGTATTTTCCCAGCATAGACTATCTTTTGCAGGTGCTGGAAGGTGCTGTAAAAGCAGCGGTTCCGGGCGGATTTATTTTCATCGGCGACGTGCGGAGTTTGCCTTTACTCACAGCTTTTAATGCGGCGGTGGAACTGTATCGCTCGCCTCCGGCTGCGACTATCGAACAGTTGCGGCAGCGGGTGCAAATGCAGATTTTTCAAGAAACAGAATTAGTCATCGATCCAGAGTTTTTTAAAGCATTAAAGCACCGATTTCCGCAAATATACAGCGTAGAAATTCAACTAATTAGGGGCGAATTTTACAATGAATTAACTCAGTTTCGTTACAATGCAATTCTGCATCTGGCGGGTGAAATCGATTCCGAGAACCCCCCCTCAGTCCCCCCCTTGCTAAGGGGGGGAAGAAGAGAGGAAAAAGAGATATGGTTGAACTGGGATGCTGGCAAGGAAGATTTGACGGTGGCAAAAGTGCGCCAGATTTTAGTTAAAAATCAACCGGATATTTTGGGGATTTCTAACGTGCCAAACGCGCGAGTTGTGGCAGCGGTTCAGGCGGCAGAATGGTTGTCCGATTCGAGTCGATTTAAAACAGCATTTCAGTTGCAAAAAGCTTTAGAAGAACTTCTAAATTTAGGAATAGAACCGGAAATATGGTATGGTTTGGATGTACCGTATACTGTTAATATTAGTTGGTCTAATTCTAGCAGTCAAGGCTGCTACGATGTCGTGTTTTTGCGCCCAGAAGCGAGAAGTTTTATAACAGAAGAAACAGTTTCTCACCCGCGCCCGTGGCACTCCTATGCTAACAATCCGCTCCAAGCGAAAGCGGCGCGCAAATTGGTGCCGCAACTGCAAGCTTACCTAGCAGCCAAACTGCCGGAATATATGGTTCCTGCGGCTTTTGCGGTGCTCTCATCGCTGCCTGTGACGCCGAATGGAAAGGTCGATCGGCGCGCCTTGCCCGCACCGGAACCGATTAAGTTAGAATCGGCTGGAAGTTATGCCGCACCGCAAACTGCAACTCAGGAAGTTTTAGCGAAAATTTGGATAGAAGTTTTGGGGATAAAGCGGGCAGGAATTCGCGACAATTTCTTTGAATTGGGCGGGCATTCGCTGTTAGCAACTCAGCTTGTTTCTAGAGTGCGCGATACTTGCGGGGTTGAGTTGCCTTTGCGCAGCATCTTTGAAGCGCCGACTATTGCAGAATTGTCTGAGATTGTCGATCGTTTAAAAGAGAACAATGCTAATATGAAATCTCCAGCTTTAGTACCAGTTTCTCGCGAGAATCGCCGCGTGAAGTTGTCTTCGCTGAACAGAGAAAGTAAAGAGAAGTAAGCGCGATACCTGATTCTTGCTGTAGACAGATTGATGAGGGAATTTATGAAGGCAGATGAACTATTTAATCGCGAAACAGAAGTCTTTATCTTTCCCGCATCTTTTGCCCAGCAGCGGCTGTGGTTTCTCGATCGCCTTGCGCCCGGAAATCCTTTCTACAATGTCTCAACCGCCCTCCGCTTAACGGGTTCCCTCAACTCGATCGCCCTCGAACAAGCATTCAACGAAATAGTCCGCCGCCACGAAATTCTGCGCACAACTTTTGCAGTAATAGAAGGGGAAATATCGCAAATCATTGCCTCGGAATTAACTGTATCTATTCCCAAAATAGACTTGCAAAATATTCCGCAAACCCAGCAAGAAATCGCCGTCAAGCAGCGGGCAATTGCCGAATCGCAGCTACCGTTCGATTTAGCAAAAAAGCCGCTGTTGAGGGTACAACTGCTGCAATTGAGCGCCACAGAATACGTGCTGCTGATTAATTTTCATCATATTATTGCTGACGGTTGGTCGATCGCCATTTTAATTCGCGAACTAACATCGCTTTACAAAGCTTTCGCCAAAAACCAGTTGTCTCCGCTTCCCGAACTCCCGATTCAGTACGCCGACTTTGCAGAATGGCAGCATCAATGGTTGCAAGGTGAAGTATTAGAAACTCAGCTTGCTTATTGGCGCAAACAGTTAAACGAAATTGCCTGCTTAAATCTGCCAGCCGATCGCCCGAGGCCACCCGTTCCCACCTACCGCGGCGCCCGACAAATTCTAACGCTGTCAACAGCTTTGAGCGAACAGTTGAATTTGTTAAGCAAGCAAGAAAACGCGACTTTGTTTGTGACTTTGCTGGCCGCCTTTCAAACGCTACTTTACCGCTACACCGGGCAAGAAAATATTGCGATCGGAACGCCGATCGCCAACCGCAACCGCACCGAATTAGAAGGGTTAATTGGATTTTTTGTCAATACTTTAGTTTTGCGGGCTGATTTGTCGGCAAATCCCACTTTTCAGGAAGTGTTGAATCGGGCGAAAGCAGTGACAGTCGAAGCTTATGCACACCAAGACTTGCCTTTTGAGAAGCTAGTAGAAGCGCTGCACCCCGATCGCGATTTGAGCCGCAATCCCTTATTTCAAATTAGTTTCAGCCTGCAAAACACGCCCGCAGCCGCCCTAGAATTGCCCGAAATCACTTGGAGCGCGATCGACTTTGACGCAGGCACTGCCAAGCTCGATTTAGAGTTTAACTTGTGGGAAGATTTTGCTGGTATTAAAGGGCAACTCACCTACAGTACCGATTTATTTGACAGCGGCACGATCGCCCGAATGTTAAACCACTTTCAAAACCTGTTAGAAAGCATTGTTGCAAATCCCAAACAGCGGCTTTCTGACTTGCCAATTCTCACCGCAGCCGAGCGCGAAATTCTGCTTGTAGAATTCAATCGCAATTCATCGAAGATTATACCAGATATCACTTCCAATTGTCAAGAAGGCGAGCCAGAATCGAGTAATACCAATTTTAAACGAAATAACAGTATTCTTGTTCCCCCCCTTAGCAAGGGGGGGCTAGGGGGGGTCGAAGAGTGTTGCACAATTTTAGAGAAATGGTATAACATTGAACTGTGTTTTCATCAATTATTCGAGCTGCAAGTAGAGCGAGCGCCAGACGCGATCGCGCTAGTCTTTGAAAACCAGCATTTAACTTACCGCGAACTCAACACCAAAGCCAACCAAATCGCCCGGTACTTGCAGCAAATGGGAGTCGAACCCGAAGTTTTAGTCGGCATTTGTATCGATCGCTCTTTAGAGGCGATCGCCGGATTGTTAGGCATTCTCAAAGCAGGCGGAGCCTATCTACCTTTAGATTCAAATTATCCCCAAGAGCGCCTTAACTTCATGTTAAAAGATGCTCGCACACCCATCTTGCTAACCGCTCAGCAGCACTTACCGCGTTTTACCCCCAAAGTTTGCCAAATCCCAAATTTAACTGTAATTTGCCTCGAGCGCGATTCGGAAGCGATCGCCCGACAAAGCAAACAAAATCCAACTAGCAATGTAACCGCTGACAACCTCGCTTACGTCATCTACACTTCAGGTTCCACCGGAAAACCAAAAGGCGTTTTAATCGAACACAAAGGACTGTCAAATTTAGCACAAGCTCAAATCAAAACTTTTAAATTGCAGCCGCATCACCGCGTTTTGCAATTCGCATCCCTCAGTTTTGATGCCTCAATTTTTGAAATAGTCATGGCTTTGCGATCGGGAGCAACGCTTTACTTAGCAAACCAAGAATTCCGCTTCCCAGGCAAGCCTTTAATCGATTTTTTACGCCACAATGCTATTACCCACGTTACCCTCCCGCCTGCGGTTTTAAAACTCCTGCCAAAAACCCAACTTCCCGCACTGCAAACTATCATCTGTGCGGGCGAATCTTGCGCGCCGGATATTGTAAAAATCTGGGCTAAAAACCGCCAATTCTTTAACGCTTACGGGCCGACAGAAGCGACTGTTTGGTCGAGTATTGCCGAACTTACTGACAGCACGAAAATCTCGATCGGCCGTCCGATCCTGCACGCTCAAATCTATATTTTAGACAAACATTTGCAGCCAGTGCCGATCGGCATTCCGGGCGAAATGCACATCAGCGGCTGGGGAGTAGCCAGAGGATACCTCAACCGATCGCACTTAACACCACAGCGCTTTATTCCCGATCCTTTTAGCAATAAATATGGAGCGCGAATGTACAAAACAGGCGATTTAGCTCGCTACCTACCCGACGGTAACATCGAATTTTTAGGCCGCATCGACGAACAGGTAAAAGTGCGGGGTTTCCGCATCGAATTGGGCGAAATTGAAGCAGTGTTGAGACAGCATCCGGGAGTGCGAGAAACCGCCGCAATCGCCTGCAACGACTCCTCGGGAAATTCCCGCCTAATTGCTTTTATTGTATCCAATAATATGCCACCAAGCGCTCTCGAACTACGCCATTTTTTAACAGCAAAACTGCCGCAATACATGATACCGAATGCTTTTCAAATTATCAATTGTTTGCCGCTAACGCCCAACGGCAAAATCGACCGCCGCCGCCTATCTTCGCCCGAATATCTGACAGCAAAATCGGGCGATGCTTTCGCAGAACCCCGCAGCCCTACCGAATCAACCCTCGCCCAAATCTGGGCTGCAATTCTCAATCGCGATCGAGTCGGGATTCGCGATAACTTCTTCGATTTAGGAGGAGATTCGCTGCTAGCGGTGCGCCTGATCGATCGCATAAACCAGCAGTTTCAGCAGGATTTGCCCCTGTCTTCCTTGTTCTTAAATCCGACAGTAGAAAGTTTAGCAAACAGCCTCGATTTAGGAAAAAAAGTATTACAAAATTCGCCGTTAGTCCCAATTAATTCTCAAGGTAAAAAGCCGCCTTTCTTTTGCGTGCATCCCATCTTCGGCGTAGTTTTTCCTTATTACAAACTAGCAGCAGAGTTAGGAACCGATCGACCGTTTTACGCGCTGCAACCGCGAGGAATTGACGGAGAATGTTCTCCCTTAACTAGCATTGAAGAAATGGCGGTTTTTTACATCGCCGCCGTGCGCGAAGTGCAGCCGCAAGGCCCGTATTTTTTAGGAGGTTGGTCTTTTGGAGGTTTAGTCGCTTTTGAGATGGCTAAACAGTTGCAAAAAGCTGGCGATACAGTGGCTTTGCTCGCCGTACTCGATACTTTAGCACCAATTCCGGCAAATCAAATTTCCTTTTGGGACAGCTGCAAGTTTCTGCTGACAACAGGGCTGCGATCGGTTTGGCCTTTTTTATTAGATTATTTTCGCTTGCTGGCTGCTGCGGATAACTTTTCGGGTGAAAGTTTTGCAGTTAGAATTACTAAACTAAATAAAGTTCTTAAACCGATATTTGCCGTGTTTCAAGCTAACAGCAAAGCAACTCGGAATTACGCGCCGCAAAGCTACGATCATAAGATTACTCTCGTGCGATCGTCCTCGCAAATAAGCACGGGCGATCGGGATTTTACCCTGGGCTGGGGCGAACTTACTAACGACAAAGTAGAAGTGATTAGAGTACCCGGAAATCACTTAAGTATGCTGGCAAAACCCCACGTTGAAGTCCTCGCCCAACAGCTAAAACAATGTTTCAAAACTTGCTAGGTTTGCATACAAGCGGAAATAAGGTAACGCGCGATCGCCTCAATCGATTAAAATCTCAATTACAAACTCCGTCCCCCTTTCTGGTGCCGAAATACAACTCAGTTTTCCGCCGTGTTTTTCTTCCACAATTTGACGGGCAATTGCCAGTCCCAATCCAGTGCCTTTACCAACCTCTTTCGTGGTAAACAAGTGGTCAAAAATGTGCGATCGCACTTCCTCAGACATCCCCGGGCCATTATCTTTAATTCTAATTACTGCCATTTGCCGTAGCTTGCGGGGCGGTACGCCATCGCCCGAAACTTCGGTGCAAATTGTAATAAGCTGCGGATGAGCTACGATTTCCGCAAATGTTTTCCCCACGCTAGCTGTATCAAAAGCATCGATCGCATTAGCGATGATATTCATAAATACTTGATTTAATTGTCCCAAAAAGCACTTGACAAGCGGCAATTTACCGTATTCTGCAACTACTTTAATTACCGGACGTTTATCCGAAGCTTTGAGGCGGTATTTCAAAATCAACAGCGTACTGTTAATGCCTTCATGGATATCGCAAGCAACTTTTTCGGCGGTATCTGCCCTAGAAAACGTGCGGAGGCTGTTGCTAATTTCGCGAATGCGCTGCGAGGCTATTTTCATAGATGGAATCAGCTTCGGCAAATCTTCGAGCAGGAATTCTAAGTCAATATCTTCTGCATTGTCGCTAACTTGTGATACTGGTTCTGGATAATATTTTTGATAGCATTCAAGATGAGCGAATAAGTCTTGAATGTATTCTTCGATGTTGTTGACACTGCCTGCAATAAAGCCGATTGGATTGTTGATTTCGTGGGCGACACCGGCAACTAAATTGCCCAAAGTTGCCATTTTTTCATTTTGCACCATTTGCAATTGAGCTTGTTTTAATTCATCAAGGGTTTGTTCGAGTTGTTGAGATTTTTGGAGCACGGCGGCTTCAGCTTGTTTGCGATCGCTAATATCTCGCGTCATTCCCACCGTACCAGTAATGTTGCCGGAGCGATCGCGCATGGGAGTCTTCGTCGTATATAAATTTACGATTTGTCCCGCAGCATTCACTACATCTTCCTGAAACTTGGATGCAACTCCCGATCGCAAAACTCGCTCGTCCCACTCCCGAATGTTCTGGGCATACTCTACAGGAAGAACGTCAAAATCCGTTTTGCCAACTATCTCGGATTCCGAGGACAAACCTAAGAACTCAAGCGTTGCAGAGTTGGCAAACAGATAGCGGTGTTGGCTGTCTTTAGCGAAAATCATGTCGCTGGTAGTTTCGAGGACGCTTTGCAGCAGAAAATTGCTTTGTTCGAGATTGATTTCAGCTTGTTTGCGATCGCTAATATCTCGGAAGTACCAGATTCTGCCACATTCTTCTCCTGATGGTAGTTTCACAGTGATAGAAGACCGTTCCAAAATGCGTCTATCTTTGAGGATAATTTCATGGTAGCTAGCTTCACCTGGATTTTGATAGAGATACTCAACCATTGCCAAAAATTCATGCGGTTGTTCTAGTTGATCCAATACAAATCCCAAGAGTTGACGATCGTCCTTAGCTTCAAGAAGAACTTGAGGAATGTTCCATATCTTGACAAATCCTTGATTGTAAGCACTCACTTGCCGATTAGCATCAATCACCAGGATGCCATCTAAAGAGCATTCTTTCTGCGCTTCCAAGAAGGCAGCACTTTTGATGAGTTCCGTTTGGCTATCCTGTAAATCTTTCAGCGCTCGCTCCAACTGTTGGGCATGGATCTGAGATTGTTGATAAAGGCGAGCATTTTCGATAGAAATTGCTGCTTGGGTACACAATAGTTGAACGAGTTCGGTGCGATCGCGCGTAAACGCCCCAATCGTTAGTTTATTTTCTAGATACAGCAGCCCGATTAATTTACCTTGGTTTAAAATCGGCGCGCACAGCACGCTTTTCGGTTGTTCCTGCATCAAATACGGGTCAATACTAAAATTATTTTGTGCCGTTGCATCGTCGAGAACAACTGTTTTTAAGCTGCGCTTAACGTAGTTAATTAATGTCGCTGGAATTTCGGCAAAACTTGACACTGGCACTGACAGTATGCTAATATTTTCAGCATTATTTGCTAGAGCTTCTACCATCAAAATATCGTCTTGCCATAACAGCAAAGCTGCCTTTTGAGCCCCGGCATTTGCCATCACTACTTGCATCAAAGTCGAAACTAATTGCTCTAGTTTAATTTCACTGGATAGGGCTTGCGAGGATTTGAGAATGGCGGCGAAATCAAGAGATTCGGAAATGCTACTGCTGGTAGAACGAGTTTTGTGGATGGTGCGATCGACAGTTTGCATCCGGGTATCGTCGATCGCAAAATCATTTAATTGCGGCCGCAAGATGGCAGTCAGGAGTTGGGGATAGCGGGTTTCTAAGTCGTCGATTTTGGCTTTCGCGCCCCACCTGGCATAACAGTAGTAAGCTGATTGCATATAGGTTTGAGCTACTTTTTCTTTGCCCCAGTCGAGGTAGAATCTGGCTGCGAGTTCGTTGGCTAATGCCTCTTCGTTGAGGAATTGGTTTGTGCAAGCGAGTTGAATTGCCCGATCGTACATTTCGATCGCTTCTAGTCTTTTCCCCAACACCCGATACCTTTCTGCTTCTACCAACAGAAACTTATGTTCGTAATTCATCGGGGCATGATGTCCCCATTTCTTCAACTTTTTCTGATTCGCCTTAATGGACTTGAGAATTTGTTGGCGCTGTGGAGGAGTTGCAGTCGCGTAAATTGCCAGTCGCGCCAGAGAATCGTAAAAATTGTGCAGCACCGTTGGAAGCAAGGCAACGCAGTTATCAAAGTAGGGTTTAGCAGCGTTTGCATTCTCAACTGATGCGGCATAATTTCCGAACAAATAATCAAGATGCTGCTGGCAAGCGTAACTAAAAAATAACCCTGTGCGATCGTTCGCCGCCACCTGTGCCGGAATATCTTCAGCAACTTGATAGCTTTCGCCCGACAAGCAACTCGGATCGTTAGAATTACCCAGAAGATTTAAAGTCGCTTGATGGTATATCTTGAGGTAGAGCGAGGCGTTTTTTTGGTTAAAAGGAGCGATCGCAGCGATCAAAGAACGAATTGCTGTTTCTACTTCCGTTAAGTTCTGCCCCGTGTAATAGCGATTGTAAGAATGAATTAAAGCTGACCAAGAAGCGTATTCTAAATCTCCCGTTTCTAAACCGCTCTGGTAAGCTGTTAACAGAGGTGACATCGTGTCTGTGATGCGATCGCGCCAATGGGTGACAAACGCATAAGTCATAAATACCGTTTTGGCTCTCAAATCCGTCGCATTAAAACGCTCTAGTAATTGCAGAGCAAGCTGTCCGAATTGATAGCCAGCTTCGATATCCATGACTATGCCACAGAGAATCAATCCATACCAAGCATAGGCAAAAGCTGATAGGGCGGTATTGCCGTGCCGTACAGACAAATTAACTCGCTCAAATACCAGTAGCGGCATCAACTTCGGAGCACAAAGATAGGCAGCAGAAGCAGCACTAGAAAGAATTCGTATCGCTGCCAATTTATTAGGATCCGTCATATTTGGTAGATTCACCAACTGTTCCGGCTTCTTGTTACCGAGAATCAACTTAGTTTTGGCTAAACCCAGCAATACTTGAGGCTGAGTCGGGTTTTTGGGAAGCCGAATCCCAAACTGCCCGAGCACATCAATTGCTGTGTAAACGGCATCCTGCGGCCGGCCTTGGGCAAGGTAAGATAGAATTTGAATCTCGTAAGCACTAACTTTTTCGAGCAGTTGGTTAGATTGTTGGAAAATTGCAGTAATTAGCTGTTCCACCTGTTCAAATTGGCTGCACAAATACGCTGCTTCGGCTGCCAAATTGTGCAGTGCCAGCGTCAGAGTATATTGTTCTTGCCAGCTATCGGTTGGTAAGCTGCTAATACCTGTATTCACAAATATCAATGCCGCGTCAAATGCTGCCGCAGCTTTTGCAGTTTTCCCAGCCTGCAAATTCAGTGAAGCTAATTCATAACGTGCTTTTTTATCCGAAATTAAGTCGCGGGCAAAGTTGAAATGACCGACAATATCAAAAATTTTTTCCTGGCGTTGAGTTTCACTAATTTCTTGCAGCAACAGTTGTCCTATTTTCAGGTGAGTGGCTTGTTTGCGATCTTCTGGAATCAGGAAATAAGCCGCTTGTTGAATGCGATCGTGTAGAAATTTGTAGTTAGGTAATTGAGCGCTGGTAGTTAGCAAAACATCGCTTTTTTCCCAATGTTCTTTTCCTTGATAAAATTTGTAAATTTCACTTGTTGGTAAGATGAATCCTTCTTGCAACGATCTCCACAAATCCGCAGCAGTTTCTTCTGGCGACTTCTCGCTGACTACCGCCAATGTATTCAAATCAAACTGCGCTCCAATGCACGCAGCCAACTTCAGCACATCCTGAGTTTCTGGCGGCAATTTCTGCAATTGCAGCGCCATAAACTCCACCACATCATCAGTAATAGTTAGGCTTCTGACTTTGGCAATATCACACTGCCATCCCCCGCTTCCCCAAGGAAGGGAGGGTAGGCACGCACCATCCACTACCCCTAAAAAACTCTGGTTTGACCTAGGGGCAATCCCCCTGTGGTTGCCCTCATGGTTAAACGCAATCAGCCCATCTTCCTGTAGCGATTTGAGAAATTGCGTCGCAAAAAAGGGATTGCCTTTGGTTTTTTGATAAACTAATTCGGTTAAGGGCTGAGCTAAAGTGCGATCGCAAATCAGCGTATCTGCGATCAAATCGTTAATATCGGCTTGACTCAGCGGCTCCAAGGTAATAGTATTTACCGTTACTTGGGCTTTTTCCATCTCTGCTACCGCCAACATAAATGGATGAGCCGGGGATACTTCGTTATCCCGATATGCCCCAATTACCAGCAAATTTTGACTGTCCTTTTCGCCGATTAATAGTTGCAAAAGCTTGAGGGATGCTGAATCTGACCACTGCAAATCATCCAAAAATATCACTAAGGGATGTTCTTTTGTAGCAAACACAGAGATGAATTTTTGAAACACTAAATTGAAGCGGTTTTCGGCAGCACTTCCCAAAAGTTCAGAGACTGGCTGTTGTTTGCCAATAATTTGTTCTAGTTCGGGAATTACTTCTACAATAATTTGACCGTTTTCGCCAACAGCCTTCTGAATTTGGGTTTTCCATTCCTGAAGTTTAGCGTCGCTTTCACTGAGCAATTGCTCTATCAAATCTCGGAAGGCTTGCACAAAGGCGCTGAAGGGAATATTGCGTTGAAATTGGTCGTATTTGCCTTTGATGAAATAACCGCGCTGGCGAACTATGGGTTTGTGAACTTCGTTGACTACAACGGTTTTTCCTATGCCGGAAAATCCTGCAACTAGCATCAATTCGATTTGGGATTTTGGATTTGGGATTTTGGATGGATTTTCCGGTTCTATCTCCGTTTTTCCTGTCTCAGCTACTCGATCGAATGCGGCTAATAATTCAGCGACTTTGGTTTCTCGACCGTAGAGTTTTTCGGGTATAATAAAGCGATCGCAAATATCGCTTTCCCCCAAAACAAACGCTGGAATATCTCCAGTTTCTTGTAATTGAGCCAGACAAATCTCTAGATCGTGTTTCAGCCCTAATGCACTCTGATAGCGGTTTTCCGCATTCTTCTCCATCAGTTTAGAGACAATCTCAGATAAAGCTAGCGGAATTTGTGGATTGATTTGATGTGCGGGAATTGGCTGCTTAGCGAGATGACAGTGCACCAATTCCATTGGATCTTGCGAAATAAACGGTAACTTTCCCGTCAATAATTGGTAGCAGGTGACACCCAGGGAATAAAAGTCGCTGCGGTAATCAATGCCGCGATTCATTCTGCCTGTTTGTTCTGGGGAGAGATAGGCTAAAGTTCCTTCAAGAATGTTGGGATTGTGGAGTTCTTGGGTTTCTCTCGGTAGCAGAGAAGCGATGCTAAAATCTATTAGTTTGACTTGTTTGGTATGGGGATTAATCAGGATATTGGCGGGTTTGATATCTTTATGAATTACTCGATTTTGAGAGAGATAGTGCAGAATATCTGTTAGTTGCAAAGCTAAGTTAAGAAATTCTGTTAAAGGTAAAGATTTATTAGGTTGGTTTTCATCGATGTCTGGGGGCTGTTGTCGATCGCCCTTAACATAAGCAGACAGGGAAATTCCCCCAAAATCCTCCATAATTAGGGCGTAGCTGTTGCCGTATGCTTCTAGATTTAGGGGTTTGACGATGCTGGGTAGGTTGAGATTTTTGGCGATCGTATATTGATTGCGAAATTGCACCAATTCGCTAAAATTGGGAAAGGGGTTGTGTAGCAGTTTAATAACGACAGATTGTCCGTCGAGCTCTCGGATACCCCTATACACCAAGGTTCTCAAACCTGCATAAAGCTGCTCTAGTATCTGATAACCTGCTAAATTAGCGATCGCATCCATATATTAGTCATCCTTCCTATTTCTAAAATAACACTCGAATAAGATCCACAGATACCGAGCCTAGCAACACAACTTCGAGTCTTATGTACTATTTTATACTATGTTTGATGGGATGACCACAATCACAATTGTTTGATGCGATCGCAATTTAGATTCCAGACTTCTTAAAAAAGTTTGGGTTCTAGGTATATTAATTTTTTTCATTATTCTTTCTTCTTTCTTCGATATTATTGTTTAACTGGGAGAGTCAAGACAAACTCAGTTCCGGCCCCGAGGACAGAATTAACTGTAATATCTCCGTGATGTTTTTGCACCACAATTTGTTGCACAATAGCCAATCCCAATCCCGTCCCCTTACCCACACATTTTGTAGTAAAAAAATCTTCAAAAATTTGCTCTTGTAATCCTTTACTCATCCCCACACCGTTATCTTTGATGCAAATAAATACTTGTTGTAAATCAGAAGATACTTCAGTTACAATCATAACTTGATTGACAATTTTGTCATAACTCTTGCCTTTATTCGACTCATCAAAAGCATCGATCGCATTACTCAGTAGATTCATGAATACCTGATTGATTTGTCCGGCGTAGCATTCCACTTCCGGTAAATCGCCATAGTTCTTAATCACTTCAATTTCTGGGTGAGTATCGTCGGATTTGAGACGGTGTTTCAGAATCATGATAGTGCTGTCGATACCATCGTGGATATTGCAAGATACGGGGCGATCGCTATCACCGCGAGAAAACGTCCGCAAGCTCGTACTTACGTCCTTAATCCGCTTGACTCCTTCTGTGATAGAACCGACTAATTTCGGCAAGTCTTCCCGGATATATTCCAACTCTATCTGCTCCATTTCTGCGGTAATTTCAGGATCGGGCTGGGGATACTTTTGCCCGTACAAATCGATCAATCCAAACAAATCGTTGATATAATCTAATGCAGGTTGAATATTGCCACCAATAAAACCTATCGGGTTATTAATTTCGTGAGCAACTCCCGCCACTAAGTTGCCTAAAGCCGACATTTTTTCCTTTTGGATCAGTTGAATTTGCGAAGCTTGTAATTGAGCGTTTTTTTGAGATACTTGTTGTTCTAAGTTTTGAGTCAAAAAACTCAACTGCAAATGAGTTTTCACCCGCGCCAGCACTTCTTTTTCTTGAAAAGGTTTGGTAATGTAGTCTACTGCGCCAACTTCAAACCCTTTAATCTTGCTGTCTGCATCAGACAAAGCAGTCATAAAAATTACCGGAATATCGCAAGTTTTGGGATTGGATTTGAGGCGCGCACAGGTTTCAAATCCGTCAATTCCCGGCATCATTACATCCAGCAAAATCAGATCGGGCGATCGCCTGTCAAGCTGTTTTAGAGCGCGCTCGCCGCTGGTAGCGATCGCCACAGTATAACCCGCGTCGCTCAGCGCTTCGGAAATCACATCCAGATTTGTCGGCGTATCATCAACAATCAGAATTAAGCCAGTCAAACTTGTTTTCATTATCCACTTATCCTTGCTCTTCGGCATTAGTAAGGTATTTTTCAATCAATAACTCTATCTTCTCAGTTTGAAATTGCTTTGCCAACTGTTGAATTTGCTGAATAAATGGCTGGTACTGAATATCCTTCGCCCCAATTTTCTCAACAGTTGCTACTAATTCTTTCAACAAACCATCCTGTGCAAGTTCCAGTAAAAGTTGCAAATCGGCGGCTGGTGGAACAATTAACTCTGTACTGGATAGTTGACTGTTACTCAAAACCGCATCTACTTCAGACTCATCATACTGCCAAGTCAGTTGCAAATGCACAGCCAGCAAAGCAAACAACTCAACAGCATCGACTGGTTTTGCTAGAAAATCGTTTCCGCCGGCTGCTTCGCTCATTTGTCGATCGATCTCCGCGACAGATGCCGAAGAAACAATCGCCCGCAAATCCTTTAAATCAGCGTCATCGCGCAACTGTCTTAACATCTCAAAGCCATCCATCACGGGCATAGCTATGTCAGTAATCATCAAATCTGGCAGTCGTTTTCTGGCTTGATTTAAGCCCTCCTTACCGTTTTCGGCTTCAGTAATTATAAATCCCATCGGTTCGAGCAAGTTCGCTAATACCGATCGATTTTCCCACCTGTCATCCACAATCAAAATATGCCGCAGCGCTCCTTCATAGCCGATAATCGTCCGTCCCTTGCTGACAGAATTTTGTTGCGCCCAATCAAGTGCGATCGGCAAAGCCACCTCAAAGTAGAAATTGCTACCGATACCAATCTCGCTCTCCACTTGAATTTGTCCACCCATTAATTCCACAATTCTTTGACTAATTGCTAAACCCAAACCAGTGCCTTCAGACTGACGTTTCTGTTCGCCTACTTGTTCAAATGCTTGAAATATTTTATTTGTTTCGGCGGACGAAATGCCGAGTCCGGTATCTTGAACTTGGAATTTAAGGCGCGGAATTGGAATCTCTGAAGAAGACTGCTGTACTTCTACTTTGAGAGTGACGCTACCGGAATCTGTGAATTTAATTGCGTTACCGAGGAGGTTGAGTAATACTTGGCGGAGTCGTTTTTCGTCAGCTTCAATTCCTGTGGGCAAATTGAGTTCTGGGTGATAGATAAAATCGATGCCTTTTTGGTCGGAACGAACGCGGCAGATTTCGACTACGCCTTGCAAAAATGATGGGAAATGAATCGCTTTTGGCGCTAGCTCTAGTTTGCGGGCTTCGATTTTCGAGAGGTCTAAAATATCATTAATTAGTGTCAATAAATGGGAGCCGCATTGATGGATAATTTGGACTCCGTGGCGTTGTTTGTCTGGTAATACTTTGGAGCGTTCTAAAATCTGAGCGTAGCCGAGAATGCCGTTGAGCGGCGTGCGGAGTTCGTGGCTCATGTTTGCTAGGAAATCACTTTTAGCTTGATTTGCACTGTCGGCTGTTTCTTTGGCAATACTGAGTTCGGCGGTGCGTTCTTCGACGCGGGTTTCTAGTTCTGTGAAGGAGGTTCGTAATTGTCCTCCCATTTGGTTAAAGGAGCCAGCTAGGGCTTCTAATTCGCTAATTCCTTTGATTTCGACTGTTTGGTCTAGGGTGCCAGAGGCGATCGCCTCACTGGCCTCTTTCAACCGCAAAATCGGTCGAGTAATCCAGCGGGAGGTAAATACGCCAAGTAAAATTGCCGCCACTAATGCACCTAAACAAAGCAGGATAGTAGTGCGATTATTGGCATTAATCTGTTCCATAAAATCAGATTCAGGAATCGTCATCACCATCAACCAGTCTAAGCCATCTCCATCATTCCAAGGAGTCACTTGCACAAATTGACGATTCACTTGCCAAAAAGAATTATCTAAATTAAAGCTGAGAGTCTGAGTGCCTTTAATGTTTTGAAAACCGCCAAATTGTTTTTGGATGTATTTTGCAGCGGCTTGGATTGCGGGATCGGCGATTTCAGTTGCTTTAAGTCGTTTAGCGTCTTCTCCGACAATTTGATAAGATTGAGCATCGCTAGAACTTGCAACTAATTCTCCATTGCGCTCAATTATAAATACTTTACCTGTTGGACTAACCTTTAAATCTCTCAAAAAACCGCTAATTTCAGATAGTTTTAAGTCAGATCCAATAACTCCTATCAGTTGCTTTTGGCGATCGTACAGAGGGTAAGAAGCGGATATTGACAAAACGCCCGGTGGATCGCTCCAAGCATAAATTCCGCTCCAAGCTGGCTTTCTGGCTTTCACAGCATTGATGTACCAAGCCTCCTCCATCGGTTTATACGTATTTGAACTTAACTTAATCCCGATTCGGTTTCCCAAACTATCAGTTGTATAAGTTTCGGTTTTCCACCCCGTGCTTGCCGATTTATCACTAATGACTAGCTCGCCATCTTTAGGATCGTATCCAGCATCGCCGTATTCATTCGATTGCAGCACATAGAAAATAAAACCGACGCTTTTAAACACGTTTACCTGTTTCCAAAAAAGTCGCGTTGAAGCTTTTAAATCTCGTAAATTTAGCTTCCCTGTCAAGACAGCATCAGCGTTAAGTTCATTGATTTGTTTGGGAAGAGTGAGATAGTTATCTAAATGCTGATCGATGCGCAGACTCACTTCTCGCTGGAGTTGATTTGCTAGATCGTTGACAGCCTTCTGCCCGTTTATAAATGATAAATAACCCACCAAACCTACAGCCGCAAAGATTTGCAGTACGAAGGGTACTACTAATACAAATTGTAAAGGTAGAGTTTTTTTTGGTTTAATGCTAGACTTGCTCATGGGCTATTTCCTGTTGGATGATGTTTTTATGGATACTATTTATGAGGCGATCGGCAGTACGATCGCAAATTCCGTCCCTTCTCCCGATCGCGAATTTACCTCGATCGCACCCCCGTGTTTTTCGACGATGATTTGATGCGCCACCGCCAAACCCAACCCCGTTCCTTTGCCCACGGGTTTTGTCGTAAAAAATGGGTCGAACAGGCGCGATCGGATAGTCTCGCTGATGCCGATTCCATTGTCAGCTACGCGGATGCTTATGCGATCACCCTCAATAACTTCTGTGGTAATGCAAATTTCTCCGGCTTTCGTGCGATCGGCTTTCGTGCAATTTTGGCGATCGCCCTCTTCTATAGCATCAATTCCATTGCTGATAATATTCATAAACACTTGATTTAATTGACCGGGACAGCAATGGATTGAGGGCAATTTTTCATACTTTTTGATCACCTGAATTTCGGGTCGATTGGATGTTGCTCTCAGCCGATGTTGGAGAATAGTCAAAGTGCTGTCTATTCCTGCATGGATGTCTGCTTGTTTGAGTTCAGATTCATCGAGGCGAGAAAAGTTTCGCAGCGAGAGTACGATGTCTCTAATTCGTTCTGTACCCATCCGCATCGATTGCAGTATCTTAGAGATATCAGCGCTTAAAAATTCCAGGTCTAGTTGCTCAAGTTTATCTTGAATATCTGGTGATGGCTCGATGTTACTTGCTTGATAAATTTCCACTAATTCTAACAATCCACAAGTATATTCATCGAGGTAGTTAAGATTGCCGTGGATAAAATTAACTGGATTGTTAATCTCGTGGGCTACGCCAGCAACTAATTGACCGATCGAAGACATTTTTTCAGTTTGAATTAACTGCGATTGAGTTGCTTTTAACTTTTGCAGAGTTGCTTGCACTTCTTGAGTTTGCTCTTTTAAAGCAGCTTCCGAACGCCGCATTGCTGCTTCTATTTCCTTGCGTTCTGCTATCTCGCTCGTCAGTTGGAAATTTGCTTGCTGCAAAGCAGCAGTTCGTTCTTCAACGCGATATTCTAACTGTTGATTGGCTCCAGCGAGGGCCGATTGAGAAGCTTTGCGCTCTGCAAGCACTGCCCCTAACAGCAGCGTTGTCACCGCAGCAGAACCCATAAAACTTTGGAGCAAAATTAAGGATTCGTTGAGGGAGGGCCGCACAAAAGAACCCACACCGTTTATGGTTCCAAAAACGGCAAGAATTGTGACAATTGTGACCCCGGTTGTACTTCCCAATAAGCCAAATCGAAAGTTTCCCCAAACTAAACAAGGAATAAACAAATATTCAACAGAATAACCCAGCCAGAAGGCGATTATTCCGGCACTTAGCAGCAGGCCCAAAAACAGTAATCCTTCTATTAGTTGCCGCAGTTTTACTTCGTGCTGTAAATAATTCCGCCAAGTTAACAGCATGGGAGTAAAAACTATGACGCCAATTGCATTTCCTATCCACCAGGTAGACCAAAAGTAACCGAAACTTGCCCAATCAGCTATGCCGCTCAAGCAAGTAACACAGACACCGAATAACGCGCTAATCGCAGTACATACTAAAGTAATTACGATAAATTTAAAAACATTTTCGGAGCGGTCGAACAGATAGAAGTTACCGATCCAGCGGCGCAGTAACACAGTCCCTCCGATCGCCTCGAATACAGCACCAAACGCGCTCGCACCAGCCGTGGCGATCGCTTTGGTTAAATCGTGACTGTTCTCGTATAATCCGGGAACATTAGTCAACATATCAGCTAACAAAATTGCAGGCCAAAATCGATAGCCCAAGCACCAATTTGCTGCCCAGGCGATACCGGATGGAGGCCAGAGGGCGGTAATATTTCCCGGAGGAATAGGCAAGGCGATCGCAATTCCTAATTTACCTGCACCGTAGTAAATAGCAGCTAGAGGAAGCGCCACCAGCAACCACTTGGAGAAATTGGAAAGAGATCGTATTTCTGGAACAATAAATTTGTTGCATAAAGATGGTCTTTTGTTCATGTTGCTAGGAACTTAGTTAATTTAGACGCAATCTCGATCCCCATCGCAAATCGCGATCGCTATAAACTGTTGCAAGGAAGTCCGATCGCAAATTCCGTCCCTTTTCCCAGTTCAGAATTGACCTCGATCGCCCCATGATGCTTTTCTAGCACAATCTGACGGGCGATCGCCAGCCCCAACCCTGTACCTTTCCCCACAGCTTTCGTGGTAAATAAGCGATCAAAAATTTGCTGCTGCACTAATTCACTCATTCCGATCCCGTTATCTTTAATCCGAATTACAATCGATTTTTTATCTTCAGAAACGGTTGTGGTAATCGTAATTCGATTGGGATTTGCTTCAATATCCTGATAAATGCGTCCAGAATTAGAGTCTTCGAGCGCATCAATGGCATTGGCTAAAAAGTTCATGAACACCTGATTTAGCTGTCCGGCAAAACATTCAACAGCAGGTAAGTTGCCGTAATTTTTTACGACTTCAATCGGCGGGCGAGTATCGTCAGCTTTGAGGCGGTGTTTGAGAATCAAAATAGTGCTGTCAATGCCTTCGTGGATGTTAAAAGGCAAAGGGCGATCGCTATCAGCACGAGAAAACGTCCGCAAACTAACGCTGATGTTACAAATGCGATCGACTCCTTCTGTCATCGAACCAATCAAATTCGGCAAATCTGCGCGCAGAAAATCTAGATCGATCGCCTCTATTTCATCTAAAATCGCCGGAGTGCGATCGGGATATTCCTGTTGGTAGATGTCAATCAACCCGAACAAATCTTTAATTCCATCCATCGCAGGTTTCAAATTGCCTTTGAGGAAACCGACAGGATTATTAATTTCGTGGGCGACACCAGCGACGAGATTACCAAGTGCCGACATTTTCTCGCTTTGGATTAGTTGCAATTGTGCCTGTTGGAGATTTTCTAAGGCTTGTTGCGATTTTTGGTAAAGTCGCGCATTTTCTAGAGAGATTGCAGCTTGAGAGCATAGCAGTTTTAGTAACTCGATGCGATCGGCTGTAAACGCCCCCGCCGTCACCGAGTTTTCTAAGTATAAAATACCGATCGACTTACCTTGGTTGAGAATTGGCGTACACAAAAAGCTCGGCGGATGCTGTTGAATTAGGTAGGAATCAGAGGCAAAAATTGTGCGATCGTCCGTCGAAATAACCGTATCCTTGGTGCGCTTGACGTAATAAATAACGTTGACAGGTAAATCTTGGCAATTATCAATCGAAAATGTCTGCAAATTACAGGAAACATCTGCTAAACATTGGGCAGCTATTTCTAAGTTATCGTCTTTGTTTAAGATGAGTACAGCTTTGTCAGCTCCCGCATTTTCCATTACTACTTTCATCAAGCTAGAAAGTAATTCATCCAGTTGAATTGCGCCGTAGAGAGATTGAGCGGCTTTGAGTACAGTTGCGATATCCAGCATCTGCGAAATAGTGCTGGTAGAGCTACTCGTGGAAACAGTATGGTGAACCGAGACAAGGGTTTTGAGAGAGCTACTGAGGGATTCACCAGCAGTCAATTGGGCGGCGGGTTTTTGCAGGATGGGTTTGAGGAGTTGCCCGTAGCGGGTTTCTAAGTCTTGAACTTTGGCTTTTGCACCCCAGCGAGAATATGCGTAGTAGGCATCAATCATGTAGGATTGAGCTACTTTTTCTTTGCCCCAGTCAAGGTAGAATTTGGCTGCGAGTTCGTTGGCTAGGGCTTCTTCGTTGAGGAATTGGTTTTCTTTGGCTCCAGAAATTGCCTTGTCATATAGCTCAATGGCTTCAGCTTTATTTCCCAATGCCCGATGTTTTTCTGCCTCCACCAAGTCATATTTATGTTGAAAGTTCATCGGTGCATGGTAAGCACGATGGTGCAGTTTGGTCTGGTTTGCGGAGACGCGATCGAGGACTGTCGCTTTGTCTATCACCTCCGAAAAGTCAGCCAATGCCGTCAGAGAATCATAGAAGTAAAAGATAGGTATGCTAATCAGACTTGCCCCGGCAGCTAAGGTTTGGCGTGCTGCCGCCGCATCTTGTTTTGCCTCAACCATTTCGTTGAGCAAGTAGGAAACCGTAAGCCGATAAACCCAATAATAATGTAATCCGGTTAAATCATTAGAAATAGTTAAGGTATGATGCAAATCCTTTTGGGCAGTCAGCACAGCCTGATTCCGAGTCGCTTGTAATCGCTGAATACTCTGAAAAATAGTAGAACTACAGTTTGAGCTTGCGACGATGTTTAGCTTCAGGAGTGTGGCGATGTAAATTTCTATTTCTGCCAGCAGCGTCGTTAATTCTTTGCCAACAGCATAGGTAAATGCACAAAGACTGGCGGCACTGTAGCCTGTAAATTCAAAATCACCCACTTGTAGCCCAATTTTGAATGCTTCTGTCAATAGAGGTAGACTGTTTTGAAAGTGGGATTTACAGTGAATAAGACAGGCACCGACGATGAAATTCACTTTTTCCTGAACAGTTTGTACTTTAAACTCTTCTGCCAGTTTCAATCCTAGCTGACCAAATTCATAGGCTGCATCCAAGTCTTCTAAAATACCGCTTAATAAAACAGCGTAGAAACTATAGCCAAGGGCAGAGAGGGCTGTATTGCCTACTTGAATCGATAGTTTGACTTGAGCCAAAACAACAAAGGGAAACAGTAAGGGGGCAGAAAGATAAGAGGCTCCGTTAATACTCGATAGCAACTGCATACTTGCCAAAGATACCGCGTCTGTCATCACGGGCAGTTCGAGTAAATCATCGGCAGTTCTGCCATTGAGCAGCGCCGCAACCTCTTGCAGGGCTGGGACGATATCGGCGGGTGTGGGTTGTTTGGGTAGATGAATATTAAATTGCTCTAGGGCGTTCCGTGCGATCGCGATCGCCTCTGAAAACTGACTCTGAATGCTATTGGCTTGAATCTGGATTTCATAGGTTTTCACCCGATCGAGAGTATCCAGATTTTGAGCTAAAATCACACTCACCAAATGCTCCATTTGAGCAAAATCACCGCAGAGATAAGCCGCTGATGCTGCACCTTCATGCAATGCCAACATCAGGCTAGGTTGGTTCTGCCAGCCGCCCAGATCATCTAAAAGAACTAGACCTGTTCTGCAATACTGTAAAGCCGATTCATAGGCGTTAGACGCTTTGGCTTTGCTACCAGCGATTAAGTTGAATTGGGCGAGATTGGTTTTTTCAAGTGGATCGATGAGGAGCGCGATCGCGTTATTCCAGTGGTTGACAATCTCAAAAATATTGGCTTCTAGCTCTGCGTCTGGGGTGTTTTGTCGCAGCAAGCGAGCAATGGCTAAATGAGTTGATTGTTGTTGATCTTCTGGAATCAAGGAATAAGCAGCTTGTTGAACGCGATCGTGTAGAAATCGATAAGTCAGATTCACTGCTGCTTGAGAAACGAAGGCACTATCAGACGGAAGAAAGAATTTATAGACTTCCGTATTCGGAATAATCAAACCTTCTTGCAAAGCTTTCCACAAGTCAATCGCCGCTGTTTCTAGAGATTTTTCTGACACAATTGCCAAGGTTTGTAAATCAAACTGTGCCCCAATGCAAGCCCCTAATTTCAACATATGCTGAGTTTGGGCAGGTAATTTTTGCAATTGCAGTGCCATAAACTCGACTACATTGTCAGTAATTGCTAAAGCCCGAACCTCTGAAATATCACACTGCCAATGACAGATATCCCTATCAAAGGTAATCTGTCCATCTTCATAGAGTGCCTTGAGAAACTGCGTCGAAAAAAATGGGTTTCCCCTGGTTTTTTGGACTACTAATTCTGTCAAGGGTTGAGCTAGAAATGATTCGCAGTTCATCGTATCTGCGACTAACTGATTCATATCCCCTATATTTAATGGTTGCAGGGTAATTGTATTGACTATAGACCCGGTTTTGATAATTTCATCTACGGTGAGTATGAATGGGTGAGTTATTGATACTTCATTATCCCGATATGCACCCAATATCAATAAATGTTCTGTGTCTATCATCAATAATTGCAGCAATTTCAGCGATGCAGAATCTGCCCACTGCAAGTCATCCAAAAACAGCACTAAGGGATGCTCAACGCTGCCGAAGATTTGCACAAATTTTTGCATCAGCAGATTGAAGCGGTTTTGCGCTGCACTTCCTGATAGTTCTGTGGCTGTGGGTTGAGTGCCAATAATTCGCTCTAGTTCTGGAATGACATCAATCAAAACTTGTCCATTGTCGCCAACAACTTCGAGAATTTTGGCTTTCCATGTTTGGAGTTGTGCGTCTGATTCTGAGAGCAATTGCCCCATTAAATCTCGGAATGCTTGCACGAAGGCGCTGAAGGGAATATTGCGGTTGAATTGGTCGTATTTGCCTTTAATAAAATAGCCGCGTTGGCGAACTATGGGTTTGTGTACTTCGTTGACTACAACGGTTTTGCCAATGCCGGAAAATCCGGCGACTAGCATCAATTCGATTTTGGATTTTGGATTTTGGATTTTGGATTGATTTTCCCTTTCTATCTCTGTTTGTATCTCGGTTTGTTCTCTTCCTGCTACTCGATCGAATGCTGCTAATAATGTGGCGACTTCGGTGGCTCTACCGTAGAGTTTTTCGGGTATGATGAACCGATCGCACAAATCGCGCTTTCCAATAACAAAATCCTCAATTTTACCCGTCTCGTTGAGTTGCTGCAAACAAGTTTCTAAATCGGCTTTCAGCCCGAATGCGCTCTGATAGCGATTTTCAGCATTTTTCGCCATCAATTTGCTGACAATGGACGAGAGTACAACCGGAATTTCGGGATTGATTTCGCGTACAGAAGGCGGTTGCTTGGCAATATGACAATGGATCAATTCCATCGGATCGTTGCAGGGAAATGGCAATTTCCCGGTCAACAATTCGTAAAAGGTGACACCTAATGAATAGAAGTCTGTGCGGTAGTCAATGCCGCGATTCATTCTGCCGGTTTGTTCGGGAGACAAATAGCTGAGTGTTCCTTCCAACACGTTGGGATTCATCAGGGTTTGTGTTTCCCTTGGTAGCAAGGATGCAATACTAAAGTCAATCAGTTTGATTTGTTTTGTAGTAGGATTAATTAGAATATTGGCTGGTTTAATGTCCTTGTGAATGATGCGATCGCGGCAAAGTAGATTTAATGTGTTGCTAAGGTCGATCGCAATCAATAAAAATTCAACCAGAGACGGCACTGTTTCCCCTGTCCCCGTCCACTCCTTCAGGGAAATTCCCCCAAAGTCTTCGACGATCAACGCATAGCCATTCTGGTATGCTTCCAGGCTGTAGGTTTGAATAATTCCGGGTAAATTGAGGTTTTTGGCGATCGTGTACTGATTGCGAAACTGCACGAGTTCGCTGAAGTTGGGATATTCACTCCGCAAGACTTTGATGACGACTGGTGTTTCGTCGCAGATGCGAGTTCCGCGATACACCAGGGTGCGAGTGCCTGAGTAAATGCGATCGAGAATTTGATATCCAGTTAGTTCTATCATGGCGATCGCTCTTTTTGTTAAAGTATTTTATACGGTCTTTTTAACTGTAATTTTCTGGTTAATTAGATCCACTGAGTGGCTCGATCGTGTTCGCAGGCCTAAAGTATCAATCATATCAAATCTGGTAGCATCGCCATTAATATTACCCGAAATGAGGAGACGGCAGTGCCGTTTCCCTACAATTAATCCCGGTAGGGACACGGCACTGCCCATAGGTGTCAACTTAAGCCTGAAATTCCTGATAAATATCGCTTTTAGGCAAAGTCTAGATCCCCCTAAATCCCCCTTAAGAAGGGGGACTTTGATCGGACTCTTGTCCCCCCCTTCTTAAGGGGGGCTAGGCAGGGTGGATTAATTGTCAGAGAGGAATGTAGGATAGAAGAGGTAATCAAGTCTACCCGGACAGGGTAGACTATCCCTGCTGTAATGAATTAACCATGAATTTAATTGAAGCA
>JANNOR010000156.1:0-3920 GCA_031399265.1 Cyanobacteria bacterium SOY_34_metabat_3 | reverse complement strand
TGCTTCAATTAAATTCATGGTTAATTCATTACAGCAGGGATAGTCTACCCTGTCCGGGTAGACTTGATTACCTCTTCTATCCTACATTCCTCTCTGACAATTAATCCACCCTGCTTTTTAAGGGGGGCTAGGGGGGATCGGTCTTATCTGAACCGTATTGGTATATAAAATCCTGACCTTTAACAAAATTCGAGATTATATCAAATCCTCGCCCATTTCCCTGACAAAAGTATCCTCGCCCAAACCTCCGACAAATTTCGACAATTTTTACCTAAAAATTGAGCGAAAACAATAAACTCTAGAAGCGTTTAACAAGTATCCACCGCAACTCTAACGGCGGTGTTTGTTGCACTGGAAACAAATCGCGCCCGCTGGCCCAACTCACAAACCAAGGTGTCGGCGGCCACGCAGAGTCAGGCAAATGTTTTTGTTCGTATTCAATCACCGATTCATCAGAAATAATTTCTAACGGCAAACCCTCTATTGCTGCTTGCAATTCTTGTCTGGTGATCAGATAAGACCAACATAATTCCGACATTTGTTTTGCCATCTCATCTGGTTCGTACCCATCTACAGCTAAGAAAGTGCTAAACAAGATAAACCCGCCACTTAACACAGCATCGGACATTTTGCCGAGGAATAAGCGGATTTGTTCGGGATAGCGGAAGTGCGAGAGAACTTCGGTAGCAATGGCTAGTTTGTACCGATAGGTTTTCATCCTCAATAATGGATCTAAAACGTCGCCTTGGGTGACATTTACCGGCAAGTTTTCGGTGGTGGCTGCGGCTGATAGTTTGTCGGCAAATATGGGCGTTAGCTCGATCGCATCTACAGAATGGCCTAACCTAGCTAAGGGCAAAGTATTGCGCCCCGGGCCCGCACCGACATCTAAAATAGGTGCTTTTCCCGGTTCGCCCAATTCGGCGGCAATGGCGATGACTTTGGCATCGGGATAACTGCCGAATAAAGGTTCGGGGCGAATATCCGGCCAGCTATGATATTTCTGGGCCATCGATTCGATTTGAATCTTGGTATTGAGAGTAATGCCACCCGCTAAACCGGCTTGGGAATTGGCGGGAAAGTATGAGACAATTAGATTAGCGTGGGGGGAATTTTTGAATCCTTCTGCTAAGGCGTTGCCGATTAATATTTTTAAGCTTTCGATTTGGGCGCTGTCGAGGTTTTGCCCGAGATTTGTTAAGAAGTCTGAGAGTAATTTAAGATAGTCTTCTAGCATTGATGGCAAGCAAGGCAGATAGAATTCTCCCTTGATGCCGATGTTCTTTTTGAGCCTTTCTTTGAGAATTAATTTGAGGCGATTGGAGTCTGTCAGCGGCGGGCTTGGTTCGGCTGATTCGGGGACAGATGCAGCACTGGTGAGGTTTTTATTCAAAATATTTTTGATGAGATTCGGCAATCAGGGCGATCGCACCTAGCATGATTTTATGTTCTTGCACTTGAATTCTGGCGTGCAGTGTTTCTGCGGTATCCTCCGGCAATACCGGCACCGCAGCCTGCATTAAAATCGGCCCGCTATCTACTTCTAAATGGGCGATATGCACCGTACATCCGGTGATTTTAACCTTGGCTGCGAGTGCTTGCTCGACGGCGCGAATTCCTGGAAAACTCGGCAGTAAGCTGGGGTGAATGTTAATAACGCGATCGGCAAAAGCATCGAGCAAAACTTTGGTAACAATTCGCATCCAACCCGCCATTACTACCCATTCTATATCATATTGTTGGAAAGTTTTGACAATTTTTGTATCTAATTCTTCGCGACTTTTGGAGTCGCGGTGATTGAGCAGAATCGAAGGAATGCCGTATTTTTCGGCTCTGGCTGCGGCTTTAGCTTCAGGATTGTTGTAAATCAAGACTGGGATTTGAGCGTTGAGCTCTTGGTTTTGGATAGCTTGGGCAATTACCTCGAAGTTACTGCCGCTTCCTGATGCTAAAATCCCTAATTTTAAGGGCTTACTAAGAGAAGCATTTTTTTCGACTTTGGCGGCAGGAATTTGGGGGGAAATCAAACAATCTCTGGAATTGGTATTTGCTGTTATCATAAAAATTTTAGTTTGCTCTCAAAATTGTACCACCTGTAATATCAATTCCGGTAACATCGGAATTAATATTACCCGACCGAAATCAGGACACGGACACTGCCGTGTCCTCGCTTATCGTTCCGGTGCAGCCGGAATCGATCTAGCGAGTGTTAATCTGGGCGAGAGGCAAAAAAATCATCTCTGAGAATCGAATAAACTTTTAGATCCCAGTATTCGCCTTTGACAAATAGCTGTTGTCTCAATATCCCTTCCAATTGCATCCCCACTTTTTCCATGACGCGCGCCGAACCAATATTGCTAACTTTACATTTAGCCTCAATTCTATTCAACTGCATTTCCCGAAAGCCGAACTCCATCATTGCATTGACAGCCTCGCTCATATATCCTTGATTCCAATATTTGCGAGAAATGGCGTATCCCATTTCCGCGCGACTGTGTGTCATGCTCCATCCCACATATCCGCAACTACCGATAAATTTGCGATCGGCTTTGTGAACTATTCCCCAATCCACAAGTTCTCGTTTTTTGTACATTTTAAGCAGCGATTTTATAAAATACTTAGTGTCTTCAATTGAGGTATGAGTTGACCATGTTGTGTATTTTGACACTTCGGGATCTAAACCATACTCAAACATATCGCTGGCATCGTTTAAAGTTATTTTTCTCAGCAGCAGTCTTTCAGTTTCTATAGTTGGTAAATTGGCTAATATATCGAGAAAATTCATTGTGAGATTAACCTATATTGTGATACCATTTAAAACTAAAAGCTAAAATTTACAAGCCAATGGTTCCGATTAAATCTGGGCGTTTTAACTGGTTGGACAATGAGTCGATCGCAGCTTGGACTTTCCTGGCCCCAGCTTTGCTGTTTTTGGGTACTTTCTTGATTTGGCCGATCGCCTATTTATTTTACCTCAGCTTTACCAGCGGCAGCTTTACCCAGTCGGGAGTGCGCTTGATTGGCTTGAACAACTACTGGCGTCTCCTCACAAACCCGGATTTTTGGCAAATTCTCCAAAACACGCTCTATTTTACTACTGCCACAGTCATTCCCAGCTTAGCAATTCCCTTGGGTTTGGCCGTTTTGCTAAATCGCTCCTTTGCCTGGCGGGGAGCTCTCCGCACCGCTTATTTTATCCCTTCGATTACCTCTTTAGTTGCAGTTGGCTTGGGTTGGCGGTGGTTGTTTCAAACGGATGGCCCGGTGAATGGGATATTGAGTGCGATCGGCATAAATCCGATACCTTGGCTGAGTAGCACAGTTTGGGCAATGCCAGTAATAATTCTGCTCAGTGTTTGGAAACAATTAGGCTTTAATATGGTAGTATTTTTAGCAGGATTGCAAGCAATTCCGGTAAATCGTTACGAAGCCGCAGAATTGGATGGAGCTAATGCTTGGCAGCAATTTTGGTACATCACTTTACCCGGTTTGCGGCCGACTTTAGTATTTGCTACAGTTACTACTGCTATTTTTACCCTACGCAGTTTCGAGCAAGTTTACGTCATCACCGGCGGCGGCATGGGCCGATTCTAAGCGACTATCTCGTTTAGGATCTTCTGCTGTTGCCACGCGATCCAGTCGGTTGACAATTTGGATCTTTGTAGCTGAATAGTTCTACTAGTTCTCCTGAACTATCCAATCGAAACAGTGTCGCCCAAGCTCGTTCGCCTGCAAAGTACCAGTCTTCGGTCTGAACAAAAATAAATAAACAAGGGCCTTCTGGTGTTGTGCCATTACCTACCAGCAACCTGTTGGCATCGATGTAGAATGCTTGCGCCCCGTGGCAGTGATGGACTTGGCACAGCGATTTTTTCGTCCTAGCGAGCAGGCAATGCTGGCAACGCTAGATGCTACCGAGC
>JANNOR010000052.1:0-4614 GCA_031399265.1 Cyanobacteria bacterium SOY_34_metabat_3 | reverse complement strand
AATGACCAATGACTAATGACTAATGACTAATGACTAATAACTAATCATCAATTTGCCATCCATCTTTGGTATAGTCTTCATCCAAAATCTTTTTCGGACGCATCACCAGCACAACTCGCCCCAAAAGCGCAAAATCCGGGGATGTTTCAAACCAAGACAATTCTAAATTTCCGCCGTTATCTGCGAGGAAATAACTGTCTGCATCCCACTGTCTTTGCGCTCGATCGGCAATAATCAAAACTTCTTCAACTTTCCCATCCAGCGGTACCGGCAATCGATCGCTCATTTCCAAAACCGCCACCGGATCTTCGGCATTCAAAATTACCTGCCATCCGGGAATCGCCACCCAAGCTCCAGCTCCCGAAAACTTTACCATGCGGAACGGCCAGATTTCCTCCGGCAAAGGCACTGCCAGCATATCTGACGTAGACAGGGGCAATTTGCCCACAACTGGCACAATCCGAGGCAATTGTTCCTCAGAATCAAGCCGGTAGATCGGCAATCTGGGCGCAGCACGCCTCGAAACTACGGTAAAATCTACGAGCAACTGCTCGATTTGCGCCCTAGCGGTTTGGCTGCTGGCTAATTTTAAACCGCGAGCAATTAAGCGCGATCGTTCTTGCAAATCGCTTTTCTGTCTCGCCAATTGCCAGCACTGGTAGGCTACAGCGTCTCCAGGAGTGTCTGTGAATCCCTGCGGAAGACTCCCGAAGTGCGAAAACTCCTTGATCGCTTTAGCAACTTGGCGAGCATCGTCAACATCCAAATTATGGGCTAGCATCAACCCCGCCGCACCGGCACGCTCTACTTGAGAGAGAATCCGAAATTCGTATAAAATATCACTACCTTTTCGCAGAAAGTGCGATCGAACTTCCTCGGAAGCTCCAGCGTTGACCATGCTGGTGTAAACTTGTGCTGCTACGCCGACCTGATTTTGCTGAATTGGCTCAAAACCAGTTGCTTCAAAAATTGTCTGAGAGCTGTAGCCCGCTTGCTGCAGAGCCGTGCAGGCCTGTCCCCACTCTACCCAAGTGCCTTCTTTGCGGCGGAGCGATCGAATTAACTTTTCGACATCCACAGCATTCGTGGAAGGTGCAGATGCAGGAGGGGAGAAATCTTGCGGTGTATCAGTCATAATGAAATCAAAAACCAGCGCTAAGTTGTGTGCGATCGGATACTAGCAAGGCTCGTGTCGCGGCAGAGCTATAGATTTATAGTAAGTGAGTTGTGAGACTATTGTTACAGGATAGTTGCTCGCCTAAATTTACAAAGGGGAGTTTATCGTATTGTTATGGATAATGCCATTCCAGAGCTAGATCAAATTAAACGCCAGCTCATGACCCTACACCGACCAAAAAAACCCAAAATGCTGGTAGTAGACGATGAACCAGACAATCTGGATTTACTCTACCGCACTTTCCGACGAGATTTTAACGTGCTCAAAGCTGAGAGCGGGATTCGCGCCTTGGAAGTCCTCGGTATCGAGGGCGAGGTCGCCGTCATCATTTCCGACCAGCGGATGCCAGAAATGAAGGGAACGGAGTTTCTGAGCAAAACCGTGCCCCAGTTTCCGAATACGGTCAGAATTATCTTGACTGGTTTTACGGACATTGAAGATTTGGTGGATGCGATTAACTCCGGACAGGTTTACAAGTATATCACCAAGCCTTGGGACCCGAACGAATTGAAAATGGTGGTGCAAAAGGCGGCCGAGACTTATGAAATTCTCAAGCAGCGGACTGAGGAATTGCACCGCGCCCAAAATCAAATCCAACTGTTGGCAACAATCATGCAAACGGCTGCGGATCACCCAAATTTGGAAGCAACTTTAGAGCCGATTGCTACTGCTGTGAGTGATAATTTTTTGGCGGACACTTGCATTTTGCAAATGGTCGAAGGAACTGTTTTAATGCCAGCCCAAGGTACTCATACCAGCGGTCAAATTGTGGAAAATTGGCTCGCAGATGATCCCCTGGCTCAAGAAGCAATTGCTTCTGGAACTATTCAAGGTGCTGTGAATATTACCGGTGACACCGCCCTAGCTAGCCTGCCGCACTATCAGAAATCCGGTATTCAAGCTCACCTGAGCGTTCCGGTGATTCACGCAAATCGATCGATCGCCCTGATGTCCATTCAGTGGAAGCAACCTTGTTCCCTGCGCCCCGACGAACTCACAACAGTTCACCTCGCCGCTCAACAAGTTGCTTTGGTACTGACGAGTTTTCAGGATCGTTAGTCATTGGTCATCGGTCATTGGTCATTCGTCATTCGTCATTGGTTCTTTGACCGAGAAATCGTAAACTATCCCCCAGAAAAAAGGCGGAATTACTGGGTTCGGCACTTGTGCGGTCGATCGCAAATCCCAACTTTTTTACATTTAAATCTTTCTTCTTTCTTCCTTCTTCCTTCTTCCTTCTTCCTTCTTCCTTCTTCCTGATGACTGATAACCGAGAACAAATTAAAACTATATTTAATCGAATTGCCCCAGTTTACAACCAAATGAACGACTGGTTGAGCTTTGGGCAGCACCGGATTTGGAAGCAAATGGCGGTGAAATGGAGCAAGGCGGGCCCCGGTAACACTTGCTTGGATTTGTGCTGCGGTAGCGGCGATTTAGCTTTGCTGCTGGCAAAACAAGCAGGGCCTACCGGTTCAGTATTTGGTGTGGATTTTTCCGCCGCCCAATTGGATGTTGCGGCTAAGCGCGATCGACCTTTTCTCACTCCTTCCAGTCCCATTACCTGGGTAGAAGCTGACGCCCTAGAGTTGCCTTTTCCCGACAATTACTTCGACTGCGCGACAATGGGCTACGGCCTCCGTAACGTGACGGATATCCCCCGCAGTCTTGAGGAATTGCACCGCGTCCTCAAACCGGGCGCAACAGCAGCTATTCTCGACCTCCACCGCCCCAGTAATTCCCTGATGCGAAGCTTTCAGCAGTTCTATCTAGACAATCTCGTGGTTCCCATTGCTCAGCAATTTGGCATGACTCAAGAATATGCCTACATTAATCCTAGTTTAGAAAAATTCCCGATCGGCGAGCAGCAAGTCGCGATCGCCCGCCAAGCCGGATTTACCGCAGCCACCCACTATCCCATTGCTGGAGCTATGATGGGAGTATTGGTCATTAGTCATTAGTCATTAGTCATTGGTCATTAGTCATTAGTTGTTTGTGATTAGTTGTTTGTGATTAGTTATTTGTGATTTGTTATTTGTTATTTACTAGCAATTAGCAATGCCCCATGCCCAATGCCCCATGCCCCATGCCCCATGCCCAATTCCCAATTCCCAATTCCCCATTATTGATGAACCCGTCTGATATTTGGCTATTATTTGCCCCACCTGTAGTGGGAGGAATTATTGGCTATTTCACTAACGATATAGCTATCAAAATGCTGTTCCGCCCCTATCAAGCTATTTATATCAAAGGGCGGCAATTACCTTTCACTCCCGGCTTGATCCCCCGCAACCAAGAGCGCTTGGCTAAGCGAATTTCTGACACAATAATGGGTTCGCTGCTGACGCCGCAGGAACTGCAAAACTTAGCGCGTCGCCTCTTGCAAACTGAGCGGATGCAGTCAGCAATTCTCTGGTTGTTGCAGTTGGCGCTGGATCAAGTAAAGGCAGACGCAGAGCAAAAAACCGCTAAAATTCTCGCTAACATTCTGCGAGATTTGCTGGGAGAATCCGTGCCGCGAATTCTCAAAGTTTTGGCGCGCCGGGAAGATTTTTTAGAAGCTCAGCTCAATCAAATTTTTGACCAAGTTTTGCTGGAGATTCAGCTAACTGAAGCTCAGGCGGGCCAGTTGGCCGATTGGCTGTTGCAGGTAGTAATACCGCCGGAAGTGCTGCGACAGGCTTTGATTGACTTTTTGACCGATCGCAATATTTCGATCATCGATGAAGGGTTTAGAGAAAAAACCAGCGGCACTTATTGGGTAGTAGCAAACTTGTTTGGTTTGCGTAACACTTTAACTCGGCTGCGGACTTTTTGTCTGGATGACAAAACATCCACAAATCAGCGGTTAGCAGAGTTAACTGTTTCTTTGGGAATTCGCGCGCGGCTTCAGGAATGGCTGCAAAATTTGTCGATGCAAAACTTGCCAGTTTCGACTGTCAGACAGTTGCGAAAAACTATGCGCGACAGTGTTCGCAGCTACGTTCAAGAGCGGGGTACGGAGGTACTTGATGGGTTGAGCAAATCTATTGACTGGGAAAATATTTCGCGGTTGCTTCTCAATCGATTGCAAACTTCAGCGGTGATGAGCGCTTCCCTGGAAATTGTCAGCAAGGAACTGGCTTTGGTTTTAGAGCGCTATCTAGAGCGGGATTTAGAAAATATTGTAGCTCAGGTAATCCCCATTTTGAATATCGATCAGGTGATTGTCGATCGAGTAAAAGGTACTTCTCCTCAAGAGTTGGAGTTAGCAATTCAGGGAATTGTCCAAAGCGAGTTGCAGGGAATAGTAAATTTAGGAGGTCTTTTGGGCGTTTTTGTCGGATGTTTGCAGACAGTTGTGCTTTGGATTCAGCGGTGATTTATTTCGGCAGTTGTGAGATATTTGCTGTAGTCTAATATTCAATCTCTTCTGTGCACATTACCAAAAATCAAGT
>JANNOR010000024.1:0-80874 GCA_031399265.1 Cyanobacteria bacterium SOY_34_metabat_3 | reverse complement strand
GCTTGCACAATGTAGCGATCGCCATTGTATGCTGGTATAATTACGCTGACTTGCGGTGCGTGAGTCGCTCCTGACATTATTTACCTCGCTGTTAACTTATTGCTATCTTAGTTTAATCCAAATTGGTTTTCCCTCAACTTGTGTACAAATTTATGTAAAATCCGCTCGCATAAATCCCGTGAAGGTTATCGAGTGTTTACAGGTAATCAGATGTCTGTGGGTTAGTTGAAAATTAGACAAGTTTTGCCTTAGAATTATACAAGCAATTATTACTAAATAGGAACTGCAAAAGTGAATTCAGAAACAGCAGCGGTTGATTTACAGAAACAGGCAGAATTATATTTAGCTGCTGGAAAATTGGATGAGGCGATCGCCCTTGGCAGCGAATTCTTCGCATCGCACCCCAATTCTGCCGAAACCTGCAAAACCTTGGGAAAGGCGCTGCAAGCCCAGGGTAAGCTAGAAGACGCGCGCTATTGGTACAAAGTGGCGATCGCCCTGCAACCCGATTTTGCCGAAGCTTTTGCCAACCTCGGTACAGTCTACGCTACCTTAGAACAGTGGCAAGAGGCGATCGGCTGTTACCAAAAAGCTATTTCCTTGCAACCCGACTTTGCCGGATTTTACCGCAATTTGAGCCGGATATTTAGCCAAGTCGGTCAAGCTGAAGAAGCCACAGATTGCTGGTATCAAGCAATGATGGTCGAACCGAGCGAAATACCCGAAGAATATCTCGATTTAGGAAATACTTTGCTAGCTCAAAATAAGCCAGAAAAAGCTCTAGTTTGTTACCACCGCACAATTTATTTAAATCCAAGTTTTTGCGAAGCTTATTGCCAACTAGCCGAAGCTGCGAGCGTGCTGCAACAGTGGAATGAAGCGATTGTCAACTATCGCAAAGCGATTAAACTTCAACCGGATATCTCCGAGTTTCACTATAAATTAGGTAATGTTTTGCAAGCGGCAGAACTCTGGCGGGAAGCAGAAAAAGCCTACCGCGAAAGTATTGAGTTAAATCCTAATTCTTTTTGGTCTTACTCTAATTTAGGTAGCGTTCTACTGAAGTTAGAACAATGGGAAGAAGCTATCGTTATTTACCGCACAGCTATTGAAATTGACCCGAACTTTTCTTGGTCTTACTACAGCATCGGCGAAGCTTGCACCAAATTACAAAAATGGCCGGAGTCCGTCGCAGCATACCAGCGTACTGTTGAATTAGACCCTAATTCTTCTGGTTTTTGTCACAAATTGGGAGATGCGCTTTTGCAACTTGAAAAATGGTCTGAAGCTGCAACAGCTTATCAGCAAGCGCTCGCAATTAATTCCGAATTCTTTTGGTCTCACTATAATTTAGCTTTAACTTTAGCTAAACTCGAGAATTGGTTAGCAGCAACCTTCGCCTACCAGCGGGCGATCGAACTCAATCCTGATTTTTCTTGGACTTACCACAATTTAGGAGAAGCGCTATTAAGAACCCAGCAGTGGAAAGCAGCAGCTACCGCTTATCACCGTGCTATTGAACTCAACCCCAATCTGGGTTGGTCTTATTACAATTTAGGCGATGCTTTGACGGAGATGCACGACTGGAATGAGGCTGTTTCTGCTTACCTTTGCGCGTTGCAAATCCAGCCGGATCTGCCCAACATTTACACCAAGTTAAGCGATGCTCTGATCAAAAGAGTTCCGGCAGGTTTAGACGCAGCAACCAGCTACTATCACCACGAATTGCAGCCGCTGCACGCTCCTGAATTTTACTGCGAAATCGGTCAAAAGTTTGCCGAGGGCGATCGGCTTGACGAAGCCACAGTTTTGTACTTGATGGCATTAGAAATCCGGGCAGAAGATCCAGTAATATCAGCAAAATTAGCGGAAGTTTTGGAGAAAAAGCACTCTACGGGCGATCGCAGTATATTATCAGAGTGGAAAGCTGACGATATTCGCGATCGATACATTGCCCGAGTCGTCAAAAATCACACTTTTGCCGAAGTCGGCGGCTTGTGGGGAACCGTCAACGAAAAAGTATCTGTAGCTAGCAAATACGGTGCAGTTTCTCTGACAATGATTGATGTCACCCCCGCCTCCGCACCATCTTGGCAAGATTTTCGCGATCGTATGGCAAGTTTAAATATTGCTAATTATAATTGTATCAGTCGAGATATAACTCAGATTCAGCTTGCAGAAATTGGCCAGCCTTACGATGTAGTCCACTGTGCAGGAGTTTTGTACCATCATCCCCACCCTTTGCAAATTTTAATTGGCTTGCGTCAAATAACAGGGAAGTATTTAGTCTTAACTTCAGCGATTACCCAAGAAGTTATAGAAAACGACCGGGGACGTTACGAAATTGCAGCTTCCGGGGTAATCTTTATTCCCGCTTTGGGCGAAGCAGAACGAGCTATCCTAACAGCTTACTGGCAGCAATACACGCACGGCACACCAATTTTCGGACTGATTGAGAAAGCAGTTTTTGACATCAACGACTTTGGCCCGTGGTGGTGGCTGCCTACAGCTTCTGCTTTAGAAGCTATGTGCAAAGTAGCTGGATTTAAGGTTCTAGATAAAGGATTGACTTGGTACAATAATGCTTTGACTCTACTGCTGGAGGTATGAGGATTGGCAGCTTCAAAATATTAAAAATAGACTGGAATAAACCGGAAAATAATCAATGAACAATCAGCAACCAGTGACAGCGTTAGGCAATATTTTAGTAGTAGACGATACGCCAGAAAATCTGCGCCTGTTGTCTACCATGTTGACTCATCGGGGGTACGCGCCCCGCTGCGTGATTAACGGGCAAATGGCTTTGAGAGCCTGCAATTCTAATCCGCCAGATTTGATTTTGCTCGACATCATGATGCCGGAAATGAACGGCTACGAAGTATGCCAACACCTGAAATCGGAGCCAAAAACTCGCGAAATCCCGGTGATTTTTATCAGCGCTAAAGACGAAGTATTCGACAAAGTAAACGCATTTGCTGTGGGAGCAGTTGACTATATCAGCAAGCCGTTTCAGTTTGAAGAAGTGCTCGCCCGCATCGAAAGTCACCTCACCCTGCGAAATTTACAAAAGCAGTTAAAAGAACAAAATACGCTGCTTCAAGAAGAAATTAGCAGCCGCTTAGCCGTTGAAAAAACTCTTTATGAAAAGAACCAAATTCTGCATCAAGAAATCAGCCACCGCCGCGCCGTTGAAAAAGCCCTGCAAGAGCAAAATCTGCTCCTCCAACAAGAGATATCCAGTCGCCAGCGCGCCGAATCTGCTCTCTTAAAATCTAACCAAGAATTGGCGCGCTCAAATGCGGAACTAGAACAATTTGCTTATGTGGCTTCTCACGATTTGCAAGCGCCTTTAGCAACCATTGCCAGCTACGCCCAACTTTTAGAAAAACGCTACAAAGACCAACTCGACAGCCAAGCTATTAAGTTTATCGGAAATATCGTTCACGGCTGTACGAGAATGCAAAGTTTAATTGACGATTTGCTCGAATATTCGCGAGTTGGTCGGAGTCAAAAACCTTTTCGACTGACAGACTGCAACCACGCAATCAAGCAGACAGTCGCCAACCTGCAAGGGGCGATTCGCGACACTGAAGCAGTTGTTACATATAGCGACTTGCCAACGGTAATCGGAGATACTTCTCAGCTTGTACAGCTCTTTCAAAATTTAATCGGCAATGCGATTAAATATCGCCGCGATGCACCGCCTGCGGTTCATATTACGGCTTGCAAACAGGAGGAAAACTGGTTGTTTTCTATCTCGGATAATGGAATTGGGATTGCTCCGCAGCATCAAGAGCGTATCTTTCAAATTTTCCAGCGCTTGCACACTCAAAGAGAATATTCTGGGACAGGTATTGGTTTAGCAATTTGTCAAAAGATTGTGGAACGTCACGGCGGATGTATTTGGGTGGAGTCGGAACCGGGCAAAGGTTCAACTTTTTACTTTACTCTCGCTGATTGATAAAGATACTGTTTTGCCAGAAGGTAGAAGCTAGAAGGCAAGGCAATCTGAATTAAATCCTATATCTTAAGACAGAAGCTAGAAGGTACAAGGTAGAAGTTAAATTGCAAGTTAGAATAAAAAATGCTTCGCGTTGACAGCGGAGTTGGTTTGTGATATGATTTTAAGCCTTAAACACAATTTTTGTAACGATCGCCCTTACCGCAATCTAACCGCCGATGTCTGTGTAGGTGCAATTCAATAACTGCCCCGGAACTCCAAGGTGCAATCGAAGTTAGCTTGACCCAAAAAATTGATTAATAACTATTAATTATGAAAGCAGTTTTTAACTTAGCTGTGCCTCCTACGTGCTTGAAAGTTCTGTTAGTAGAAGACAACCTTCAAGAAGCTGAGCTTATTGAAGATTTACTTTCAGAAATTAGCAGCCAGCAGCGTATATTGCTGACGAAAGTTGAGCGCCTCAGCCAAGCGCAAGAGCGATTGAATCAAGAAAATTTTGACATTATTTTATTAGACCTTTCACTCCCAGACAGTCGGGGAATCGAGACGGTGGCTCGCGTACAAGAGTACGGGGTAAATGTGCCGATCGTAGTTTTGACCGCCCAAAACGACGAAGAACTTGCCCTGCGGTTGATTTCGGCCGGCGTACAGGATTATTTGGTAAAAAGAAAAATCGACGGCGAACTGTTAATTCGATCGCTCCGTTACGCCAGAGAACGCCAGAACAGCCAAGATGCTTTGCGAAAAAGCGAAGAAAAATATCGCTCGGTGGTCGAAAATTCTTTGATCGGAATTGCCATTGTCGCTCCAATTATTGACACCGCAAGCCCTGAAAATTGCAATTGGATAGAAGTTAACGATGCCCTGTGCAACTTGCTCTTATACGAGCGCGACGAACTCGTACAAAAGAATTGGCTCTCTTTGACTCATCCAGAAGATTTTGATGCCTCTACAGAAAAAATGTCTCAGATTTTCGCAGGCACAATCGACGGTTACATCTCAGATAAAAGGTGGTTCAGAAAAGACGGCGAAATAGTTTACACGCGAGTTTCGCTGCGCTGCATCCGCGGCCGGGATGGGTCGATCGACAGGATGATTAAAGTAGTGTTGGACGTGAGCGATCGCTACCGCTACGAAGCGCAACTGAAAGCGTCTGAAGAATTTTTAAACCACACTATAAATGCTACGCCCGACCCAATTTTTGTTAAAGACGAGCAGCACCGCTGGATGATCTTAAATGATGCTTTTTGTCAGTTGTTGGGCAAATCGCGGGAAGAACTGATCGGCAAATCAGATTATGACTTTTTTCCAAATTCAGAAGCTGGTGTTTTTTGGACGAAAGAGCGAGAAGTATTGACTAATAATGTCTGCTTGGAAATCGAAGAAAATTTTACAGATAGCTCAGGGAAAGAACACATCATTTCTACCAAAAAAAGCGTATTTCATAGAGCAGATGGCAGTAAAATAATAGTAGGGACAATTAGAGATTTTACCGAATACAGGCGGCAGCAAATAGCCTTGGAACAAAGCGAAGCTCGGTTTCAAAAATTGGTAGCTAACCTGCCAGGGATAATTTATCAATTCCGCTCTTGTGCAACTGGAGAAAAATCTTTTCCTTACGTATCTTCAGGCAGCCGCCAACTGTACGAATTAGAAGCACAAGCAATAGAGCAAAATGCGGAACTGATTTTCACAGGAATTCACGCAGACGATATCTTAAATGTAGAAGCATCGATCGAAGTTTCCGCCGCTACCCTGGAACCTTGGCAGCAGCAGTGGCGGCAGATTTTGCCATCGGGAAAAGTTAAGTGGCTGCAAGGAGCGGCGAGACCGGAAAAACTCAATCATCAGAGCAAATCTGGGAGCGAAGGCGATATTCTCTGGGACGGTTTAGTGATGGATATCACTGAGTTGAAGCAGGCACAAACTGAGCGCGATCGCTTTTTTACGATTTCCTTAGACTTGCTTTGCATTATCGGTTTTGACGGCTGTTTTAAACGTTTAAATCCGGCTTGGTCAACGGCTCTAGGCTACAGCAGCGCCGAACTTTTTGCCAAGCCGATGCTCGATTTTGTGCATCCAGACGATCGAGCAGCCACCGCAGCGGAAGTTAAAAAATTAATCGCCGGTACGTCCACTATCTGCTTTGAAAACCGCTATATATGCCAAGATGGTTCTTACAAATGCCTGCTGTGGACGGCATCGCCATTTAACGAAGAAGGTTTAATTTATGCCGTAGGTCACGACATTACCGATCGCAAACAAGCAGAGTCCCAACTCCAGCGACAAGCAGTAGCAATGGCCGCTGCTTATGACGGAATCGCCATTTTTAACGATCGTAAAGAATGTATTTATTCAAACGAGGCTTATCTCAAAATGTACGGTTTGGTTAGCGCTAGTCAAATCTATGGGAAGAAAGAGAAAATACTCTACAACCAAGCAGACAATCAATATTTTGAACTGGAAGTAATGCCGGTACTCCAGCAAAAAGGGTATTGCAATATAGAAGCGATCGGTCAGCGCTGCGACGGTACTAAGTTTCCTCAAGAATTGTCGCTGACCATGCTTGAAGACGGCGAGATAATTTCGATCGTCCGCGATATCACCAAAAGAAAACAAGCAGAATCAGCACTGCAATCGAGCCAGCGCCGCTATCAAACTTTGGCAGAAACTTCGCCGGTTTGCATATTTCACAGCGATGCGTTTGGCAATTGCCTTTATGTCAATCAGCGGTGGAACGAAATTACGGGATTAAACGCAGGATTAGTAGCAGAAACCGGCTGGCTGAATGCCATACATCCCGATGATGCGGAGCGGGTGAAAAATGAATGGTATCGGGCAATTATTCACAAAATTCGTTTTAAATCAGAATACCGCTTTCAGCGTCCAGACGGCGGTGTAATTTGGGCGATCGGTCAAGCGGTAGCGGAAATCGGAGATGGGGGCGAAATTAAAGGCTATATCGGCACTATTACTGATATTAGCGATCGCAAACAAGCAGAATTAGACCTACTGCGGGTTACTCAAGCGGTAGAAAGCACCAGCGATGCGATCGGCATTGCTGACTTGACAGGGCGATCGATCTACCACAATCAAGCCTTTGTTGTGCGGTACGGCTACACAGCAGAAGAACTGAACGCAGCAGGCGGAGCGACCGTAATTTACCCGCAAAGTCAAGTGCTGCTAGAAATGTTTAAAACGATCCGCAAAGGTCAATCTTGGCAAGGCGAACTCAAAATCAAAACTAAAAGCAACGAACTGGTAACAACTTTATTTCGCGCCGACTGCATTAAAGATCAAATTGGCAATTTAATCGGGCTAGTGGGAGTAATTACCGACATCACCGATCGCAAACAAGCCGAGATGGCACTGCTGCACCAATTAAGGCGAGAACGGCTGGTAGTTGCCATGCTCGATCGCATTCGCTCCTCCCTCAATCTAGAAGAAATCCTCACCACTGCTGTCGAACAAGTGCGGCAATTCTTGCAAACAGACCGCACAGTTATTTACCGCTTCAATCCCGACTGGAGCGGATTGGTAGTTGTGGAATCAGTAGCAAAAAATCGAATTTCTATCCGAGGTTTTAACAATTTAGACCCCTGTTTTCGAGATGGATTTGTTACTATTTACCAGCAAGGCTGTATTCGAGCTATCGAAGATATTTACAGTGAAGACTTGAGCGAATGCCACATTGAATTTCTCGAAGCATTTGAAGTAAAAGCTAACTTAGTAGTCCCGATTTTAAAAGCGCGAAACACCATTTCTCAGACCCAACCCCTCGCCGAAAATCAGCTCTGGGGACTGCTGATCGCCCACGATTGCAGCGGCCCCCGTTCCTGGGATTCCTCAGAAATAGAATCCCTCCGGCAATTGTGCGTGCAATTGGCGATCGCGATCCAGCAATCCACGCTATTTCAACAAGCACAAGCCGAAATTGCCGATCGCAAACTGGCAGAATCCGCCCTCCAACAAGCCGCATTAGCCGCAGAAACCGCCAACCGCGCCAAAAGCGAATTTCTCGCCAACATGAGCCACGAACTCCGCACGCCTTTAAACGGCGTTTTAGGTTACGCTCAAATTATCAAAACAGACAAAGACTTAAGCTCAGATCACCAAGAAAGCCTCAGCAACATTCAACAGTGCGGTCAACATTTGCTGATGTTAATTGACGATGTTTTAGACCTTTCCAAAATCGAAGCTAGAAAAATGGAACTCTACCCGGAAGAGTTAAATTTTCTAAATTTCACGAAAAACATTGCCGACCTCTTTCAGATGCGAGCCGCTCAAAAAGGAATTTCCTTCACTTACGAACAAGTATCTCCCTTACCGAGCTGCGTCCGTGTCGATCAAAAAAGATTGCGCCAAATTCTCATAAATTTACTCAGCAATGCCGTAAAATTTACGGAGAGCGGCGGAGTAACTTTCAAAGTCGGCTATGTCGGCGCAGGAGCCTGGAGCCGAGGCCAAGGAGAAAACCATGCGTTCTCGACTTTGAGTTCGGAACTGAAACAAAATTATCTGCGCTTCGCCCACAATGCGATCGCCGCCAAGCACACTTTAAAAATCCGCTTTCAAGTCGAGGATACCGGCACTGGAATAGAGCGAAACAAGTCAGAAGAAATATTTTTGCCGTTCCACCAAGTAGGAGGCAATAGATTTGTTGAAGGTACGGGGCTTGGACTCTCGATCAGCCAGAGATTAGCGAAACTAATGGGCAGCGAAATTCGCTTCAATAGCACTTTTGGAAAAGGCAGCACTTTCTGGCTGGATTTAGAATTGCCAGCAGCCCAACGGTATTTAGAAGTGTCTCCTTTGCGGGAAAAACGCAGGCTTGTCGGTTTTGTCGGCAACAAGCGGAAAGTGCTAATCGTGGACGACAATCAACTAAATCGCGATTTGTTGTGCAGGCTGCTGGGACATTTGGGATTTGAAATTGCCGAAGCAAAAAACGGTCAAGAATGCCTCTGCAAAGCAGTTAAATTTCAACCGGATATGATTTTAATGGACTTGCGGATGCCTGTGATGGATGGCTTAGAAACTGCAAGGAGACTGCGGCAGTTGCCGGAATTAAAAGATGTGGTGTTAATCGCTCTGTCAGCTAGCGTTTCCGAGGCTATGCAGCAAGAGAGCATCCTGGCAGGGTGCAATGATTTTCTTCCCAAGCCGATCGAAGCAAATCACTTTTTGGAACAGTTGCGCGTGCATTTGAGATTAGAATGGATTTACGAGGAATCTGCCGAAAGCAAAAAGCAGACACCTTCGAGTTTGTCACCAGCATCTCGTTTTCCTGCTTATTCTTCTCTGTTACCTGCGGCTTCTGAGTCGGCAGCAAAAATTTTGAAACTCGCGGCTATGGGCGACATTGAAGAAATTTTTGAGGAGAGTGCTAAGCTGGAAATTTTAGAGCCAAAATTAGTACCGTTTGTCTCGAAGCTGCGCCAACTTGCTAAGGGATTTCAGATCAAACAGATTCGGAATATTTTAAAACAATATATCGATGGTCAGTAGTCATTAGTTATTGGGCATGGGGCATGGGGAATTGGGCATTGGTGCTTCCTTTTTATAGAAGGGAATTACGAATTGCTAAATGCGTAGCTCACAATGCTTTAAAACTGCTATAACGGTTCTCAAAAAAGTGAGGTATGCGGGCGAGTCCCGTGCCCAATGCCCCATGCCCAATGCCCCATGCCCAATGCCCAATGCGTACCGCACTGTTAGTGAGAAAGGGTATACTATAATATTCTGTTGTTTCAATCTAACAGCCAACCAAATAAATCTCCTACTGTCAGTTGCAATTCCCGGGCAAAGGATGGCACGGGCAATAACTGTTCTGGTTCGTCAAACACCTCTGTTGATTGATTCGGCCGATATACAAAAACCGATCGCTCTTCTGGATCGATTAACCAACCCATTTGAGTTCCGTGTTTGAGACAATGTAAGATATTTTTAGTAACTTTAGTGTGGCTTTGGTCGGGAGAGAGGATTTCAATTGTCCAATCCGGGGCGATCGCAAACACATTTGCCACACCGCCATTTTCTTTACGGGGAATACGCTCCCAAGTAAATACAGTCACATCTGGAACGATCGCTCGATCGCCAAAAGCGCACCGTAGTTCGGGAAATGCTCGCGCCACCTTTTGAGGTTTGAGAGCAGCATTAGCAGCACTTGTCAACTCGCCTTGAATGACACTATGTTCTCCTTGAGGCATGGGTTTTTGAACGACTTTACCGTCAATGTACTCGCTGGCTGGTTTGGTTTCTGACAAGTTCAGAAACTCTTCGAGTGTCAAAGATTTTGGCAGGGTTTGTACCATCCGATTTTACCTTTAAAATAGGAGTTTCACCTATTATTTTACCAAAAATTGCCCGACTCGGGCGAGTCTACTTACTTGTTTCTTCCGCTATATAGCAGTTCTCAAAAAAGTGAGGTATGCCAATGCCCAATGCCCAATGCCCAATGCCCGATGCCCAATGCCCGATAATATAAAAGAGAGTTTTTGAGAGATTTGGGATTGAAAATACTTTGCCTCAGTAACGGCCACGGAGAAGACGCGATCGCCCTTCGCATCTTGCAGGAACTGCAACAGCACCCGCATCCCCCAGAATTAGCCGTGTTTCCCCTAGTGGGCGAAGGTCAAGCTTTCGCCCAACTGCAAAACGCCCCCATCATCGGCCCGGTGCAGCGGATGCCTTCGGGCGGATTTATTTACATGGATAGAAGAGAACTTCTGCGCGATGTCAAAGGCGGGCTGCTTCAGTTGACCCTAGCTCAGTTTAAAGCGATCCGCGCTTGGGTGCAGGCGCAAAAACAATCTGGGAATCAAGACGGCATTATTTTAGCCTGCGGGGATATTGTCCCGCTGCTGTTTGCTTACCTTGGCGGCGCGCCCTATGCCTTTGTCGGCACAGCCAAGTCCGAGTATTATTTGCGGGACGAAAACGGGCCTCTAACTCGCAAATCCCGGGGCATTAGTTTGGAGAGTTTGCTGGGGTCGGTTTATTTGCCTTGGGAGCGCTGGTTGATGACTAGAAAACGCTGTCGGGCCGTTTTTGTCAGGGATGCGCTCACCGCCAACACTTTAGAAAAGCTGCGAATTCCTACTTACAATCTCGGAAATCCGATGATGGACGGACTCGCACCGGAAAACCCCGCCGGTTTTTACGGGCCTGATGCAGAGTTTCGGGAAATGGAGCGATCGCTCGTCATCACCCTAATGCCCGGTTCTAGAGCACCGGAAGCCTATGCAAATTGGCTGCTAATAGTAGAGGCTGCCGCCGGAATTTTGTCCTTATTTGCCGATCGTAAATTGTTATTTTTCGGAGCGATTTCTCCACAGTTAAACTTAGAAGCACTGCGCCCTAGTTTAGAATTTTTCGGCTGGCGACAAGACGGCGAAACGAGAACGCAACGGCGAGAAGGAAGTATTTTGCGACCTCCTGTTTCTAGCGCTCAAGAAATTCAGCAAGAATCTCCTAATTTGCTATTACCCTTGACCTTTGTGCAGAGAAACGCCACCCTGATTTTGACTCAGCAAAGCTTTAACGATTGTTTGTGCGAAGCCGATTTAGCAATAGCAATGGCAGGAACAGCTACAGAACAATTTGTCGGTTTAGGAAAACCCGCGATCGCCATTCCCGGAAACGGGCCACAATTTACTTACGCCTTTGCAGAAGCTCAAAGTCGCCTGTTAGGCCCATCATTAATTTTAGTCAAACATCCCGCCGAAGTTGCCAGCGCCATCCAATCTTTGTTGCGAGACCCCGACAGGTTGCAGCTAATCGCTGAAAATGGCTGGCGTCGCATGGGAGAAAGCGGTGCAGCAGCCAGAATTGCCGAGTGTTTAATGCAGCAGTTCGGCGGTGAATCCAGCAATGCTCAATTGCCGATCGTACGCTAGGGACACAACATTAGTTAGGTTTCTACCGAATATGTTTAATTGTACTTTCTTTAAAAAAATCTTGTTTGCTAACTACTAACTTCCGTAGGGTGCGCAATGCGCACCTTACTAATACTTGACTCGCACCAAAATTAAATTCGCCGTTTTTGGAGAAGATTAAACTCAGAAATCAGCTTAAGAAATTTTAAAATCCGACTTCACCAAAACTCCCGGTTCCCGCTGCACCGGCAGCACATCTAAAGTATCCATTTGCGCGCAATATTTTAAATCTTCAATCACACCTAAACCGAGGAGGCGCTGGCCGTGACTGGCTTTTTCCAACAATTCATGCAGCCGATCTTGCCAGTGCAAATAAAGAGCAATAGCTGCAAATACTTCATCGTTACCAGCAAACTCGATCGCAGGAATACCGCTTTCTGCTAGGAGGCTTTGGGCGATCGCCCCAGCGCAAACCGTATCTTCCAGCGAATAACTCCCTTCCCAGCCAGAACCCACAATCCAAATACTTTCTGGCTTTTCCTTTAACAGAAACTGCACCACAGATTTGCGGTTGATCAAAGCCGCCGTCAACACAGTTGTAGCAGATTGCACTCGCTCGATCGCCCGAGTGCCGTTAGTTGTGCTGATAAAAATTCGCTTCCCACTCACCTTTTCTGGCGTGCAGTCCAGGGGAGAATTTCCCATGTCAAATCCGTCAACTTTGCCGCCGCCGCGCTCTCCGGCGCGAATCCGCTTGTCTGCGGGCCATTTTTCGCTCTCGACCATCAGCTTATCTAAGTTGCTAAAAACTTGGACAGCTTCCGCCCCATTATTTAGGGCTGTTGCCATTGTTGTAGTCGCCCGCAGCACATCAACTGCGATCGCGCAAGCCGGCATTTTGTCGATCGGCGTAAGTTCCGGGGTATGGTAAATAAAAAGCTTCACTTTTGGGCAACCTACTATAAATCCTCATCAGCAATAATAATAGAAAGTGACGCTCTCATGCCTGATATGTCAAAACAGATCGATTCAAATCCCGCCCGCGCCGCCATTACCGCGCCCCTCGGACTTCTGGCCGGTTTTACCTATCCGGTTCGTGCTTTCTCGCTGCTTTGGCAAACTCCCAAGCTGTGGAGCTATGTATTAGTTCCCGTGGTGCTAAATTTTATAATTGGTATCGGTCTTTATTTAAGCTTGCTATTTCCCAGTTTGGCAGGCATAGATGTTTTGGTTGCCGATTTGTCTGCCCGATTTAATGCTTTAATTGCCAGTTTTCCCCCTTGGCTGAGCTTTTTGGCCGTGTTGACAGTCGCTTTTGGCTGGCTGCTGCGCGTACTTCTCGTGTCAGGACTTTTGCTGATTATCGGATTTTTGTTAGTGCAGTTTGGCGTGATTTTAGGTTCGCCCTGGTACGGCAAACTTTCCGAACAATTGGAACTCCTGCGAAACGGTCAATTGCCCGCAGAAGCACCGATGAATTTGGCGAGCAGTTTGGGGGATACTCAAAGGGCGATCGCCTTTGAACTGCGAAAACTGCAAATTTTGTTGAGCGTTGGGATACCGCTGCTGCTGCTGAATTTTGTCCCTGGCGTCGGTTCTATTCTTAGCAGTTTGGGCGGCGTAGCTTTGGGCGCGACTATTGTGTGTTTGGACTTTTTAGATACACCTTTGGAGAGGCGGAGGCGGCCTTTTAAGGAGAAGTTAGAGATAATTTGGGCGAGTTTTCCGGCCAGCGGGAGTTTTGGTTTGGTTTGCTTGGGTTTGGTGAGCATTCCGCTGTTGAATCTGTTGGCGATTCCGCTGTGCGTGACTGCGGGAACTTTGTTTTTTTGCGATCGCATTTGGCCGATTCGCTTTGCTCCAGAAGAAACCAAGAGCGATCGAGAAACTAACATGACAAACTAAAAACTACCCAGATGCTTCTACTTTCTACCTAATCCCTTCTTCCTTCGGCTGACTCTGGGAACTAGCAATTAGAAACGGGCTTAAAAGTAGCCAACTAACGAAGAAAAAGGAGGCGGTAAATAGCTGCACAATATCGATCGCCGACAAGTATCCGTCAGATAATAGTGCAATACTTCTATCTGTCAGCCCGAATATCCAAGAAAGAATCCCAAACAGCCAAATGCCTTTTTGGAACATCAGCACGAATGCTGAAACTTCCGAGTTTTGCTGATTATTCATAAATTTAGCCCTTATTGGCGAAGAATCTGATTAGCCGAGGCACCCCAAGGGCTTAAGGATTTTTGGTGTCTCCTCGGATTCCCTTTGTTCTCTCTATGTTAAGAAATGTTTCCAAATATTGCAACATGGCCCGGGAGGTATTTGTGCATCTATCTCAAGAGGTAGTCGCAGCATGAATAATCAGTAAAGTTTGCTACACTTTGGGAGGAGGGGCTAGAGATTTTGCCGAATTTTTGAGGGATAAATTGCTGGGCTAATAGGGATGAGATCTCTTGACACTGCTCTGACCAAGAAAAAATTGTAATTTATATTGAAGCATGATATACTACATATTTAGGTTTGTAGTAAAAACTTCAGTCCTCAAAGCCCTAAAAGCCACAGGACAAACAATTTGATTATCAGTATCAACCAAACTCGATACAAGTTCACAATCAACAATCTCCAACAATGACACGCTTAAATCAAATTATCGCGATCGAAAAAGGCATCAAAAGCCGCTCCATCCAAGAGCTAGCAGAAGCCCAAAGAGCGCTCCAAAAACCCGCTGTGCTTTCTGGAATCTCCCGCACTTACCGTCCCAAAGACGAAGAAGGCGAACAACTACCGCCCGAGTCCAAAAAAGTTGAAATCAAAGCCGAAGAGATTATCCGCAAAACGACTGAAGTTTTGACCAAACTCTTCGACGTAACCGCAACCAAAGATTGGACTAATTGTAGCGCTCGTGCTGACGTGACTGTAGACGGAAACGTGCTTTTAAGCCAAGTTCCCGTCAGCTATTTGCTATTTATTGAAAAGCAATTAGCAGATTTGCAAGCATTTATCAAAAAACTTCCAGTCTTAGACGCTTCCGAGACTTGGAACTTCGATGCTTCAGCAGACTGCTGGAGCACAGAACCGGTGCAAACTCTCAAAACTTTTAAAACTCCGCGCAATCACGTGAAAGCTGAAGCTACGGAACATCATCCGGCTCAAGTGGATGTTTATTACGAAGATATTACGATCGGCTACTGGCGCACTGTCAAGTTTTCGGGAGCTTTACCAGCGCGGCGGATCAATGAGTTGCTGCAAAGGGTGGAAATCTTGCAGCAGGCTGTTATGTTTGCCCGCGAAGAAGCTAATAATTCTGAGGTTGAGGAACAGAGAGTGGGAGAACGAATTTTTCAATTTATTTTCCGCTAATTGCTTGCTTTTTTGATAGTTATGGTTTAAGATAGAAGCAGAGTACAATCTCAATCTCAAACTTTAATTTAAACCGTACAACTGTGACAGTGCAGGTTCGACTCCTGTCTTCGTTCAATTGCGAAGTAGCCCAATTGGTAGAGGCAGCGTTACGTACAAATTCAATAGCAAGTTATTACTCGAAACTCAGCATTCACCGCCGATCGCTAAAACGAATGTCAGGAACAATCAGGTCATCGAGGTTGCTGGTTCAATTCCAGCCTCCCCAACCAAATACTGGGGAGTAGCTCAATCGGTAGAGCGCGATGATATCAATCTTAAATCCTTGACTTAAATGTGATAGCGTGTAAAATGACCGGTAATAGAAACCCAGTAGTAAGGTCAGAACTACTGGGTTTCGCGCTATTAATTGAATCAATCCGTTAAATCCGTCAGTCCTGGACGCCTCAAGACCGATGATTTACTGCATAAATCCTCAATGCGAACAACGCGAAAATCCTGCTGCTGCTCAAAATTGTCTGGCTTGCGGCACGGCTTTACTAATTGCCGATCGCTATCGTATCCTTAAACCAGTACGCTCGCCCAATCCCGCACGCCCCGCAGACATCTTTGAAGTCGAAGATTTGGGGACTGGGGAAAATGAATGGGGAACTGTCAAAGTTTTAAAAGTCTTGAAATCTACCTATAATTCCGATTTAGTTTGCTTGTTCCAGCAAGAAGCGCGAGTTTTGATTTGGCTGGCGGGAAGGGGATTAGTTCCCCAAGTCGAACCAGACGGTTATTTCTCAATTAAACTCGTCCATAATTCCCAGAAGTTGTCTTGTTTGGTGATGGAAAAAATTAGCGGCGAAAACTTGGCAGAATTCTTAACTAAAAACCAGTATGTTTCTCAAGAAGTAGCTTTTGATTGGCTGCAACAACTGCTTCATATTTTGCAGGAAATCCACAAATATCATTTAGTGCATCGGGATATTAAGCCCTCGAATCTGATGCTTGCAGCCGATCGCAAGTTGAGATTAATTGACTTTGGGGCTGCAACAGAAGCAGGGATTGATACAACGCCCGTAGGTTCTGCAGGATACTGCGCGCCGGAACAACTTGCAGGTAAAGCTGAAGCGCGATCCTCTTCGAGGGCTTCGCTAACGGACTTTTTCGCTTTGGGCCGTACTTTTGTACATTTATTAACGGGCCTGAGTCCGATCGACTTTCCGGTAAATCCAAAAACTGGTAAAATAAATTGGAGAAATCAGGCTGTAGGCGTTGACGAGTTGTTCGTAAGCTCGATCGACGAATTAATCGAACCGCTACCGGAAAACAGACCTGAAAATACCCAACTTATTTTAGAAAAACTCAAAAACATAGAGCTTTTGACTACCGGCGCAGCACCGAACTAATAATTTCCAATCCTCAATGCCCAATACTTCGGCTACGCGAGGGTACAAATTCCCAATGCCCAATGCCCAATGCCCAATGCCCAATTCCCAATTCCCAATTCCCAATGCCCAATTCCCAATTCCCAATCAATAAATCTGTTCCAACCGGCGAAAATCCCGCTCAACTTCCGCCCACAAAGCCCGATTGTGAGGGTCAGTTTTCACAGCCTTTTTCAAGTAAATTCTCGCCTTATCCACCTGCTTTTCCCCGATCAAATGCCGTCCCCAGCGCTGATAGGCGATCGCCTGCCACTGGCGCACCTCCGGATCTTCGGGCATCCGCTGCCCCAAACCTTCAATCAAGGCGATCGCCCTCGGAAACCTCTGATATTTCAGCAACTGTTGCAGCTCAATATAAGCATCTTTCTTCAACTTTTCTTCCGCCGCCGATAAATCTGCCTTAGATTGAGCCGCAGGCTCTTTTCGAGTCACCTTAGCTACAGGCGGCTGAGTGGGCACGGCCTGATTTGTCGGCTTCGCCGCAGGTGTTTTCGCCTCCCCCACAACATCTGGCGCCGCCACTGTCAAGAGGAACTTATAAGCCTCTGTAATGGCGATAAACTTATTCTTAGCTTGGTCGTTTCCCGGATTGACATCAGGATGATACTGCCGCGCCAGCCGCCGATAAGACGCTTTCACCTGCGACAGACTCGCTCCCAACCTCAGACCTAATTCCCGATAGTAACTTGCTGTATCCATCCCTGTGCAGATGGTAAAATCCTGCTAATATTGATGACGACTCATTATAATCCAAATATTTCACCAGACAAGTCCTTTCGCCCCTGATATCAATTCCGGTAAATTACCCCTCATAAAGTTTCTAGTGATCTCAATCCGGTAGCATCGGAATTAATATTACCCATAATCAGGACACGGCAGTGCCGTTTCTTGCGCAATTAATCGGGCGATAGTTACATCTGGTGCGATCGCGATCGCCCGGAACCCCGGAAGAAGCTATGATATGGTTTTAGCAATTTAAAATATCCCGATCGGCTTGGCGGTTGCTATATTTCGGATCGGGCTGTACTGCATTTAAATTGTATATTTCAATTCCCTATTTCCCGATCGTTAAATCCTTTCTCCCTCTTCTCCTCGAACATCGCAGATCATCAAAGCTGGCGAATAAAGCTGAATCCCCACCCTGAGAAGCAGGATGGGGATTCAGCTTTATTCCCAGAGAGAGAGTTACGGACGATCTTCGACCACTCTGTCAATCAAGCCGTATTCCTTGGCTTCCTCAGCGGACATGAAGTAGTCGCGATCCATGTCCTTTTCGATTTTCTCGATCGGCTTGCCAGTATTGTTAGCGTAGATATTATTCAGTTGGTGGCGCAGTCGCAAAATCTCTTTCGCTTCAATCTGAATATCTGTTGCTTGTCCCCGCGCGCCTCCAGAAGGTTGGTGAATCATAATTCGCGAGTGAGGCAAAGCTAACCGTTTTCCCTTCGTACCCGCAGCTAGCAGGAAAGAACCCATCGAAGCAGCCAAGCCCACACAAATCGTCACCACGTCCGATTTTATGTGCTGCATGGTATCAAAAATAGCCATGCCTGCTGACACCATCCCGCCTGGGGAATTGATGTACAAAATGATATCCTTACCTGAATCTTCCGAATCCAGATAGAGCATCACAGCAATGATTTGATTGGCAATTTCATCGTCAATGTCTTTGCCCAAGAATATAATCCGTTCCCGGTAAAGGCGATCGTAGATATTAATCCACTGAGTATCATAACCACCAGGCATTTTGTAGGGAACTTTTGGCACACCTATAGGCATAATTCGGAACTCCTTTTAGTTGGTAATCTGGCATGGGGCATGGGGCATGGGGCATGGGGCATGGGGCATTGGGCATGGGGCATGGGGCATTGGGCATTGGGCATTGTCAGTCATTAAAAGAATATTGAATAACTAATCAGGGTAAAAACTACTAGCCATTAACCTTTAATTACTACTCATGTCCAATTCCCAATTCCCAATTCCCCAATTCCCCAATTTCCAATTCCCCATTCCCAATTCCCGAATTAGATAACGGCCGCAGGAAGGGCTTTGGCCAATTCTTCTGAACTTTCAAGAACGCGATCGATCAAACCGTATTCTTTAGCTTCATAGGGCGTCAGGTACAGCAACCGATCCATATCTTTAGTAATCTTCTCGATCGGCTGACCCGTACAGCTTGCAAAAATATCAAGCATTGTCGCTTTATTTGCCAGCACTTCCTTAGCCCGAATTTGAATGTCACTAGCTTGACCGCGCGTGTAAGCCTTGGGTTGGTGCAACACAATCGAAGCGTGGGGTAAACTAGCCCGAAAGCCCTTTGTACCAGCCGCTAACAGCATCGCAGACATCCCCATTGCCGAACCGAGGCAAATAGTATGGACGGGCGGCTTAATGTACCTGATCGTGTCGCAGATAGCAAAAGCTTCCGTTTCAAAGCCCACGGGTTCGCCGCTGTAACCAGAAGTGCCGGTCGAGTTGATATAGATTTTGATCGGCTTATCGGGGTCTTCGTACTGCAAGAACAGGAGTTCAGCGATAATCAGTTCTGTTACCGCAGGCACCAGAGGCATACCCAGATAAACGATCCGCTCCTTCAGCAACAGGGATGGCAAATCGGGAGGCGGCGTCCGAGAGTTGCCTTCCCCGTAGTATTGCGATTGCACAGCTTTAATTGGTGTGTTCATAAACCGAAATGTTGCCTGAACTGATGGAGCTATTCTTAAAGAAATAGTAACGCAATCTTTAGGTATCCCGCATGAAAGTTAGTCTGCTCCCGGTTTTAAACGACCCTAACCTTGATGCTGCCGCGCCCTCGACGCAGCGCCAGCTAGCGATTTCGGTGTCTGCGACGGCAAGCTCGATCGACTCCAGCGTACCCTTAAACCTGTGCCTGATTCTCGACCACAGCGGCTCGATGGGCGGACGCCCCTTGGAAACCGTCAAACAAGCCGCCGGACGTTTGCTCGATCGCCTGAAGCCTGGGGATCGCTTTTGCGCGGTAGCTTTCGACCACAAAGCCAAAGTCCTCGTCCCAAATCAAATTGTCGGAGACCCTGCTAACATTAAACGGCAAATTGAGCAATTGCGTCCGGCTGGCGGCACAGCAATTGACGAGGGCATTAAGTTAGGGATTGAAGAGTTGGGGAAAGGCAAAAAAGAGGCGATATCTCAGGCGTTTCTGCTGACTGACGGCGAAAATGAACACGGCGACGACAGCCGCTGTTTGAAGTTGGCGAAACTAGCGGCCGAGTATAACATGACTTTAAATTCTCTGGGATTTGGTGATAACTGGAACCAGGATATTTTGGAAAAGATTGCTGATGCCGGCGGCGGTGCTCTGGCTCATATTCAGCGGCCGGAAGATGCGGTTGAGGAGTTCGGTAAGTTGTTTACTCGCATCCAAGGTGTAGGTTTGACTAATGCTTATTTGCTATTTTCGCTGATGCCAAAAGTGCGGTTAGCCGAACTAAAACCGATCGCCCAAGTTGCCCCAGATACGATCGAATTGCCGGTGCAGCAAGAAGGCGATCGCTTTATGGTACGTTTGGGAGATTTAATGAAGGATGTAGAGCGAGTAGTTTTGGCTAATATTTATATTGGACAGTTGCCAGAAGGTACGCAGGCGATCGGGCAATTGCAAATTCGCTACGACGATCCGAGTGTCGGCGAAGGTTTGCTCTCCGATCCCGTTGCAGTTTCCGCTAATGTCCTGAAAGTCTATCAGCCAGCACTTAACCCGATGGTGCAGCAGCACATTTTAGCATTGGCGAAGTACCGCCAAACTCAATTAGCCGAAACTAGATTGCAGCAGGGCGATCGGGCCGGTGCGGCAACGATGCTGCAAACGGCGGCTAAAACTGCTCTGCAAATGGGCGATAAAAGTGCCGCAACTGTGCTGCAAACCTCTGCTACTCGCTTGCAATCCGGCGAACAATTGAGTGAGAGCGATCGCAAGAAAACTCGGATTGCTTCTAAAACAGTTTTGAAGTAATCTCATAGTTTGTAGTAAGGACTTTAGTCCTGAAGTCCTCACTACAAACCAGGCAATATCTGTATGAGATGTTATGAAATCCCTCAATAACTTTAAATGAAAATACAGCAAATAGTCATTGCCGGAATCATCGGTTGCTGGGGTATATTCCCTGTGAATGTTTCAGCGCAATCCCCACAAATAGTAATTGTTCAAAATGCCGCTGAAGATTTATTTAACAGCGGTTTAGCCAAATCAGAAGCAGGAGACATTCCAGGTGCGATCGCCGATTACACAGAAGCCATCCGCCTCAACCCCAACTACGCCAAAGCCTACAACAAACGTGGCATCATCCACGCCCGCAACCTCAAAGATTACCCAGCAGCCAAAGCCGATTTCGATCGCGCAATTGCCATCAACCCCAACTACGGTGATGCCTACTACAACCGCGCCAGAGTCCACGAATTCTTAGAAGACAAACCCAGTGCGATCGCCGACTATCAAAAAGCCGCCGAACTCTATCAAAAAGCAGGCAATACCAACGACTATCAAGATGCCCTCAAGCATCTGCAAATACTACTTCCTCAAACATAGTATAGTATTCTTAAATCTGCGTTCATCTGCGTTCATCCGCATTCATCTGCGGTAAAAAATTCCCAATCCACTATCCAAAAAATGCCCGTAACTTCCACCGTCACCGTTACCGTACCCGCCACAACCGCCAACTTAGGCCCCGGATTCGACTGCATCGGCGCTGCTTTAAGCCTCTACAACTCCTTCCAATTCTCCCGACTCGAACCCTCAGCAACCGAGAAACTAAAAATTACAGTTACGGGCGAAGAAGCCGCCAAAGTCAAGACAGATGAAAGCAATCTCGCTTATGTAGCATTTGTCACTTTGTACGATCGCCTCAAGCAATCGCCGCCGCCCGTAGCCATACACATAGATATGCAAGTGCCCCTGGCTAGAGGTTTGGGAAGTTCCGCAACTGCTATTGTCGGCGGGTTAGTCGGTGCCAATGAGTTAGCCGGTGCGCCTTTGAGTCAGGTGGAAGTGATGCAATTGGCGATCAAACTTGAAGGACATCCCGACAACGTTGTCCCCGCTTTACTCGGAGGCTGTCGCCTCGCTGCTAGCAATACACCGGGCGGTTCCTGGGAAATTTGCGATATTCCGTGGCATCCTGATATTGTGCCGGTAGTAGCGATTCCCGATTTTGAACTTTCTACAGCCGAGGCGCGACAAGTTTTGCCCGCAGAGTACAGCAGGGCTGATGCGATTTTTAATGCCGCACACCTCGGTTTGTTGGTGCGGGCTTTGGCTACGGGCGATCGCAATTGGCTGCGCTGCGCCCTCCAAGACAAAATTCACCAGCCTTACCGCCGATCGCTGATTCGGGGATATGAAGCAGTGCAAGAAGCTGCACTGAATGCAGGGGCTTGTGGGATGGTAATTAGCGGTGCTGGGCCGACGCTTTTGGCTTTAACCGATGTTACTAATGCTGATGCGGTTGTGAGGGAAATGGCGGCTGCTTGGATGGATGTTGGGGTGAAGGCTGATGTCAGGGCGATCGCGATCGATACTCAAGGTGCACAAGTCTCAAATTTAGGGTTGTAAGTTTAAACAACAATTCTTTACATATTCCTGAAAAACAGAAGACAATTTAAACAAGATTTTGTCCTCTTTTATCTTCCTTACTAAATACCTTTGTTGTAAGGACTGTAAACCATTAATTAAATCCATTGATGATAAATCTAAACTCTGTTTTAAGTATTCTCTGGATACAGGCATATCGAACTTACTTAATTCTAAAACAAGTTGCTGTTCTATAGGTGATATTCTCTTAAATAACTGGTGAAAGTTATATTGCATATCCTTGGTAATAATCAAGCTCTTATCGGCTAAAAACTCAGCAACATCCCCATCAAAAATCTTTTTAATTGCCATAGCAATACTTTTTAAATAAACCGGATTACCCTCATATAAATTAATTAAGTTTAACCAACTATCCTCATCTTTCAATCCTGTACCTTTCAGAATTGCCACATCATCTAAATCTGACAGCTCTAAACATTTAATCGGATATAATTCCTCATCTAAACACTCCATTTCCGCACATTGCTCTTGACTGATTAGAATCACATTACTTTGATGCTCAGTTTCTTTAATCATGGCGAACAAGTTTTGATAATCTTGATATTCAGATTTATATTGTCCGGCAAATTGACCGGGAATAAAGATATTATGAACATCATCAAGAATAATCAAACATTTTTTGTCTCTAAAAACATCTAATAATTGTTTTAACTTATCATCTATAGTTTCTTTAGCTTCTTGTTTACAAGCATTCAATAAATTATTAAGCAATAACTCTAAAGGTTTAGGAAATTTTAGGCTGATCCAGATAATTACTTCAAATTCTTGTAGATTGAGATCGACAAACCTTTTAACTAGAGTAGTTTTACCAATTCCACTCAATCCCAATACTGAGGTTAAACGAGTATTTTGATTTAAAATCGAATTAGAAAGGGTTTTAAGTTCAGATTCTCTTGCGTAAAAATTGATGATTTGAGGAGCTACTGTTAAATCGCAATGTGATGTAGATTGAGTATTTATATCACTTTCGTTGAGTTTATTTCTTGGGCTAATTTGATTTGAGATTTGTGTAGGATAAAAATGATTATTACTGCCATTTATATGGTAAATATTATTGGAATTGTCAGATGATTCAATATATACTCTTTCTAAGTTAGAACGAAAATTAGTTTTTTTTATATCCTCACCCAATATTTCAGATAAAAGTTGCCATAATTCAGCGCCTACATCACCTACATGATTTTTAGTGACATGGCACTTCTGGGCGATATCATCATAGGTTTGTCTTTCCCAAGTCCCCTCAACTACAGCCCTTTGAACATCATCTAGGTGCTTTCCAGTTCGTTCAACCACTAGCCGATCAACAAATTGTAACACTTGATTTACATTCATAAAAACTATACATGGCAAGGGTTTAGCCCATTATAGCTTAACCTGAATCCTATTTTTTCCTATCTTTTCCGATTTTTTGCTTAATATTGTGTAACAAAACTCCAGTTGAAATCCGAGTTTTTCCGATCGCGCTCCCATCTTTGATTTTGGTATGCTCTTAAATCGAACACAGGCTTAAAAAGTCGTGCTTTTTCCGTTGTTGATGATTTTTTAGGAGCATTACTAAAATGACACAAGCAAAAGAAAGATTACTCACTGATACTCACTCACAAAATGATTGTATTGTTCTTGACCTTGAAGAATTTGACTTAAGTGACTTAGATGCACTCAAAAATACAGCACTTGGTAATATTTTAGAAATAAATTTTCAAAATCCAATGGCAGCATCTGATAATAATCGACATGAGAGCCATTCTTCTCATGGTGAGTTCAATCAACGTGCTTGGGGGTAGTCAAGCACTGGCTATTACAGAATACTAATTAAATGGCTACTAAGTTACCTCAAGCAATAGTAGCCATTTAATTCGGGCATACATAATTTAAGTTTTGAACATATCATAATTTATGGCTGAGTTTACACCCTTACATTCACTGGTTTGTAAAGTAGTATCCCGTTGCAACCTTAACTGTGACTATTGCTATATGTATCAGCATAGCGATCAAAGTTGGCAACAGCAACCTTTGAAAATGTCCGAAGCAACTATTACACAATTAGGTAAGAGAATTGATGAACATACCACCAAACATCAAGTATCAGAATTTTCTGTAATCATGCACGGTGGAGAACCTCTTTTAGCAGGGTTAGACTATCTCCAAAAATTTCAAGAAATTATTTCAAAAAATGTACCTAATGTTAAACTAAGATTTGGCATACAAAGTAATGGTGTGTTGTTAAACGATGAAATCTTAGATTTCTGTATTTCTAATAATACAACAATAGGTCTAAGTATGGATGGCGATCGAGAAGCTAACGATCTACATCGCTTAGATCATCAAGGTAAATCTTCATTTTCCAGTTTGGAAAAGACTCTTCAATTATTAACTAGCGATCGAGGACGGAAAATATGGGCAGGTTTTTTATGTGTGATCGATCTACATAACGATCCTGAAGCTGTATATTCTTATTTATCACAACATCAGCCTCCTTCTATTGATTTTTTATTCCCTTTAAATCACCATGATTTAAGACCTCTTGGTAAAGAACAATCTCTTGATGTAACTCCTTATGCAGACTGGCTACTTAAGATTTTCAATATTTGGTATCATCAAAAACCTCAAACAATCAAAATTAGGAAATTTAAGGAAATTATTTTGCTCATGCTAGGATTGCAAGGAAATTCAGAAGAATGGGGTTTAAGTCCTGTTGATTTTGCCGTTATTGAAACCAACGGTGATATTGAAGCCGTTGATTCTTTGAAAGTTACTTATCCCGAAGCTACCAAGTTAGGAATGGATATATTTACCCACAGTTTTGATGATATTTTTGACTCTCCAAAGGTTATTCAACGTCAAGAAAAGTGGCAATATTTGAGCGAAACTTGTCAAGAATGTAACTTAGTTAAAGTTTGTGGTGGTGGTTATCTTCCCCATAGATATTCTAGCGAAAATTACTTTCATAATCCATCAGTGTATTGTTCCGATCTCAAAAAAATGATTACTACAATTCGCCGCGAAGTAATTGAAGATATGCAAACAATAAAGAAGAAAAAAAATCCTGCTGTTTAGTCAAATTTCGTCTTATTAAATTAGGGTAGGGTTAGTCCAATGAAGATCGAGCTGGATATTAATACCGTCAAAAACTTAGTTTCTCCTACGGGGGCTTCCGATCCATTAGTTAAAGTAATTTACTTAGCAGAATATCATAGAACTTTGCTAAGGTTAAGTAATCTCTCTCAAAAAATGCAATCAGAATCACCTAAGTTAATTGATAACTATACCAACTTTTCTCAATCTTTTGAGTTGGTAAAATCTTTTTCTAAAAATGCCCAAAGAAAGATTTTACGCTATCCATCTTTTAGTGTTTGGTTAGATACTGCTTGGGAATTAGTTAACCGCAAAGCTCATATTCTGTTTCCAGAAATGCACATTAAGTTTCATCTGGAATCTTTCCCAAAGTTTCTTTTGGCAATGGCAAAATATGACAATCTAGAAAATTTTGAGTGTTTTTTATATACCGATTATGCTGGAATTATTGCCATAGCCGGAACCGGAATTTATTTACAGCATCCTCAACATATTGCCTTTCAAAGATTGCGTTTTGTGACCACAAATAATGATAGTTTTAATATTTATACAGATAGAAATCAAAATTTGGAGATGATTCAAAATGAAATACCTCATCTCAATAATGGCATTGAATTAAATGCTTTTGATAGCGATCTACGTTTAGGTGGTCGCTATGATTTGAATTTTGAGGAATTAACACCAACTTCCACTATTAAATGGCTATCTAGTTTAGAGGAAGCTTGGTTTTGGATAGATAGTTGTTCAACTTTATTAGCAAGTGAAATTTTCATGGGAGTACAATCTTTAGTTCCAGTACATTCTCATGCTATAGATGTTCATAGAAGTCAGACATTTCGCGAAATACCCGGACTTTTGATTTTATCTTGGATGTCAGATACCTCAGTAATAGTAGAAGCTTTAGTCCATGAATATCATCATCATAAACTTAATGCTTTATTAAATTTAGATCCAATCATTTTAGAAAGTAGTCTTGAAGCAATTTATTATTCTCCTTGGCGTGACGATCCCCGACCTCTCAGTGGTATTTTGCAGGGAATTTATGTATTTCAAGCTGTTTTAGAATTTGGGCATAAAATTCTGAAAACAGATATACCTATTTTACAAGAAAAGCGTTTAAAACAAAGAGTATATACTGCGAAACAACAACTGCTAACTGCGCTTAAAGTTTTAACAACAAATGCTAAGTTTTCCTTAATTGGTCAAGCATTAATTGAAGCAATAGAAGAAAATATCGATCGAGTTCAACCTGAAATTTCTCAAACAGAAAAAGAACTGATTGACGTTAGATTAAAAGAACATCAGCAGAAATGGGAAGCGGCAAATCCTAATTTAATCGCAACAGAAATATTTCAAATTCAAGTATCTGTTGATTTGGCAAATAATGACAACAATACAATATTGAATCAATCATGTGAATGGCTAGGAATTACACCAAATATTAATTTACGTCCCTTAACTTATCTGAGACAACCATTCGATCCAATTCTTGAGACTTTAGTGACTGTTTACCACGATCGAGGCTTAAAAGAATTAGAAGACATATTAAAAGAAACTCAGTTGGGAGATTCAATTTTATTAGACTTAATATGTGGACATAGTGCTTATCTTAATCAGCACTATCAGAAAGCAGCAGAATTTTATCAAAGTTGTCTTGAGCAATATCCTAATGCTCCTTATTTTTGGCAATGTTTTATGTTTGCATTGAGACATTTAAACCTGTTAGAAGATTACGAATTAATCTTGCTTAATCTAGATAAACTTGTTGCTAATAGTTTAGAAATCAAAAGATTAATCAAGCAAAACTCAAACTCTAAAAATAAAGTTCAAATGATGGTTAAATTAATTCAAACATTAGTTAATTAAAAAATTTATGAATACAGCAAGTTTGAGCAAACACTTAGTAAATAGTCCTTTTAGCAAATACTTTGATATATTTCCTGATGGGCGACAATTACCTTCTTTTATTGCTACTGTTAAAGGGTTAAAATCGGCAACAGATTTATGGGTGCAAAAGCCAAAATGGAAATCTTTTTGTGAATTAGCTCAATATTTTGGCTTGTATTATTATGTAGATGCTTATTTTTATCAAGATATGGGAAAATTCAACAGTTTACCTCAAGAGTTATTTACTACAACTAAAGCTGTTTTTAGTAAAGAATTTTCTGATGAAGCTCATGTTTTTATTGCTAAGTCACAAGATGCTTTAACAAATGCAATTGCTTCAGGATGGTATCCTTTAGTTGTCGGTCAAAGAGTCATTGAAAAACATTTATCAGACCATTATACTTTTGGAAAAGCACTAGGTTATCCTCAATGTTGTCTTGATTTTTTTCAAAAGCGAAATCATTGGAATTTTTATAATAATTACTATGAAACTTATCGCCATACAATTAACAAACCTACATATTTATCAAATGGATTGTTACGTCATACTCCATTTTCATTAATTCCCCATATACCTTGTTCTTTTAATTGTGAAGCATCTATCCAATATGCTCAAAAAAATCGCCTTCTAATTAATGAGGAGAGCCAAGAATATTTAGAAGAAATAGAACATCATTTGCAAACACCAATTTTATGTCTTTCAGAACTTAAGATTTATCGTTTTGAAGGTAACATTGTTGCTGAAAAGGTAGTCAATTATCAATCTCTAGAGGCAATATCTCCTACATCACAAAATGATTTACTATATCAAATACTTGTTAAAGGTAATACTTGTATTGTTGAGGGGAATATTATTAGAGTTTACCGAGACAATTCTCAGATCAGTGCTTATTTTGCTAGAGGTGACAAACATGAAGTAGAGATTCCATTTTTGATTAATTTTTCCAAAGATACTTAATTGACAAAATAGGTATTCTCGCAAACATTTTATGGAGCATAGAAAATGTATATTTTAGTTGTAATTAGAAGAGGATTAATATAATGAATCTTGTAGAAAAAATTATTAACAATATTCAAGAAAAAGACTTACCATATATTCTTGATTTAGAAAAAAAGATTTTGAATTCTAAATTAACTTTAGATCGAAATTTGTTAATAGATGTGGAGGATCAAAAAACCGCCCAACGATATTTCTATCTCTATACACTACCTATGTTAGAAGGACTAGGACTTTTAGAGCAGCAAGAAAATGCTATTTTTTGGGGGACTGTGCAATTATGTTTAGATTTACATCTAAGATATGTGGATTACATCATAGATGATGATAAAATAGACATAAGCAGATTATTAATTACGCAAAAATCTTATAACTATTTATTCCGATCGCAAATGCTACTCAATCAAAAAGGCTATTTGTGGGGTTCCGATCAAATGGCTATTTATACGCAATATTTTGACTATGAAAATGAGGCAAATACCGATCTGTTTCATGATTTTGGTAGCTTATGGAGACGAGTATCTCCTCTATTCATTGTTTCGGGAAGTTACTTAAAATTATCTGGTCAAATAGTTAATTTTGATTTTTATTACAAACGGTATATAAGTTCTTGGTTGCTCAAAGCAGATTGCTCGGATATTATTAAGGATATTAATAAACAAAAAACTCCGATTACCCATTTAGTATATAATTACGATTCTCAAATTGATAAAAATGTAATGTTGATGGCTAACACAGTTAACTCTATTGATGTGAAACTCGATCGAGGTTTAACTCAAATCAAAAACCATATATCTAGCAAACTTCCAATATGGACAATAATTATTGAAAGTTTGTTGTCTTAAAGTTTCGCGATCGGGTTCGTTCTCCAAAGTATGATTTATAACTTAATTATAACATTCGTTTCGATCGCCCATGAGATATTCCCAACATTAAGCGTCCTCTGCGGTAAATTAAAAATTTAGTAATTTTTAATACAATTCCCGACTCAACAGCCGATCGCACTCCTCAATTTTCCGTGGGGATCTAAAATTCACCTAAAGTTCGACCACCTTTGGCAAAACCCTCCTTAAAATAGAAGTTACAGGACGATCGGTCTAATAGCCGATTCAGGGGCAAGTGTCAAGCACCTGAAAAATCCCCAACTAGCGAGCCACAAGACAGGGAGGACATCAAAATCATGGTAAACGCGCCCACAGGGGAAGCCCGCCTAGGCCCGATCGATCAGGTGCAAGCCTTAGACCGCGATTGTACAACTCTATCCCGTCACGTACTCCAGCAACTTCAGAGCTTTAGTGCAGATGCTCAGGATCTCAGCGCCCTGATGAGTCGCATCGGACTGGCGGCCAAGCTGATCGCAAGGCGACTCAGCAGAGCTGGGTTAATGGAAGATGCTTTAGGGTTTACAGGGGCTGTAAACGTGCAGGGAGAATCCGTCAAAAAGATGGATATCTATGCCAATGAAGTGTTTATCTCCGTCTTCCAGCAAAGTGGACTTGTCTGCCGCTTAGCTTCGGAGGAAATGGAAAAACCCTATTATATTCCCGAAAATTGTCCGATCGGGCGCTACAGTCTGCTTTACGACCCCATAGACGGTTCTTCCAATCTTGACATCAATCTGAATGTTGGCTCCATATTCAGCATCCGCAAGCAAGAAGGGGACGATGCAGACGGCTCGGCTTCAGATTTGCTACAACACGGACACAAACAAATCGCCGCCGGCTACGTGCTGTATGGGCCCAGTACAATGCTCGTTTATTCGATCGGGCAGGGCGTTCATTCCTTTACCCTCGACCCCAGTTTGGGCGAATTTATTCTATCAACTGAAAACATCAAGATTCCAGACAGCGGCCAGATTTACAGTGTTAATGAAGGTAGCTTTTGGCAGTGGGACGAACCTTTTCGGGATTACATTCGCTATGTACACCGCAGTGAAGGTTATACCGCCCGGTACGGAGGGGCTTTGGTGGGAGATTTCCACCGGATTTTATCTCAGGGAGGTGTGTTTTTGTACCCAGGAACAGTGAAAAACCCGGATGGCAAATTGCGCTTACTCTACGAGTCTGCTCCTTTGGCGTTTTTGATGGAGCAAGCCGGCGGGCGGGCTAGTACGGGTATTCAAGACATCTTGGATGTGGTGCCGACTAAAATTCACGAGCGCACGCCTTTGATTATTGGCAGCAAAGAAGATGTCGCGCTGGTAGAGTCTTTTATTCAAGCATCGATCGCGCAATCCTAGAACAATTGAAGAGTGAAGGAAGTTCGGCAACGGATTGTGTAACGGATGTAACGGATGTAACGCCGGGAAGGAAGCAAGAATGTTTTAATTCCCAATGCCCAATTATCCAATATCAAATTGTAGGAGTTACAGATCATGACAGAAGCGACAAAGAATCACCTGTTAGAAATCAAAGAAATCGGCCAGAGCATCTGGATGGACAATTTGACTCGGGATCTGATCGAGTCGGGCGAACTCAAAAAGATGATTGAAAGTCGCGGGCTGCGAGGGATTACATCCAATCCGGCTATTTTTGAGAAGGCGATCGCGGGCAATGTCATTTACGATGCAGATATCGAAGCTGGCATTCGGGCGGGTAAATCTGTACTCGAAATCTACGAATCCTTGGTATTTGAAGATATCCGCAACGCTTGCGACATCTTCGCCCCTGTTTACGCAGAATCCAAGGGTTTGGACGGTTACATTAGCATTGAAGTGCCGCCGACGATCGCCAATGACACAGAAAGCACGATTAGTGAAGCCTTACGTTATTATCAGGCGATCGGCAAACCAAACGTGATGATCAAGATTCCCGGAACTTCTCAAGGATTGCCGGCAGTGGAACGAGTCATCAGCGAAGGGATTAACGTTAACGTGACTTTGCTGTTCTCGGTTGACAGCTACGTCGAAACCTTCTGGGCTTACATCCGTGGCTTGGAAGCGCGGGCGGCTAAAGGTTTGGATGTGAGCAATATTGCTTCTGTTGCCAGTTTCTTCTTGAGCCGGATCGACATCAACATCGACGGCCAGATTGACGAAAAACTCAAAAACGTTACAGATATTTCCACAAAAGCCAAACTGGAAGCGGTGAAGGGGAAAATTGCGATCGCCAATGCCAAAGTAGCTTACCAGAAATATAAAGAGATCGTAGCGAGCGATCGCTGGCAGGCATTAGCAGCAAAGGGAGCAGAAGTGCAGCGGCTATTGTGGGCGAGTACCAGCACCAAAAACCCTAACTACAGTGATGTGATGTATGTCGATGAATTAATCGGCCCCGACACGGTGAATACTTTGCCACCGAACACTGTTGAGGCTTGTTTCGACCACTGCGATGTCGCACCCCGGATTGAGAACAATGTGGCAGAAGCTTACGCACTGATCGAAAGTCTCAAAGATCCAGACATTGATATAGATTTGGATAAAGTGATGGCAGACTTGCTCCTGGAGGGGATTGAGAAATTCGTCAGCCCGTTCCAATCCCTGATGGATTCCTTGGAAGAGAAAGTGCAGAAGCTCGCACCAGTCGCTTAGGCAGATATCTGTATCCTTGAAGGCAGAAGCATTTGGGAGTCCGAATAGATAATTGTTTTGGTTCCTAAATGCTGAGTTTTGAATTCTCTCTAGGAATTTTGTGTCCAATTGGACACAAAAATCCTAGAGAGGAAAATCAAGCTCGTCTTCTAGCCAAACTCTCGCCAGAATATCCAACTCAAATTTTCAATATCCGACCGCTGAGGAATTGCTATGCAAACTACCAATACTCTACTAGAGAGCGAGTATGCCACCGCCCAACTTGATGTCGCCGAACGGTCGAGACTTCAAGAATTGGAATTGATCGTCGAACATGGACTTCAGACATTTTACGAAGTCGGCAAAGCCCTTGAGGAAATTCGAGAACAGAAACTGTACCGGGAAACCCACAAGACTTTTGAGGCTTATTGTCAGGAAAAGTGGGGAATAACGAAACGAAGAGCTTATCAGTTCATTGATGCGGCTGAGATTATGGAAAATTTGTGTACGAACGTACACAATTCCCTTGTCAAAGAATATCAAATCCGCCCATTAAAGGGACTGCCCGCTGAGCTACAGATAGAAATTTGGCAAGAAGCAGTAGACTCATCCCCCAATGGCATTCCAACTGGTGCAGCAATTCAGCGCTTGGTCGATCAGCGATTTCCTTCAGGAGGAAGCGGTCGATCGCCTAAAGATACTGATTCTGAATTGGAGAAGTTGCGATCGGACAATAAGCGGCTTAGAGAGGAAATCCGACAAGAAAACAGAGAGAGGGATCGGCGTGCTGCTGCTGTGGCGTTGGAAATGGAGCAACTTCGAGCCGAAAACAGGCAGTTGAAAGCTGAACTGCTACAGCGGGATAAAGATTGGGAAATTCGTCTGGCGGTTGAGAGAAGAAAAATTCGAGAAGAAGTTAGAGCGGAACTCAGGGAGGAAATCAGAGCTGAAATCAAGGCAGAATACGAAGGACAGATTAACTCCCTGACCCAGCAACTAGCAGAAATGACAAAAAATTATCAAGCTGTGCTCGCAAGACTTACAGCTTTAGAAGGAGCAAAATAAAAAATGGTCACAATTCTTGAAAACCCGCTGCGGGTAGGTTTGCGAAAAGAACGAGTGCCAGAACCACAAATTCTGGTGATCTTCGGAGCTTCCGGGGATCTCACCCAGCGCAAACTCGTACCAGCAATTTATCAGATGAAGCGCGATCGACGCTTACCACCGGAAACTACCGTGGTGGGAGTCGCGCGTCGCCCTTGGAGTCACGATTACTTCCGAGAGCAAATGCGCGAAGGCATCGAAGAATTTGGTGGCGGCATTGGCAATGAAGAATTTTGGCAAGAGTTTGCTCAGAGTTTGTTTTACTGTCCGGGCGACATAGATAACCCCGAAAGTTATCAAAAACTCAAAGCTTTGTTAGGGGAACTCGACCAACAAAGGAGAACCCGCGGCAACCATATATTTTATCTTTCCGTTTCTCCCAACTTCTTTCCCGAAGCGATTCGGCAATTGGGAGCTGCTAAAATGCTGGCAGACCCCCTCAAACATCGCTTAGTTATTGAAAAACCCTTCGGCCGTGACTTGAACTCGGCAAAAGCTCTCAATCGAGTAGTCCAGGAAGTGTGTCAAGAACAGCAAGTTTATCGGATCGACCATTATTTGGGCAAAGAGACTGTTCAAAATCTCCTGGTGTTTCGATTTGCCAATGCGATTTTTGAACCATTGTGGAACCGCCAATTTGTGGATCACGTACAAATTACGGTTGCAGAAACAGTCGGCGTAGAAGACAGAGCCGGTTACTACGAATCCTCTGGGGCTTTGCGGGATATGCTGCAAAACCATTTGATGCAGATTTTTTGTCTGACAGCAATGGAAGCGCCAAACTCCCTAGATGCTGATAGCATCCGTACCGAAAAAATGAAGGTTCTGCAAGCAACACGCTTAGCTGACTTACATAACTTAGAGAATTCGGCGATTCGCGGCCAGTATTCGGCTGGGTGGATGAAGGGCAAACCAGTACCCGGATATCGCACGGAACCAGGGGTGAATCCTAACTCTATGACACCAACTTTCGTGGCGATGAAGTTTACGATCGACAACTGGCGCTGGCAGGGAGTGCCTTTTTACCTACGCACCGGAAAGCGGTTGCCGAAAAAAGTCAGCGAAATTGCGATTCAGTTTCGAGAAGTGCCGCTGATGATTTTTCAGTCGGCCGCTCAACAAACTACTCCTAACGTTTTGACCATGCGCGTGCATCCCAATGAGGGGATTTCGCTGAGGTTTGAGGCGAAAATGCCGGGGCCGGATTTGCGGACGCGGACGGTGGATATGGATTTCAGTTATGGTTCGTCGTTTGGGGTGACTTCTTCGGATGCTTACGATCGCCTGTTAATTGATTGTATGTTGGGCGACCAAACTTTGTTCACTCGTTCTGATGAAGTGGAAGAAGCTTGGCGGATTGTGACACCAGCCCTGATGGCATGGGAAGCACCGAGCGATCCGGCACTGGTGCCTCAGTATGAAGCGGGTACTTGGGAGCCTGCGGAGGCAGAATTGCTAATTAATCGAGACGGCCGCAAGTGGCGAAGACTTTAAGAGTTATTGGTGATTGGGAATTGGGAATTGGGCATCGGGCATCGGGCATCGGGCATCGGTAACTAATAACAACAGTCAACAGTCAACAGTCAACCGTTAACAGACAAATAAAAAAGGAGAAAAAACTGATGATTATGACACCGATGAAAGCTCCACCTCTAGTTTCATTGCAAAGTCCTAAAGATGTTTCGATCGACCAAATAGAAGCTGAATTAGCTCAAATTTGGGAAAGTTACAGAGAATCAGGGTCGAAAGGCGATTTTCCGAGCGCCACTAGAGCAACAACTTTTACTTTTGTCGTCTACGAACCCGAAGAAACTCAGCGCTTATTGGCGGATGTGGGATTTTATGATGGGCCGATCGATGGGATTACCGGGCCAATGACCGCATCTAGCATCAGGGCTGCTCAAAAAGCTTACGGTTTGCCGAGAACTGGCAAAGCTAATGCTGAATTGCTCGCCACTTTGCGCGAAGAAGTGGCGAGCAAAAATTCAAATGGCAGCAAGTTGGGTCCAACGGGTTTTAATTCTGGGGGTTCGGCTGTAGCTGACGCGATTGTCGCTGCGAACCCCTGCCGAATTATTGCCCTGTGTCCGACGGCGGGGGAAGATACGGGGGTGCAGGCCCAAGTCGCTGCTTATTGTCCGGTTCATAAGGGCGGCAGTGGCAATTTGATCTGCTGTGAGTACATTACGCTCCGGGGTACCGAAGCGGCTCTGGAACGGGTCAGCGGTATCGTAACAGCACTGACGATCGCGGATTTGCCTACCCTGCTATGGTGGAAAGCGACTCCTGATGCCGATCGAGATTTATTCCAGCGATTGGCTGCAACTAGCAGTTCGGTGATTATTGACTCTAGCTGTTTTGCCGAACCCCAGGCCCAATTGCTGTTGATGCAAAGTTTGATTGAGGAAGGAATTCCGATCGCGGATTTGAATTGGCGCCGACTAGCTGGATGGCAGGAGTTGGCTGCTGAGGCTTTCGATCCGCCGGGGCGTCGCGTGGCTATTCGGGAAATCGATCGGGTGACGATCGATTACGAACGCGGTAATTCTACTCAAGCGCTGATGTATTTGGGCTGGCTGGCAAGCCGCCTCCAGTGGCGTCCGGTTTCTTTTCAACAAGAAGAGGGCGATTACCAAATCAAACGGATTAAATTCGTCGGTGTTGACGATCGGGTTATCGAAGCAGAATTGGCTGCGATTCCGACTGCTGATAGTGGCGATGTTCCTGGGGATTTGATTGCTCTGCGCTTGAATTCTACTAACGAGAATGCTGATTGTGGTACGGTTCTGTGTTCGGAAGCGGGCGGCTGTATGCGGATGGAAACGAAGGGCGGTGCTCAAACCGATCGCTTTAACCAAGTAACTCCGCTGTTAGATCAGGTGACGGAACAGTTGCTGGGCCAGCACTTACAAAGTTGGGGACGAGATGTGCTTTATGAGGAAAGTTTGGCTGTGACTGCTCAATTGCTGAAGTTGGCTAATTGAAGGAAGAAGGAAGAAGGAAGAAGGAAGAAGGAAGAAGGAATAACAAATTAACAGTTAGTAGGCAGACATTACCTGCCCTACTTTCTTATCTTTTCTTTCTTCTTCTCTTTTCTTCCTTCGCGCCTTTCGCGTCTTCGCGGTTCGTTAAATATGTATTCTTTGTGAATAATCTAGAACTATGGCTTTAGTAATTGCTGGCGAACGCAGCGGTGCCGGAAAGACGACTGTAACGATCGCCCTTTTAGCTTATTTAATCCGTCGCGGGTTGAACGTTCAGTCTTTTAAGGTTGGCCCAGATTACATCGATCCGATGTTTCATGCTTTTGTGACTGGTCGTCCCTGTCGGAATTTAGATGCAATATTGACTTCTGAATCTTACGTGCAGAAGTGTTTTTATCGTCATATTCAAGATGTCGATTGTGCCTTGGTTGAAGGGGTAATGGGTTTATTTGATGGTGTGAGTCGAAGGAAGAAGGAAGAAGGAAGAAGGAAGAAGGAAGAAGGAAGAGAAGAGTTCAATTATGATTTTTCCTTTGCTTCTACGGCCCATGTTGCTTCTTTGCTGAATTTGCCGGTATTGTTGGTGATAGATTGCAGTCGGCTTTCGGGTTCTGTAGCTGCGATCGCACATGGTTTTCGCTCTTTTGACAAAAATCTTAATTTCGCGGGTTTGGTGTTGAATCGGGTGGCGAGCGATCGACATTTGGAATTACTTACAAATGCTCTGCAACCACTAGATATACCGATTTTGGGGGTGCTGCGACGGGATGAGGCTGTGACTATTCCCGATCGGCATTTGGGACTGATTCCGGCTGAGGAGTTGCCCAATCTTCATGCTGCGATCGATAAGTTGGCTGATTTGGCCGCTGTGGCTTTTGATTGGGAAAAACTTTTGCCCATGCTGGCTGCAACTTCCAATGGTGCGGGTGAGGGGTCTGAGCAACTTTTGGGTAGATACAGTCTCCCTTCGGGAATTATAACTAAAAAAGATGCTGTTGTCAACTGTTTGGATGGGAAATTTGGGGTGCGGATTGCAGTTGCGCGCGATCGGGCTTTTAATTTTTACTATCAGGACAATCTGGATTTATTGCAAGAGTTGGGTGCGGAGTTGGTATTTTGGAGTCCGCTTGATGATGCTGTGTTTCCTGACAATATTCAAGGGTTGTATTTTGGCGGCGGTTTTCCCGAAGTTTTTGCGAAGGAATTGAGCAGTAATGTGGTGATTCGGGATGCGGTAAAAAGTGCGATCGTTGCAGGAATGCCGACTTATGCAGAGTGCGGTGGTTTGATGTACTTGTGCGATTCCATTGTAGACTTTGATGGCAATTCTTGGGAAGGGGTGGGAGTGTTGCCGTCTACTGCTGAGATGGGAAAGCGTTTGACTTTGGGGTATCGAGAAACTGTGGCGGTGAGAGATAGTTCGGTGTTAGTTGCGGGGGATGAGGTTTGCGGACATGAGTTTCATCGATCGCACTTGAGCGTAGAACCGATCGACTCAGTTTATCACAGTTGGAGGTATGGAAAACGGGGGGAAGTCGAGCAGGTTGCCGAAGGATGGGGAGTTTATGGAGTTCATGCTTCTTATTTGCACTTGCATTGGGGGGCGAGGCCTGATATTCCGGCTCGTTTTTTGCAGCGGTGTGCTGATTTTGATTGTAAGGGTGTTTTGGGCGATCGAGAAAGGAATTAGATTTTTTTTTACCGCAGAGGGCGCAGAGGGCGCAGAGAAGAGAAAAGACTATCTGTATTAGAATGTTTTTGATGAAATGAGTGAGGGGATGTTCTGATTTATGACTGATGGATTTACTAATTAGATTTTTTTCTTTAACCGCAGAGGGCGCAGAGAGCGCAGAGAGAAGAGAAGAGAGGAGAAAAGACTATCTGTATTAGAATATTTTTGATGAATGAGCGAGGGGATGTTCTGATTTATGACCGCATCAATTTTAGTTAAGCAATTGCCGGCACAATGGATAACATCGGATAATTTTCTGAGTTACGGTCAAGTTATTTCTGCGAGTGTTGATGGTAAGTCTTTTGATGCTGAGGATGCTAGGTTGAATTTACAAAATGGCATTCCTAGATTTTATATTATGCGGTTGCATGAGAAAGGTCGCAAGTTTCGCAAAATCACGCGACACGTTCAATGTACTCAGTGTTTGGGTTCTCTGGAAGGGAAGGATTGGTTGATGGCGGTTGCACCTCCTTGTGATAGCGATAAACCGAGTTTAGAGGATATTGTTGCTTTTCGGATTCCGGGAAATTGTTTTATCAAGTTAGAAGTGGGAACTTGGCACGCTGGACCATATTTCAATGCAGATTTTATTGATTTTTACAATCTGGAATTGAGCGATACTAATGTGGTTGACCACTTCAGCCATGATTTTGTAATAAGTCATAATCTGGAATTTGAAATTGTTTGATATTTTCTAGTTTGAAAGAGTGGATGGCATAATACATAGGGCATAATCATTATTTGAACAACATCTGAAACTGTTACACTATGAATCAAGGTGCTATTCCAGATGAGAGTCCGAGAAATTTACCAGAGCAATTGCTCCTGCAAGATGCTAAGGCTCGTAATTGCATAGTAATTCATTGCGGTACAGATAGACTGTTGGGGGATACACCGAGACTTGTTGCTCTTTATGACGGGAATTCTGAAGATTGGGATAAAATGACAAGTATAGAGGCTTTTGAAATTAATGGAACTTGCGTACAAGTCCATTGGTTTCGGAATAGTCAGACTTTTCAAGAGGTGGAGTTTAAGTTCTAGCGACAGTATCCCAAAATTGCTCCTAAAAATCTGTAGGTAATTAAGTTATGAAAATTCGTTGTATTTCTAAGACTGGTGCATCTCTTCCTGAAAATTATATAGATCCCCCACGCGGTTACACTAGAACAGTTGAGTTATCACTAACTATAGGTAAGGAATATGTTGTTTACGCTATCCGAGAATGGAAAGGAACTATTTGGTACTATATCTGCGACGATAATTACAGCTATTATCCCATCCATAATCCGGCACCGATGTTTGAGGTAGTTGACAAAAGGGTTTCTAAGTATTGGCAGTTTGAACTTTCGCCTAATGGCTTGTTAATGATAGCGTTTGAACAGTGGTTTACCGATCCTTATTTTTATGATAAGCTAACGGATCAGGAAGAGGCGGAAGTTGAGATTTTTGATAAGGTTAAGGAATTGATGGATGCTGAGGATTTTGATTTGCCTCCGCTGGATGTTGCTGTTGAGAAGTTGCGGGAAACTGTCAGTGTTTGAGTTGGAAAGTGCGAGAGTCAATTTATTTGGTTAACCAGCTTGACTCAGATAGCTTGAAATGGTATCAAATAGGAAGCAGCAGAATTTTGTGAAAGAAATGAACGATGAAATTAAATCCGATAATAACTATGAGACAGTCGGTGATGATGATGTTCTGTTATTCGAGGAAGCTACTTTTATGGTGCGCCGATTTAAAGAGCTAGCCGCTAGCAAGTTTAGTAAGATAGTTGAGATTTATGTAGAAATGGGGGGATATAGCCCGAGGAAAATGATGGATTGGATGAGTGAATTGTGTATTAACGAAGAAACAAAAATTATAGGAGGGGATATAAACTGGAAATCGCCTCAAGAAGGAATTGATTGTAAAATTCTAAAAATTGGTTCCAAGGGTTGGCAAAAAGGAAAGCTTAAAATAAAAGTTAATAGAAGTTTCCATTCGGGACAAACGCAGACATATATAAAGTTTTGTGCTGATGAACCGCTAGAGCAAAAATCGCCTTTAGATGATATCAGACAATCTGAGGAATACAAAAAACTGCTCGATAATAACTGATAGCCCGATCGCCCTTACAATACAATAATCGATCGCACACCGCCACACTTCTGGGGGAAAATATAAAAATGACAAATATAGAAGAATATGTCGATCGCACTGCGGAACTGATAAACTTACCCCTAGACCCAGAACATCGACCCGGCGTTGTGGTAAACTTCGAGAGGATAGTGGCAATTGCTAAACTCGTTACCGAATTTCCTTTACCCCCAGAAGTAGAAGCTGCACCGGTGTTTGAACCTTAAATTTTTAAGCGCAGATGAATGCAGATGTTTTTTTAGATAAAGCTGATGCGGTTGCTACGGCGGCGGCGGTGAAAAGCGGTAAGATTACGGCTACTGCGGCGGTTAGTGCTGCTTTGGAACGGATTGCTGTTGCCGATCGAGCTTTTAACTGTTTTACTAATGTGATGACCGATCGCGCGCTTGCAGATGCCGAAAAAATAGATAATGCGATCGCAAATAATGAAAACCCAGGCCCGCTAGCAGGTGTTCCCTTCGCCGTCAAAAACCTCTTCGACATCGGCGGAATTACTACCCTAGCAGGCTCTAAAATCAATGCTGAACATCCTCCGGCTGCGCGCGACTCGGCGGGGGTCGCGCGACTCAGACAAGCGGGTGCGGTGCTTGTAGGTACTCTCAACATGGATGAGTACGCCTACGGTTTTGTCACGGAAAACAGCCACTACGGGCCCACGCGCAATCCCCGCGATACTACACGCATCGCCGGCGGTTCCAGTGGCGGTTCCGCTGCTGCGGTGGCTGCGGGTTTAGTACCGATAACTTTGGGCTCGGATACTAACGGTTCTATCCGCGTACCGGCTGCTTTGTGCGGTGTTTTTGGTTTTAAGCCTACTTACGGCCGTTTGTCAAGGGCCGGAACTTGTTTGTTTTCGAGCAGTTTGGATTGCGTGGGGCCGATCGGGCGATCGATCGGAGACATCGCGCTGCTGTACGATATCATGCAGGGGCCCGATGCTGACGATCCGGTTTGCACTCAACGCCCGCCCGAACTTTGTTCGCCGCAGTTGCATCAAGGAATTGACGGATTGCGAATTGCCGTTGCTGACGGGTATTTCGCGACAGGAGCTCAATCGGAAGCATTGGATGCAGTAAAAATAGTTGCTCAAGCCTTGACAAATGTCCTCAAATGTGGTAGAGAGACAGTAAAAACAACAACAAACCCCCCGAAAATTGGGGGGATTGGAACTGTCACCATCCCGGAATCCGATCGCGCGCGGGCTGCTGCATTCATCATTACCGCTTGCGAAGGGGCTTCCTTGCATTTCGACAATTTGCGATCGCGCCCTCAAGACTTCGATCCTGCTACGCGCGATCGTTTCTTGGCCGGAACTCTGATCCCGGCGGCTTGGTACTTGCAAGCGCAGAGATTCAGACAATGGTATCGCGATCGAGTTCGGGAAATCTTCCAACACACAGATATAATTCTCGCACCCGCAACCCCGATTGCGGCCCCTTTTATTGGCGTCGAGAAAATGGTAATAGCCGGACAAGAAATCTTAGTGCGTCCCAATCTCGGACTGTTTACTCAACCCCTATCATTTATTGGCTTACCCGTACTTTGCGTCCCCGTACAGAGTCCAGGGGCTTTGCCTTTGGGGGTACAAATCATTGGTGCTCCCTACAGCGAAGCGGTGATTCTCCGAGTCGCTGCGGTATTAGAAGCCCAAGGAATTGTATCTGCCGAAATTGGCCCCTAAATTTAGGGTTTGTTGTTGCGGTGGAAGCGTCTTTTAGTTCTTCTGGCAATTGCTTTGCGCTTTTGCTTTTCCAACGGGGTTTCAAAGTGGCGGTGCTTTCTCATGTCGGGGAAGATTCCCGCTTTGGAAACTTGTCGCTTGAACCGTCGCAGGGCTGACTCAATCCCTTCATTTTCGCCGATTACAACTTGGGTCATTATTTCTCCTTAGTGTTTGTCAGATCAAATTTTATGATATCAAGGTTTCTGGCAGCGCGATCGCCCAAAACCCCAAAACTATACCATAAAACTGGTTTGCAGCATCGGAATGAAAGCCCTCATCAAAATCTGATGACTTTTATTCCGATGCTGCGAACCCCTTCGACTCCGGGTACTGGTTTAAGAGGTTTGGGCGACCAACTGATTTTCCTGGCGGAGGTAAGCTTGAATAAACGAATCTAATTCACCGTTCATCACATCTTGGATGGCAGTTGTTTCCACTCCAGTCCGCACATCCTTAACCATTTGATAGGGGTGAAACACGTAATTGCGAATTTGCTGGCCCCAAGCCGCCTCTACGATGTCGCCGCGAATTTCGGCAATTTCCGAAGCCCGCTGTTCCTTCGCAATGACCAACAGCCTGGATTTGAGCAATGTCAGAGCTTTTTCTTTATTTTGCAACTGACTGCGTTCTTCGGTACAGCGGACTGCTAAACCGGTGGGAAGGTGAACGATGCGCACGGCTGTTTCTACCTTGTTCACATTTTGACCGCCCTTGCCGCCTGCGCGAGAAGTCGTGATTTCCAAGTCTTTTTCCGGGATATCTAATTTTACATTGCGATCGAGAATCGGCATGACTTCGACACCCGCAAAACTGGTTTGACGCTTGTCGTTAGCGTTAAAAGGGGAAATTCTAACTAAACGATGAGTGCCTTTTTCCGATCGCAAATAACCGTAAGCATAGCGGCCGGCAATTTCCAAAGTTACGGATTTAACACCCGCTTCCTCTCCCTCAGAGATTTCATTTAAATGTACCTTGTAACCTTGACGTTCTCCCCAGCGCGTGTACATCCGCATCAGCATTTCTGCCCAATCTTGAGCGTCAGTACCGCCAGCGCCGGCATTAATTGTCAAAACAGCGCCGCTTTGGTCGTAGGGCCCCGATAGCAACTGTTGCAGTTCCCAGGAATCGAGTTCGCGGCTTAACTGAGAAAGACTCGATGTTGCTTCTTGAAATAGGGATTCATCGGCTTCTAACTCTAGCAATTCTAAGACTGCTCTAGCGTCTTCCAAGCTGCTTTGCCAACCGTGATATTGGTCTAAGTGAGATTTGAGGTCGTTAAGTTCTTGGAGAGTTTCTTGGGCTGACTCTTGGTCGTCCCAGAATGCTGGTTGAGCGGCAATTTGCTCTAAATCTTGGATTTTGGCGGATAGTGCGGGGATGTCAAAGATAGTCCTGAGTTTTACCCAGGCGATCGCACAATGTTTGAATACCGTGTTTGATGTCTAGAACTTCCACTGTTACTTTTCCTAGTTGTGGGGTGTGATGTTAATCTTAGCTGAAATTGGGTTCAATCTGTGCAAATCAATTTTTCAGCAGCAGGCCAGCTTTGATAAATGGGTCAATTTTGCCGTCGAGTACATCGGCGACGGCTGTTGTTTGGATGCCTGTACGAAAATCTAAAACTGTGCCCTGGTTTGCGCTGTAGCTGGCAAATTGATATTCCCGAATTGGTTCGTTGAGGAATGTTTTTAGGCGATCGCACTGAATATCTGCAAGCTGCTCAACTCCTTGCCTTTGCATAATAGCAAATAGTTTGGTGGTAAGAACTGCCAAAGCCTTTTCTCTCTTTCTCCGTTGATTAGATATTGCAGAAATACCAGTCGGAACATGAACAATCTCCACCCAAGGTGGGATACCCCAACCAATCCGCTCGTGAGGATGCCAAATTATTTCTAAGTCCTGCTGTGGAATCTCCAGTTGTACATCCATTGGCAGAACTTCCACAATCACTGGAGTCGGCAGATTGTTAGTAATATCAAAAGGCGATGTATCTTTCACTAGATGCACTCCCGTTTCTGACTTTAGATAGCCGTAAGCGCCACGTCCCTCTATTGCCAAAGTTGCAGAATTAATTCCTCTACAACAACCTTGCCCATGTTCAATTGACAGAACTCTATAACCTCGGTTTTCTCCCCAACCAGCATACATTGTCAGAAAACGTTGTCCCCAGTCAGGAGCTTCTGCTGCATTAATTATGAGGTAGGCTCCATTCTTGTCATAAGGCCCACTCAATAATTGCTCTAATTCATATTCATATTCTTCTAGAAGGGGGTTTAGTTGAGCTAAATGAGTTTGAATTTCTTGCTCTAGTTCGTCGTCTGCTTGAAATTCGAGCAACTCAACTGCTGATATAGCATCTGCTAAATAAGTTTGGCACTGGTTGAGTTTTGCCTGGTAGGATTCGAGTGATTCTAGTTCTTGGATTATCCGTTCAACTGTGTTTATGCTGTTGTCAGGAGCCGACTGTGATACTAGATGTTCTAACTTTTGGTTCTTGGCAGTAAATTCTGAGCTAAAGACAGTGTTGTCTGACTGTTAGGCAATCGCCCAATGTTTCGATGTGGTGTTTGATGTGTAGAATTTCCACGGTTAGTCCTCATGGTTTTGAAGTCTTTTACAAACTATAAGCTAAAATTAGGATATTTCAACAAAATCTTATTGTTTCTTCGTAATTAGATATCCATTGTGGAGGTAATTTCTACGCTAACTCTTCTAATATCTTGATGTTTTAAGTACATCAGTTTTATGCTATTGATTGTTTGTGAATGCTAACAGCATAGGCGACGATGGCTATCTTAGTTCCTAAACGTAATAAAAATAAAAAACCGCGACTCGATCGAGCCGCGGTTTTTCAACTACAGTTTAGATTAATCGCGGCCGTTGAGAGCAATCATCAGACGCAGAATGAAGATAAACAAGTTGATGTAAGTAAGATACATCGACAAAGCAGCGGGCAAATACTGGTCGTCACGGTAGCTGCGCGGCAGAATATAAAAGTCTACAATTGCAGCGCCGGCAAATATAAACACGCCGATACCAGAAATGCCAATTTCCAACCAAGTTGGGGTGTAAACGCCGAATAGAGATAGCAGGAATTGACCGCCAACGACGACTAACAAAGCAATGACACCCAAACTGATAGTTTTGGTAAGTGCCATCCCGTCTGTTTCCGAAAGGTTGGAGCCGATTTGGCGGGCGGCGATGAAGGTAATGCCGCAACCGAGGGCTGCAAAACCGATGCCTGAGATACCTACGCCTTCGCTTCTGAGGGCTACAGAGATTAATCCGCTGAGGGTGTAGCCGGAAAGCAAGCTGTAGGTAGCCAGCAAAGGCAAAGCGGTATTTTTGTTGCCTTGTTCGGCGGCACCGCGAGCGACAAAGAACAGAATTAATTCTAGGACGATCGCGCCAATAAACGTCGGAAAGAAGATTTCCGGATAGTTGCGGATGACTCCGAGGCCGCCGTAGGCGCCGACAGCAGTTAAGACGAGCCCGCCGCCCACGAAGGGGAGGGCGTTGGCGATGACGTTGGGGCCTACCAGGGCTTGGTTTTTGGCCTCGCGCACGGCTTGGCGGAAATTGCTGGTGTTACTCACGAGGATTTACCTAATTTTGGCTGAGAGTTGCTATCTCTATTTTGACAGCTTTACACTCTGTTGACAAAACCGGAAATAGTTTAAAGATTTGATAAAGAAGCGGGATCAGATCACTTCAAAGCAGGAATTGATTGTTTAGAATCGACTGCGTAACGACTAAGTCTGTACCGTGCGGCTATTGTCTCGGGACGAAATAGCCCCGTTGCAGCATGGGGCAAAAAGCGAGGTTAAAGTCGATCGAATTGCCTACTTCGCCTGCTCGATCGATCTGGGGTGTCGGATTTACGATTGGGGATTGAAGAGTATATGCTTGAGGCACGGGCCGCATTTGATTGGGGGTTGTGATTGGGGACGCTAGTTGAAACTAGGCACGCCAAAACCCAGCAATCTCAAATCTGAAATCGGTTGTGTGGGTTGTTAAAGTAGCTGAGACAGGGAATGCTCAAAAAATTAACGGTCGAGCCATCAAGTTCGATCGGCAAAATGCCAAACAGGTAATGTCTAATGCTCACCTTTTTCGATCGCAGATTATTGCCGCGTGCAGCCGGAATATTCTTGGCTGCGGCCGCCGTTATTTCCGGCGGCCGAGCTGCCCTTGCAGCTAATGTCCAAAACGTTTCTAGCGCTGCTTCCGGTTCGGGAGCGAAAAATTTGCTGCTGGCTCAAATCGGTCAACCGCCCCAAGGTACAACTTCTCCAAGTCCGATCCCGGGAGCAGCAGTCAGACAAGTGCCTTTGCCTGTGAAAATTCCTGAGCCTTCGACGGTGGTAGGGTTGGGTTTAGTTGCGGGTTCGCTGGCGGTGAGTCGCCGGGGCAGATGGAAAAATTAGACTTTTTAACCGCAGATAGACGCGGATAAATGCGGTTGTCAGAATTTTAGCCGATCGCGTCGCGCAGGGCATTTTTAGTCATGGCGGCGATCGACTGTTCGGTAGCTTTCGGCAAATGATAGTATTTCCCGCCAGAAGTCTTGGCCAACTCCTTAGCAAACCCAGTCGAAATAAATTTACTCTCGGTATCAATCACCAGCAACTGCATTCCCAAACCGCGTATTTTAGCAGCAATTTCTAACAATTCCTGCTTAATATCCGGCTTTTCGCCATCTAAAATCGGTTCGCCCAAAGAACGAGCCAAAGGAATATTACCGCGTCCGTCAGTAATAGCAACAATTGCAACTTGACCGATATCTCCAGACTGACGGGCGTTGACTCCCACGCGCACCGCCTGAGTCAAACCGTGGGCTAGAGGCGAACCACCGCCGCAGGGCAAAGTTTCCAAACGCTTGCGGGCCAGGGCTATGGAGCGAGTCGGCGGTAGCAGCACTTCTGCTTGTTCTCCGCGAAATGGAATCAGAGCAACTTGGTCGCGGCTTTGATAAGCTTCCGTGAGTAGCTGCATCACCGCACCTTTCGCCGACTGCATCCGGTTTAGGGCCATCGAACCCGAAGCATCGACGACAAATACGACTAAAGCTCCAGCTTTTCTGGCCAAGCGCTTCGCCCGAATGTCTCCCTGTTCGACAAATACGCGCTTCTCTCGATTGGCGGTTGCTTCCTGGTCTGAATTCTTTTGGCGGCGGGCTTTTTGGTAAGGTGCGGCGGCTCTGAGAGTCGCGTCAACGGCGATGCGGCGGACGGGGCCTTTGGGCAATATTGGCTTGACGTAACGGCCTCTATCTTCGGAGAAAATAGTGGTTCGGCTGCCGGATTTGCCTTGTTTGTTGGCGGATTGTTGGGCGAATAACAGCACGCTGGGGTCGAGAATTACGCCTTCGGGGTCAAACAGAAATTCTTCGGGAATGGTATCTTGTTCTGGTTCTTCTTGAGGTTCCGGGTTGTCTTCATCCTCTTGGTTTTCTTGGTCTTCTTGCTCGTTTTCTGGTTCGTCTTGTTCTTGTTCTGACTGCTTTTGTGGTGGCGGTGGCGGGGGAGGAGGAGCAGAGTTTTCGTCTGGGGGGGATTGGATAACGGTGGCGCGGGGTACGATGACCAATTCTACGGCGCGGCGCAAGTCTTCGGCGTTAACTTCTGTGCGTCCTTCGACGGCGGCGCAGGCGCGGGCGACGCGCACTGCGAATATTTCGGCGCGGTGTCCTTGAACTGCGCCTCGGATGGATTCTTCTACTAAGTAGGCAATTTGTTCGCGTTTGATGGTGACATCTTTGAGCCATTCTCTGGCGAGGATGATTTGGGTTTTGAGGTTGTCGGTGTCTTCGGCGTATTGACTGAGAAATTGTTGGGGGGAGCTGGAGTAAGATAAAGCTTGTTCTACTGCATAGACTCTTTCTTCTAGTTCGAGTGCTGCGTCGGCTGAAAGTACGATCGCGATGCGATCGAGCAAATGTTCTCTGAGCGGCCCTTCTTCGGGGTTGTAGGTGGCGATGAATAGAGGTTTGCAGGGATGTTGGAAGCTAATGCCTTCGCGCTCTATTTGGTTGCGGCCTTCGGTTAATACTGTTAGCAATTGGTTGGAAATATTGTCATCGAGGAGGTTGATTTCGTCTACATAGAGTACGCCTCGATTTGCTTGGGCTAAGAGTCCAGGTTGAAATACGGTTTCGCCGAATTTTACTGATTGTTCGACATCGACGGAACCTAAGAGTCTGTCTTCGGTGACACCGAGAGGAATTTGAATGAATGGTGTAGGAATTATTTCTGTATTTGAGGAGTCAGTATCGGTAGCGTGAGCGTTTTGCCCATTTTCTTCTAATATAGAGGATGCCTGTTCTGCCAGATTTTCATCTGGTTCGGCGTTGCAAAAAGAGTCTTTTATGATTTCAATTGGTGGCAGTAGGGAGTGCAAGGCGCGGGCCATTACTGATTTGGCTGTGCCGCGGCGGCCGGCGATCGCAACTCCTCCCAATCCGGGATCGACTGCTGCTAACAGCAGGGCTAATTTGATTGCTGCTTGCCCGACTACGGCGGTGAGGGGAAAGGCGGTTGTGGAAGGGCTAAGGTTGGCTGCGGGCATAGGATTTTTGGATGTACAAATTTGAACTTAATGTTTAGCTTACTGGTTGAAGGATTTTAACTTCTAGGGGGAGAATGACGGTAAAAGTGGAGCCGACTCCTATTTCTGATACTAACTCTATTTTGCCTTGCAGCAGCGTAACGAGCCGCGATACTATTGCTAATCCCAGGCCAGTGCTTTCGGGTGAAAAGTGCTGTTTGCCGGCTTCTCCTGCTTGAAAGAAGGGGTCAAAGATGCGGTTTTTATCTTCGGGGGCGATGCCAATGCCGGTATCTGTAATGGCGATCGACCAATTTGCTTCGACCGCACGGTGGCAACTTAATTCAATGCTACCGGATTCTGTATAGCGAATGGCATTGCTCAGAAGGTTGGTGAGAATTTGTTGCAGCCGTTGTCCGTCTGCGATTACTTGTTTTGGGGCGCAATCGCTGGTAACAGCGAGCTTTAATCCTTTAGCATCAGCCAGCGGCTGCATCATTTCTACTACGGTGTCAATTACCGATCGTACATTAGTTTGCCGCAGGTAAAGTTTAATTTTTCCGCTGTCGGCGCGCGAAAGTTCTAGTGCGTCGTTAATCAGGCGCAGCAACTGTCTGCCGTTGCGCAATACTCGCTCGATGTGTTCGATACCGGGCAGGGTATCTTTGATTTCGGATTGCCATTTTTCTTGGCGCAAAAACAGTTCGGAATAACCGATAATTGAGTTGAGGGGAGTTTTGAGTTCGTGAGCTAAATGGTAGACGTTTTCTTGATGGACGCTGACGAGGCGATTCAGTTCTTGATTTGTGAGTTTTAACTGAGTTTGAATTTGTTGAAGTTCCCGCAGCCTCTGAGCGACGTAGCTATCGAAACACTGGGCAATTGCTTCGTCGACTACGGCATCTATGAGCCGAAAAGCTCTGAATACATCGGCGGTGGTTCCTGTTAGCAATTCTGCTTCTAAGTGGGAGAAGATTACTTGACGCAATAAATGGTATTCCCGGGCTACTTCTGCGGCGTCGTATCCTTGTTGGGCTCTGAGAAATCCGTGGTCTAAACTGGCTTCAATTATTACTTTTATCTCGCTCTTTTGATATTGGGAAAGCACCGTTGCCATCGCCGCCAACAGGTAAGGTATGTGATTTTCGATCGCTGAGTGCGGTAAGGCGTCAGCGGTTTCAATTTTCCGATCCAAGCGTACTGCTTCAATCCAGTTTTGGAGGATTGTATCGGTTTTGTCGGCGAGCAGTTGGCTGTAGTCCATAATGTCTGCATGGGGGTGGATTTTGGCGGATATTGCCCATGCTTCATTGTAGTTGAGCGATCGCCCGATCGCCATACCAAACTTCGGGCGATCGCGCTCCTGCCAAAAGAAGTAGTTTGGATGTAATTTTTTCGGAGTGCCGGATCTCTGTCGAGCGGCGACCCCAGCTTTTTGCAGTAAAAACCAACACTTAAACTTATTGACATAAAAACCATAAAGTAGTATAATTTGTCAAACTTAAATCTTTTAATTTTTAAGTTTTAATTTTGTCAGGGGACTAAATGGAAAACGTGCAAGCTGCGATCGCTGCGGTGACATTTATAGGTGTAATTTTATTAATAATTACAGAATGGATACACCTAACAGTTGCGGCATTTCTGGGAGCGTTGATTCTGGTTTTTACCCACGTGATGACTTTGAATAATGCGATCGAATATATCGGTCGCAGTCACGGTACGCTGGGCTTATTTTTCGGAGTCATGGTAATGGTGAGAGCCTTTGAACCTACCAAAGTATTCGACTACTTAGCAACTCAAATGGTGCTTTTGGCGAAAGGAAAAGGCAAAAATCTCTTGCTGGGAATTGTCGAGATTACTACGCCTTTGTGCAGTTTTGCCCAATGCCACGACAGTCATGCTCCTAGCCCCATTAATTGCGCCAATGGCAGAAGAAATCGGAGTAGATTTTGTGCCGTTACTGATTTTAATGGTATTTGTAGCTAACAGTTCGGGGCTGCTGACAATCGTGGGAGATCCGGCGACATTCATTGTCGGCGATGCGATTAATATGAGCTTGGCAGATTACCTGTTAAAGTTAAGTTTAGGTGGGGCGGTCGCCGTAGGATTGCTATAGTAGTTATTCTCCTCTGGCTGTTCCCCGAAATTTAGCATAAAGAATTAGACGATGTAGAACACTTGCCGCATCCCAAAATTAATCACCCGCGACTTTTAGCAGTGGGCGGTTTAATTAAAGTATCTAAAATCGCCCATGTCTACTCCTAGAGACGTATTGACAAAATTATACGCTCGTGCTAATTTAATTTAAATTGGCTGCAAAAGTCAAGCCTAATCCAGTGCTGCGCGATCGCACAAGTTGCAAAGACTAGCGTGTCGCTGGAGCGGAGGAACCAATTTTCGGGGCGAATCTCTAGAGAATTAAAAAGCAAAGTTAAAAATTGCCCAATTGGAGTGTAATTTTTGATTTTGAAATCTTTAGAGAAGGACATCTCTCAGTCCTAGCCCGTCAGCTAACTTCGCAGGCATTGAGAAGAGACTGAAGAGTCAACTTGTCTTTAATAGATAGTTTGGCTTCATCAGTGTCTCCGGTTGGTATTGTTCAAGATTCTTGTACCTGCCCTGACTCTGAAGGAGATTAAAATGTCAATTCAACTTAATTTATCTGCGATCGCAGTTGCCGGAGTTGCAGCGTGGAAGCGGGCAAAACCAGTTTTTATTCGAGATACCGTATTGTTGCCGGCGGCTGGTTTTTTGGGAATTCTTGGCCTGTGGTGGATTGTTGCCAGCTTCAAAAGCGATTTGATTCCCACTCCATATCAGGCTTTAATTGCTAATTTGGATTACATATTGCATCCATTTTACCAGCGCGGGCCGGGAGATTTAGGCATTGGGTGGCTGCTGCTAGCGAGTTTGCGCAGGGTGTTGCTGGGATTTTTCTTGGGTGCAGCAGTGGCGATTCCCGTGGGATTTCTGATCGGGATGTCGAAAACAGCAATGATAGTGCTGAATCCGGTGATTCAAATCTTCAAACCGGTATCCCCCCTAGCTTGGCTGCCGATCGCCCTATCGATTTTTAATTTAGCAGATCCGTCGGCAATTTTTGTGATATTTATCACGTCTTTGTGGCCGACAATGATCAATACAGCTTTGGGAGTCTCTAGCGTTTCCAATGATTATCTGGATGTGGCGCGAGTATTGGAAATGTCGAGCTGGAGGCGGATTACCAAGATAATTTTGCCTGCGAGTTTGCCCTACATTTTTACAGGTTTGCGGATTAGTTTGGGGATTGCTTGGTTGGTGATTGTGGCCGTGGAAATGTTGACAGGCGGTGTGGGAATTGGCTTTTTTGTGTGGGATGAGTGGAGCCGTTTGAATCTGAGTTCGGTATTTTTAGCGGTGTTTGTAATTGGTTTGACTGGATTGTTGCTAGACGCGGCGGTTGGCAAAATTCAGGAGTTGGTAACGCATCGACCCGTCAGCAGTCAATAGTCATTAGTCAGCAGTCAATAGCCATTAGTCATTAGCTAAAAGCTCATGGCTTTTGATGGTGATATTTAGCAATTCGCGATCGAGAATTAAATATGAGCAACACGTTTTCAAATGAATGGAACCGCCGAGAGTTTTTGCAGGGAATGGGAGCGGCGGCGGCGGGAATGGCTTTATCTTCTTGTGCAATTAGCGCGGATCGATCGGCAAAAGGACTCACTGAAGAAGCCGAAGCGGTAAAGCCGATCGTCAATCCCCAAACCTTAGAAAAACCAAATTTAACCATAGGATACGTCCCCGTTAACGATTGTGCACCATTTGCGATCGCCTGGAAAAAAGGATTTTTCCGCAAATACGGTTTAAACGTCAAACTCAACCGTGAAGCAAGCTGGGCAACATCTCGCGACGGTGTGATTTTCGGCCGCCTCGACGCTTCCCCAGTCGTATCCGGTGCCATCACAAACGCCCGCATTGGTGCCGAAGGAGCGGGTCACGCACCCGTGTGCGCGGCAATGACAATTCACCGCCACGGTAACGCGATGACGATGAGCAAAGCGATGTGGGATTTTGGCTTGCGCCCGTGGCACGAATACAACGGCAATCTAGAAGAATTTGGCAAACAATTTCGAGCTTTTTTTGATAGTCAACCAGTAGAAAATAAAGTCTGGGCTGTTGTACTCAGTTCGGCTATTTACGAATACTTTGTGCGTTATATCTCCGCCGCTGCGGGTGTCGATCCGTTCAAAGAATTTAGGGTAATTATTGTGCCGCCGCCTCAAATGGTAACGAATATGAGAATCGGGGCGATGCAGGCTTACATGGTGGCAGAACCTTGGAATACGCGGGCAATTAAAGGTAATTTGGGCATCGGGTTTACCTTCGCTCAAGGCAAGGAAGTTTGGCTGGGACATCCCGATCGCGTTTTGGGAGTTATGGAATCATTCATTGACGAAAATCCGAAGACTTATTACTCGTTAGTTAAGGCAATGGTGGAAGCTTGCCAGTATTGCAGCAAGCCGGAAAATCGGAGTGAAATAGCGGCATTATTGACAGAACGTTCGTTTACGGGGGCGAGACCGAAAAAAGGGGCGATCGACAAATTTACGAGGCCGGGGATAGTTGGCGAATATAATTACGGTGGCTTTGACGATAAAGACCGCACTATAATAGCGGAAGATACAACTATTTTCTATGACATTCCTAAGAATTTGCCTCAAATATCGGGAAATCATTCAACATTTATGTGGCAGTCTCAGAGTATTTGGTTGATGACTCAAGCCGCCCGCTGGGGACAGATTAAGGAGGTGCCGAAAAATGCTGATGAATTAGCTAAAAAAGCTTGGAGAACCGACCTTTACCGCAAGATTGTTGCCGAAATGGCGATCGATTGTCCCCAGGAGGATTACAAAGTAGAACCTGCGGAACTTTTCATCGATAAAAAGGCATTCGATCCAAGCGATCCGGTGGGTTATCTCAATAGTTTTGAGATTAGAGCCAATCGCCCTCAATCTTTCTTTCAGTCTTAGTTTCTACAGTCTAATATCCAGAAGCTAAGTCATAATCGTGAGTAGGGTGCTTACGGCGCACTACATAATTAGGTTCTACGTCCAATACCTTACCGCTTATACCAATTTTTTATGAGGCTGCATAGAATTCTATCCCCCCAGCCCCCTTAAAAAGGGGGAGCAACAATTCAAAGTCCCCCTTTTTAAGGGGGATTTAGGGGGAGCGGGATATGTGCAACGACCCATTAAATTGGTATTAGGTAACCACAATAAATTCAAATTAACACTTTACTACTTTTTAGGAGAACACCATGAGTCAATCTACTTCTACATCTACCCAAACTAACGACAAAGTTAATAACAAATCTAACTTTCTGCAAATTGACAACTTATTCAAGTCCTATAAAAATGGTGATGGCAGTGAATCTAGCATTTTGGAAAATATCAACTTAAGTATTGAAGAGAACGAATTTATTTCAGTAATAGGTCACTCTGGCTGCGGCAAATCAACGCTGCTGAAAATAGTCGCTGGTTTGGAAAAACAAAGTGCGGGAATGGTGACACTTCAAGGAAAAGAAATTCGCAAACCGGGAGCCGATCGCATGATGATATTTCAGCACTACGGATTGCTACCTTGGCTGACGGTACGGGAAAATATTCGGCTAGCAGTTGATGAAGTTTTGCAAAATCTCAACCGCGCTGAGAAGATTAGCCTTGTCAACGAACACCTAGCAATGGTAAACTTAACAGCAGCAGCAGATAAATATCCCGATCAAATTTCAGGGGGCATGAAACAGCGGGTGGGGATTGCGCGAGCTCTGGCACTTCGCCCGAAGATGTTATTAATGGATGAACCATTTGGAGCCCTCGATGCTCTGACTCGCGGCAAGTTACAAAAACAAGTGCTGGATATCTGGGAAAATCAAAGACAAGCTGTAATGATGATTACCCACGATGTGGACGAAGCTATATATATGTCCGATCGCATTGTGTTGATGACAAACGGCCCGGCGGCGACGATAGGGGAGATATTGGCAGTCCCATTTTCGCATCCGCGCGATCGCCAGCAGTTGCGAGAATCTCAGGAGTATTACGAACTTCGCAACTATGCTTTGAATTTTCTCGATCGCTACTTTACCCAAGACGAATAACAGCCGACGAACCGACAAAATAATTCACTTAAGAGAGGTCAAGCCTGTGAATCTCAAAACAATTTTAGCGCGTTTTGAAAGTGCATTGGGATGCCAAAACTTAGCGGAAGACATGGTGTTGCTGCCGGAGCCAAAACTGCCGATTTCTCAAAAATCAAAATCTACAAAGTCGGCAAAAGCTATCAATTTTATTGTCGGTTATAACAATTCTCCCAAAAGTCAAACAGCACTCGATATTACCCTTTGGATGGCGCATCAAACTCGTTTAGTAACCACTAAAGAAGTAACGGTGCAAGTCGTCTACGTGCTCGACGAAGTGCCCAACAGTTACGGCGAAGATACTGGCAATTTTGCTGCGAGAAATGCCTTGACTGCGAAGCCAAAAAGGTCTGATTTAGAGGAAATATCCGCCTTTAATTGTGCAGCGCCTGCGATCGTTTTACCTACCGCCGAAATCCAATCGGTATCTGGGCGAACAACTTGGATCGATCCGCCTTATTTCCGAGCAATTTTCTGTCAAAATAATCAGTACGAGGTAGCAGATAAGTTGCTGTGGCAAGCCCGCTGTTTGGCCCAGGAATGGCGCGGTTTATTCAAAGCTCATTTGCGCATCGGGCGGGTTGGTACAGAACTGAGAAATGTGGTAGAGTTAGAATCAGCTAACTTACTGTTTTTAGGCTGCAATTCTGTCAAACATCGGCTGATTAAGGAACTCGGCAATAATTTTCCCTGCTGCGTGCTCGGGATTCCTTCAGCACTAACCTATCCGATGGATTTTCAACCAGAAGAAAGTTTGAGCAAGTTGCAGTTCGCTACAGCTGTACCTGCACGTTAAACTTGTTGAAACTCAGGCAAAACTTCTATATGTAAGGTGCGCAATGCGCACCTTACCGCTATAATTCGTGTGCCAAACTTTTTTGCCTTAGTCCTATCTCGCTAAAAAAATAAAAAGTGTTTCCTCGATAGCAGTCCCAATTACGAGACAATTGGGACTTTTTTTAGATTGTTGAAATTTTGAAATTACCGTTAAGTAAAATTATCTACACCTATCGGATCGCAGACAGTTCGTTAACCAATTTTATCCTGCCCCGACACACAGAGCGCAGGAGGCGATCGATCGAGCGTTTCTCTTCTTCAGTCAAAGTTTCGTCAAAAATAGCCGCCAGCAAACCATATCGATCGGCTAAAGTAATGTAGCCGTTGTGATTTACTTGGGCAAATAATTCGCCTAAAGCAGATGGGATCAGGTTAACAGGAGTTTGCATAGAGATTGACTCTCAACTCGGCGATCGGGCGATTCACGCTCGGGATAGCTGCGCTTCACGGGCTTTTCTGCGGTAACAGAGGGCGATCGCAATTTTTATATTTTCTACGTATATTCCCTTAAAGGCTGTGACAATAAACAGCAAAAACTTGCGATCGCCAACAGCAAAAATTGTGAACTAAATCACATTCAATATTTTCAAAGTATGCTCTGAAGTGCAGTTGCGTTTGAGCGCAAACAGAACAACTGCAAACTCAATTTGTGCTAAAGATTGTAAATCGGCACTTCCTCCACCGATTCAGCCAACTCAAACTTAAACACCCGTGAATAGAAATAGAATTCGCCGTCTAGGGTTCTCTTGATATTTTGTGCGCGGCGAAAACCGTGCTGTTCCCCTTCATAAGCAACGTAAGCAACCGGCAAGCCTTTAGCCTTCAATATCTCTACCATCATCTCTGCTTGATTGGGCGGCACGACTTTATCTTCCAATCCTTGAAAGAAGATGACGGGACAAGATAAACGTTCAGCGGAATGAATGGGCGATCGAGCTATATACAAGTCTTTTCGTTCAGGATAAGGCCCGATCAATCCATCTAGATAACGCGACTCAAACTTGTGAGTATCCGTTGCCAAAGCCTCCAAATCGCTAACGCCATAATAGCTCGCACCAGCCTTAAAAACGTCGCGGAAAGTCAGAGCGCACAAAGTTGTGTATCCTCCTGCACTGCCTCCGGCGATCGCCATTCTGTCACCGTCAACTAAACCCTTTTGAGCTAAATATTTAGCACCGTTAGCGCAGTCATCAACATCCACAATTCCCCAACTATCTTGTAGTCTTTTTCTGTATTCCCGGCCGTAACCAGTGCTACCGCCGTAGTTGACATCGAGCACGGCAAAACCGCGACTTGTCCAATATTGAATCTTTAAACTCATACTGCTAGAAGTTGCAGCGGTTGGGCCGCCGTGGCTTTTGACGACAAGTGGCGGTTTTTCGCCCGCAGGTGCTGCGAAGTCTCGGTTTTGTGGAGAGTAGAAGAATCCGAAAGCTGTCAAACCGTTTTCTGTCGGAAAGGCGATCGGCTCCGGTACTGAAAGATCACCGGGATCGATGCTTAAATCGCTTGATTTGCGCAAGATTTCTAGTTGACTTGTTGCTAAATTCAGTTGTACAATAGCCGCAGATCCTGTCGGCGAACCCGCCATAAAAACAACTATTTCTCCCAGCGCTTTAACCGACGAAATATCAGTGTAAGGCGTTTCAATTTTTGTCAACTGTTTTGCAGTCAAATCGAGACTAGCTAAATGCCACTTGCCTTGCTGAGTGTAGGTGCAAATAATTTTGGTTTCCGAGACAAAGGCATAGGTAGACATTCCAAAAACCCATTGAGGAAGTCCGAATTCAGCCGCCATTTCGCACAAAGGTTCTATTCCAGCCTCCCCCCTTACCAAGGGGGGATTGAGGGGGGTTCTATATAAATTCCACCAGTTGGACTTGTCAGAAACAAAATACAAAACTCCATCAAGCGACCATTCCGGCTGAAAAATCGACTCGTCAACTGCGCCGGCGACTAAGTTTTTTTCCCCTAAAGAACCGTCTGCATTAATTTGGGTCACCCACAATTCTGTACCGTCCCAAGGCATATTTGGATGGTTCCAACTGATCCAGCAAAGTTGAGAACCGTCAGGACTTAAGCGCGGCGAAGCATAAAAATCATCGCCTTGAGTTAAGATTTGAATATCTTCGCCGTTGGCTAAATTAATGCTAACAATGGTATTGACAGATTCGCCATCGCCGGTACGGTCTTCGCGCACGCAAATCAAGCGATTTTTTTGCCGATCGACAATTGCATCTGCATACCCACAATCCGCAGCAGGTGTGAGGGCTTCTGGCTGGGAATCTAATGTTTGACAATAAATACGTTGGTCGGTAAAATGAGAGAAATAGACAACTCCAGCACTAACAACAAAGGAACCGCCGCCGTATTCATGAACGCGAGTGCGAACATTAAAAGGCGCAGGTGTTACATCAGTTATTTTACCGTCGGGAGTGCGCCGGACGATGACGCTTCTACCCGCTTCCGAGGGTCGTCCTTCTAGCCAGTAAATATCATCACCGTCGATCGCAATTTGTCCGAGTCCGACTGTTCCAGAAACAATTAAATCTGAGGTAATCGGAGATTTCCAAGAACCGTAAGGTGATACTGCATTCATATAGTTAAGTCTGTTGTGTTTGATGCACAAATAAATTTATATTAGTATTTTACCGGAATTCAGTCACTGAGGAAGCAGAATGTCTAAAAAACTCGTACTGATGGATCGCGACGGTGCGGTAGAGCCAAGGACGCACAAAAGTTAAAACCGGAGGGGGAAGAATTCAAGCAATCGATCGAGTAGACACCGAAAAATTCTACAATTACATATTGCAGCAGTAGGCGCGTTAATCATCACAATATCTGGTAGAGGCGGGTTTTTAGCCAAAAAGCTCCGTACTAAACCCGCCCTAACTCGAATATTTACCAGAAAGAATTGGTTGAAAGCCTCTCACGAGTGAGGGAGAAATTAAAATCAGACTATTCATTACTCCAATCCTCTTCCTTCTAGGTAGAGGTCGCTCTCAAACTGTCACAGGTCAACTGTCACAGGTCAACTGTTGAAGCTATCTTCTCTTTCCTCTCTTTCTCTGCGCCCTCTGCGCTCTAGAAGAGTTAATAAAAAAAATCTCATTCACAAATCAAACAAAATTGCGATCGGCGGCGCGGACTCGGTTGGTCAATTGTCGATAGTGGAAAAAAATTAGATGAAATTATCCTCGAAAAAATTCTGGATTGTTGCGTGTGTTGTGTATTTTTTTATTCTTCTCGGTATTATGCTAATGGCAGATATGGGGCTGTTAGTGAATTTTCCTCTTGCTCATCCGCCTTTTGACAAACTCGGACATTTTATTTTGTACGGAATTTCCTCTTTTTTATGTCATAGAGCAACTGGCAAAAAAATGATGATGGTGTTGAATTATCCAATTCCTTTCGGCCCAGCACTGTTTACTATGTTCACTGCTGGGGAAGAAATGCTGCAAGCAATTTTGCCAAATCGTACTGCTAGCATTGAAGATTTTTTATTTAGTTTTGCCGGGATTGCAGTTTTTTATGGGATTGGAGAAGTTTGGGATAGAAAAAAAGGGAATTGATCTACCAGAAGGAAGAAGGAAGAAGGAAGAATCGCAATGATTTCACCAACTGAAAATTTCCTAATCGGCTTAGTCATTGCTATAAAAATTTTCTAACCGTCAGGGGACTTGCTGTATCAAATCAAATCCGGTAGCATCGGAATTAACATTACCACAGTCAGGACACGGCATGAGTTATTTTGCCATGTCTTTGATAACTTCATCTAGTGAATTTGCTTCTTGAGTTTTGCCTTGGCTTTTGAATAAATCTCTGGCTTTTTTTATCGACTCTACTGCATCTCCCATTTTATTTTGTGCATACAGGACTTGTCCTAACATATAATGAAATTCTGGGACGTTAGGTTTGAGGCGAATTGCAGTTTGAAAATTGGGCAGTGCTTCTGCTAATTTGTTTTGATTGGCTAGAATGCTGCCCAAGTTAGCGTAAGCTTCGGCAAAATTGGGGTCTATTTGAATTACTCTGCGAAATGCTGCTTCTGCACTTTCTCTGTTTTGTTGGGCGGCAAAATCTAAGCCTTGTTGGAAATATTGGTTTGCTCCGGTGTTTTGAACTAAACTATTTTTTGCTGGTGACTCTGTGCGTATCGGTAAAGAGATGTTTGCAGCAAAAGCTGGAGCAACTGTCAATAGGCTGGCGGCGGCGGCAGTGAAAAATTGATTTTTTTTGAACTTGTTTAACATTGGCAATTAACCTGGATTTCCATCTGAATCATTTGTTTGAGAGCGTTCAATTACTTTCTTCTAAAAAGGTTTGTACTCGACCGTTGGGTCTCAAAACAACTCTAATTTTCGGATTTTTTCCGTTGGTAACGGCAGAAACAAACGGCTCGCCTACTAATGGCATATTAGTGCGATCGATATAATCTGCTGCTGCTTTTCCCATCGGCATAATAGTTTGAATTGACCCATTTTCGTCGATTTGCACGCTGTATTCCAAAGTTTGTTCCATTCCGGATGGTGGCTTCCAGCGTTCCTCAAAGTAAGTTCTAGCTTCTGAAACTTGAGGAATTGTATCAAATAAAGTGCGGTTTTTTTTGCTCGCCGCTGCGGTGCTGTTGTCGTCAGACTCGGCTTGCGGTTGAGCGTCCTCAAGGGCTGGGAGTTCGGTACTGGCGGGGGGGAGAGCGGGCTGGGGGAGGCGGGGGAACGGCTGCGGCCCGGGAACGGGGAATCGGGAAGCAGATAGGGAGGGCGGCAGGGGCGGCGGTGCGGCGGGAGCTAGTCTCGGCGGTGCGGGGGGCAGTAGGTAGGGTATTGGTGCGGGTGCTTGGGAGTTGGCAATTTGTTGTTCTGCGGGGGCGGGAATTGTGATTACTTGCCCTTGAGTGGGAGCTGGGGCGCTGCTGTTGGGGGGAAAGAGGAGGGGTGGCTGCTGGATGGGAGCGGGTTTGTTGGTGGTTGGTGTTGGGGCGAGGGCGATCGGAGGCAAGCTGGGGCTGGGGGAGGCGGCGGTGTTGATGGGCGGGGGCGGTAGGGGCGGTAAACCGGGTGTTGCTGCGGGTGTTGGCGCTGCGGGTGTCTGTTGGGCGGGAAGCGGGCTGGGGGATGCACCGATCGCTAGCTGAGGCGGTTTTGAAGCGGTGCTCAATTGTGGAGTAGCGGGGGCGGAGGCGGTTTGCGGGGAGGTGGCGGGTCGATCGAGCATTTTGACAATTCCTGTCGTCAAACCCGCCATTGCGACGAGCATTGCTGCCAGATTCAGCCAGGGTACTGACAACGGCCGAGAGCGCGATCGGTTGAGATTGGGAAGCGCCATTACTTCGGCGGCGCAGTCATCTAATGCTGTGGCTAAGTCAAAAAGTTGCAGGGTACTCAAGGGCACTACTGGCCCGGATTCGGCGGCGCTCAAAGAGCCTAAAAACAAGTTGTGGGCGAGTAAGCCTCGGGGTTCTAAGCGGGGGGGGACTGGAAGGTAGGCCGTTTTCGGGGCGGGGGTTGCTAGTTCGGAAGTGTCGATCGGCCGATCGAGTATGACAGTGTTGTGCGCGGTGTCTGGTAAGTCTGGACTAGCCACAGTCAAGTCGGTTTCAACGTTGAGGTTGCTTTCCCAATCGCGGGATGCGCCGAGTAAGTTTTGGACGTAGTTGCTGACTGCTTGGTGGAGAGTTTCGAGTTGAAGTCGATCGCCCCTGAGAGTTACGTGTTGAGTATCTGGTAGCCTGGGGTCGTCAAGCCGCAACTCGAAATTTAAAGATTTAAACACGGGTTGACCCGCCCAGCGAGATAGAGGCGAACTTTTGGCTGTAATTTCCAGCGTGCAAGTGGGGGGCGTGTACCGTTTGAGAACCATAGCGAAGAAGGAAGAAGGAAGAAGGAAGAGGGAAGAAGGAAGAGGGAAGAAGGAATAACTATGTTTTATCTGATATTTTGCAGTATTCTTAACAAGTTTTTTTAGCAACAGGCAAGATGCCTGTTCCACCAGAAAATTTATTTATTGTGGAACAGGCAAGATGCCTGTTCCGGATGTGGATCATTCTCGTCCGATCGCAATTTCATAAATTTCTGTTTAATGCTTAGCGCGGTCTAAAAGAGCCAGCCAGAGGCGTCTGTGGCCGCCGGGACTGCTGTAAAACAGCAAATCGATCAGGAGTTTTAGGGCTAAATTAGTCAATTCTCTGCCCGATAAAGTTTCTGCATCTTCCATGCGATCGGCATAAGTGTTGCTGAACCTATCAATATAATCTCCCAACAAGGCGACTGTGTGAGGTTCGCGGTTTTGCTCAGCCATTTGTTCCAGCAAAGCCACAGCGCGGCGGATTAAAGCTTGGTGCTGTTTTGCTAAGTGACAGCTAATCAAAACGAGCGATCGAGCTTCTTCCACATCAAGTTTTTTCCGTCCTCCCTGGCCTTTCCGCAGCGGGTTAGACTGTCGCAGCCGCCACAAAGCCACCCGATCGGCTACCATTGGCTCTAAATTCAGTTCGGCTGCTACTTTGAGCATCGCCTCTGAGCCAATTTCTGCCAGTGCTTCTAGGGCTAACAGCACTAAATCCAGTTGGGCCTTAATGTTGTCCAACTGGGTAGGTTCTGGTGCTTTTTGGGTCAATTCTTCCCAGTTGGGAGATGGGCCCGTTTCGTTTGTGGGAGCGGAGGGCTTTACGGTCGAGCGCATGGCTTGGGCACTGGAAATAAGACAGGTTGAGGCAGGATATCGAACAGTATCTAATGCTTTTGCTTGGCGGCCGGACAAAAGCCTATCTGTTAATTTGTCTCCATAGCTCGTTGCTTTGATTCCGGCAATCCTAGCTGCTGGACGGATTTGCTAGCTGAAAGTTGCGGTTGCAAGTTCGATCGACAGTCCCGCAGCAAAACCCAAAAATTTTTACCCCCAACCATCCTACGCCACAGAGTGTCAGAAATCAAATCAGTGCTTTGAAACTATCGGGACTTATATCAATGCAAAGATTTTAGCTATCTCGAATGCTACTTATAGTCTTTGATACTCCCCAGCCCGCTCCGGGACGGGGATTCTTGAAGAGTCCAAATACGAACCTTCAAAGGCGACATCAAAGCGCCCCTACTGACTCCTTCAAGACAAAGCCCTAAATTTGCCGCTACTTTTCGCAAAATATTTGCAGCACCGTTGCAGTCTGCATTCATTTTGATTCCATCTTTTGAGCGATACAAGCCGCGACTTACACGCTTCCCAGATTCTTTCCACCCTTCAGTTTTTTCACCGAACTTAGGTAGTTCATCCGAATCTAAAAAACTCGCCTTGCTTGTATAACTTTCTTCAGTTTCAATAAACCGAATGCCATATTGTTCACAAAGTTGAGAGATTCTATCCTTTAATCGGGCAGTAGGAATCTGCACAAAACTTTGGTTTGTTTTACTCCCAAGGTTGATTGATTGGCGCATTCCTTTGTTCCAACCAAATATAACAGTGCCTATTTGGTTTTGCAGACAGTGATTCAATACTAATCTAGCTGCTTTATTAACAGCATCTCTAACTTGCCTATTTCGTTTCTCTGTAATCATTGCTAATCGTTTAGACCAAAAACCTTGAGGTTTGTTCTCTTTGATTGTTGCAACTCGTTTGTTATACCACTGATTTAATGATTTTAGGTGCAATCCATCTACAATCAAACTTGTTCCCACATTGGAAACGCAGGTTAGCCAATTATTCAATCCTGGATCAATACCTAGAACTCTACTGGCATCTAATTCAACTGCTACTGGCTGAATTTTATAGATGAATTCAGCATAGAATTGCCCATTTTTCGGTAAGATGCGAATTTCTCGAATTTCCTTGTAGTCTAAATTTGACGGCATTGGCAAATAAAATTCACTAATTCCAAACCAGAGTTTAATCTTACTTCCTAGTGGAAACCTCAATTGCCCGTCCTTCAACTTTATGTCCGCCTTGGGAAAGGTCGCCAGCTTAAGGCTGTTTTTGCGATATCCCGGCAGTTTAGGATGTTGCATTACCGTGCCATTTTTGATGCCATTGAGTAGTCCAATATAGGATTGGAATGACTCTGCGACGCTTGTTAAAGTCTGTTGAGCTACGTGAGAGTACAAGGCTTTGAAATGAAGATTACTTTTCATTAGCCTGTGTAAAGTTGCTTTACTGGGAAATTTTCCAGTCTTGAAATACAATTGCCGAGAGTAGTAAAGTCCGCAATTAGCTAATTTGTTTGATTCTTCACAGACAAATTCTAAGATACTTTTTAAAGCTCGATCTGAGCTAATTAAATTTTGTTGACAACCATAGCTAGACATTTTTTTGATTTGTATTTAATGCTCATACTATACTTATACAGTTTCATCCCGTATCTGGCGCTGATTCTGTATTAAGCTTTGTTAAATACTGAATGTAGCGGTCACTGAGCCCTTTAAAGCGAACGACTTCGCTCAGGATAAACTCCGTCGAATGTGTTGAAACTGCTACCGACTTATCCCCATGTCTAAAGCCAGAGGCACGGGAGGCTCGTTCTTTGGTCATTTCTTACTGAAAAAGTGGGAGAATTCCGTGTATACCGCTGAAACTATCAAGGCGCTTGTTGATAATCTCTATGTAGTCAGGTACTATTTCAATGCCAACATACCTAATCCCAAATTCTTGTGCCGCCAGCAATGTAGTTCCCGATCCTGCGAAAGGATCGATTAGAATAGAATTTTCCAAACGCGGTACAAATATTTCGACCAGCTTTCTCATGAGAGCGATCGGTTTTACTGTGCAATGAACGTTAAACTCCTCGGTTTTCTCACGCTGTATACCTTCTAAAATATTTGACTGAAAACCACCGCACCGATCTTTAGTATAAAATAGACCAGTACCATACTCCTGTAGAGTTTCCAAGTAATTATTGACCAGTGGTTTTTGAAGAACGCAGATTGCTTCCCATTCGTTCCTCAGACAACTATGCCAACCATCCCATTTTTCAGGATTTTCATATCCTTTCTTCTCGAACTGTTGTTTGATATTGACACCTTTAGGGATACCACTCGATCTTTTATAAACAAGCATATCTCTCGCATAGAATCCAGCATTTTCAAGTGCTACTTGTACGTGAGCAACAGTTCGCCTGCTGTTAAAAACTAAAACTGTCGCACCCGGTTTGCAAATCCGAAAAAGCTGCTCGCCCCAATCAAAGCAGCACTTTTCATAATCCAGAGTGTTGTTTCGATTCCTTTGATACCATTTTTCGTTTCTGACTCCACCTGCTAAACCACTGCCATAGGGAATGTTTTTAACAAGGGTTTTATTTCCCTTGCCATTGACTTTTTCAATACGCCTTTGAATTTCTGAATCATCCCATTTATGACCAATAAATTCATAATTATAAGGTGGGTCAGTGATACACGCAGAAATATAATTCTCTGGCAATGTCTTCATTACTTCACGACAGTCGCCCACCAAAACTTCATTTGAGGGAGTTTTTTTCATTAGTCCGGCAGTTACTCAAAGGGAAAGTCAACTTTCGATTATGCCACATTTGCAGTAGATAGTGAATCTAAATGAGTCGTGAAACTCTCTTCTCTTTCCGAACTTCGCGTTCTTTGCGTCTTCGCGGTTCGTTTAAAATTGTTTTTCCACAACTCATTTACACTCGCTATAGACAGTCTAAATCATATGTTCCTTGCGGCTTGTTTTGGTGCCTACAAATATATAATTCAATACGGTTCACTTAACACTATTTATGTCCCGGAGATCCCCCTAAATCCCCCTTAAGAAGGGGGACTTTGAGAGCATTCTTGTCCCCCCCTTTTTCAAGGGGGGTTAGGGGGGATCTGTCTTAAGTAAACCGTATTGATATATAATTAGTAATCCACCAGAAATACGTAAATCCTGACTACTTCAAATAAACCAGCGTCACACCTCCACCACCTTCTTTTTGACTGGCGAGCTCGTAGCGAGCAACCTGCGGGTGAGTGTCCAGAAATTCGTGAACTCCGCGCCGCAACTGTCCTGTACCTTTGCCGTGAATGATCCACAGCGCACCGTATTCGACGGCTTTGGAGAGAGCTCTGTCGATTTCGATTTCGGCGTCTGAGACTCTTGCACCCCGGAGGTCGATCGAATTATTAGCAGTCCGAATGGCGATTTCGGGATTTGGTTTTGCAACTTCCGCTGCTGCTTGCTTCGCCTTGGCGGTAGCGGCTGCTTGGGCTGCAACCTTCGCTAATTGAGCTTTAGTTTCCGGTTTTTCACCGTCTAGGGATTCAATATCTGCCAGTTTGACAGTCATTTTCATAATCCCGAACCGCACGCTCAATTCTTCGTTAGCATCCGGGGCGCTGAGGACTTCGGCGGTTTGGCCGAGGCTGGGAATGCGGATGCGATCGCCCGTTTTCGGCATAAAACCCGGTTTCGGTTTCGCCGGTGCTTTCCGCGACGGCAGGTGTTTTTCAGAAATTTGATTTAAGGTATCCGTCGCCTGTTGGGCATTTTGAGCCGTTCGATCGCCCGACTGCAAGCGACGAATAATTTGAGCAATTTCTGATTTTGCTGTGCCGATCGCCTCATTGACTGCCACTTCCTGAGCTATTTTTAGGTCTCGCTCGCGCTCTTGCAAAGCTGCTGCTTTTTGAGAAACTTCCCTGTGCAGTTTTTCGGTTTGGTGCAGCAGTTGAGTTGCTTCTCGGGCCTTGGTTTCCTGTTTGCGGCGCTGTGCTTCGAGTCCGGCGATGACTTGATTGACATCGACAGAAGCACCGCCAACATAGGTTTGAGCTTCATCAACTATTTCTGCTAGCAAACCGAGTCTTTTGGCAATGGTGAGGGCGTTGGAACGTCCGGGAATTCCCCACAGCAGGCGATAGGTTGGCTGCATCGAACTGTCGTCAAATTCTACTGAGGCGTTTTCAAAGCGGGAGTCTTGATATTTGAGGGCTTTGAGTTCGCCAAAGTGGGTAGTTGCGATTGTTAATAGGGAATGTCGGGCGAGATATTGCAATAGGGCGATCGCCAATGCACTGCCTTCTGACGGATCTGTACCCGCCCCTACTTCGTCTAACAAAACTAAAGATTTGGGAATTGGGCATGGGGCATGGGGCATGGGGCATGGGGCATGGGGCACTTGTGCTGAGCTTGTACTGAGCTCCGTTGAAGTGCGTAGCCGAAGTATGGGGCCTGGGGAACTTGTACTGAGCGTACTTGTACTGAGCGAAGCCGAAGTATTGGTAATTGCGAGGTTTGAATTTTCTTCGGCTTCCTCTTCCCCTTCCAATTTATTACTTAAAACTTCTAAAATGCGGCTGATGCGGCGAATGTGACCGCTGAAAGTAGACAAACTTTGCTGCAAAGATTGTTCGTCACCGATATCGGCCAAAATATTGTCGAACCAAGGCAATTCTACAGGTTCGCGGGCGGCGACAAACATTCCGGCTTTCGCCATTAAAGCTGCTAATCCCAAGGTTTTGAGGGTGACAGTTTTGCCGCCGGTGTTGGGGCCGGTGATGGCGACGACGCGGATGTGCGGGGCGATCGTCAAATCGACCGGCACGACTGCAAAGCCTTGCTCGTATTGCTGCTGCCAAACTAATAAAGGATGGCGCAACTGCCGGAGGGTGATTTGCGATCGCAAGTTGGGAATTAACGATCGACTATTTTTTGATTTTTCCTCATTTGGTGGTTCTGCTGTTTCTTCATCTAAATTTTCTATATCTTCTATATCTTCGACTGGTAATTCGGGTTCTCCCAATTCGATAAATTTCGGCGGGTTTGCTTGCAACCAATAACCGTAGCGCGCTTTAGCCGCAGCTAAATCTAAAGTTGTAACTACCACCACCAATCTATCTAAATCTGGTTTTACTGCTGCGACTTGCTCCGTGAGCGCGCGGCGAACTGCTTCTTCTTCGGCTTGTTCTTGCCTGAGCAACTGCCGCATTTGGTTGTTGAGATTTACTGTATTGTGGGGTTCTACGTACAGTGTCGCGCCGCTGGCGGAGGAGTCGTGAACGATGCCCGGTATGGCATCTTTTTGGGGAGCTTTGACGGGAATTACAAAGCGCGAGCTTCTTTGGGTAATTACCTGTTCCTGTACCGCGTTGGATTGGCGCTGCAAAATGCCTTGCAGTATTTGATAAATGCGATCGCGCAACTGCCGCATTTGAACTCTAATTCCTCCTAATTTAGGAGTAGCCCGATCGGCTACTTGAGCGCGATCGTCTATACAGCGGTGGATTTCTTGTTCGATTTCGGGATAAGTCCGCAGTTGCGATGCCAGTTCTTTGAGTGCCGGTACCTCGGGCGCAGAGTCAATTATCCGGCGCAATTGCCTCGCCCCGGCGAGGGTGGTAGCAATTGCCAGCAATTCTTCGCCGCCGAGCAAACCTTGCAGTTCGGCTCGTTGCAGGGAAATGCCGATGTCTTGGATGCCTTCAAAACTCAAAGCACCGCCAGCGCGGCTCTCTAACTGGTAAGCTTCCTGAGTTTGGGCTAGGAGTTCTGCTGTTTGGGCGATCGTTGCTGGGATTTCGAGGTCGAGGGCGGCGGCGACGCCGAGTTTGGTGGCCGCGAAGGTAGCCAAGTGCTGACACAGGCGCGGCCATTCTAATAGTTCTAGTGTTTCGGCTTGAATCAAAGTTGAGCTGGTGTTGGTAATTGGGATTCTCAGGCGCTGACCGAGAAGGTGAATTTGACGGTAGTATTAATTGATTTTAAAGTTTTTTTATCGTTTCCGGGTGCAACTTGAGAAAGTATCTGCGATCGCCCTCAACAGTTTTTCGCCAGAAAGCTCTTATTTTAAAGACTAATTACAAAGGCGAGAATTTGCTTTTTTGCGCTGCTCGTCTAAAATTATACCTTCTACCGAGATATTTTGGCGTTTGAGGAGCAAAAATCTGCTGTTTTTTGTAGGATTGAACTATTTTGGAATTTTAAATTTGTCCGCGCAATTCTCGCGGTTGTATCCTAAAGGGTAAATTGTGGAGCGGCTGTTATGGCAAAGATTTTGGCGATCGCGGATGCTGTGACTTTGGAAGTCGTGCAAGAGTTACTGGAGAGGGAGGGACATCAGGTGAGAGTCGCTCTCGATGCTGGCGGGGGTTTGGAATTGGCGAGGGAATTGTCCCCGGATGCGATCGTTTGCGACGGGACTTCGCCTCAAATCGACTGGTTGGAGGTGTGCCGGCTCCTAAAAGCCGATTCCCTACCCTTCGGGAACCCCTACGGGGAACGGGATAGCTTCGCTTCACGAGAATTGGCATCCGCCTATTTTGTGCTGCTGACAACACCGGAGCAATTGGAAGCACTCCCAGAATTGGACGCGCCCTTTGACGATTTTCTATTTAAACCGATAGTTAAGCAGGAATTGTTGGGGCGGGTGCGTGCGGGTAGGCGCTGGCGGGAGTTGAAGCGGGAGCAAGAGCGAACTCAGCAAGAATTGCAACTTTCGCGCGATCGAATTGTCCAAAATGAAAAAATGTCGAGTTTGGGCGAATTGGTATCTGGTATCGCCCACGAAATTAACAACCCAATTACTTTTATTTACAGCAATCTAACTCACGTCCAAAGTTACTCTACCGATTTAATTCAACTACTGCAATTATATCAAAAACAGTTCGTCAATCCCGGAGCGGAAATTCTCCAAAAACAGCAAGATATGGAGGTAGAATTCATCCTTGACGATTTGTTAAAAATTGTGAGTTCAATGCGTACCGGGAGCGATCGCATCCGCCAAATAATCTTGTCGGTACAGGATTTTTCTCGCAGCGATCGATCGGGCTGGCAGCTATTCGATATTTCCGACGGTTTAGAAAACACTCTGCTGCTGTTGCAGCACCGCTTGCCGGCTCGCGAAGGCAGGCGAGACATCAAGGTGATGAAGGAATACGGAAATTTGCCGCAAGTTGAGTGTTACGCGGGCCAGCTCAATCAAGCTTTTCTGAATATTATCAATCATGCGATCGATGCTTTGGAAGAGTCGAGTCAAGAGTTGGAAGAGTCGGAATCGCTCAAATTCAAGCCTGTGATTTTGATTAGCACTCAGGTAATCGACGCTCAGCGAATTTCTATTGAGATTGCCGATAACGGCATGGCCAGCAGCGAAGAAATCGCAGCGCAAATTTCTGACCCGCTGTTGATGGCGAAACCTGCGGAACAATGCAGTGATTTGGGGCTTGCGGTAAGCTACCAGATAATTGTAGAGCAGCACAAAGGAGAGTTAAAGTGTTTTTCGGAACCGGGGAAAGGAACTAAATTTAGGATAGAAATTCCGCTGCGGCACAGTTAATTAATAGTATTTACTGTTGGGTGGGGGCGGGTTTTTGAGATTGTTGGTTTGAGCCGGAGATTGCGGGGGAGGGGAACCCCGACAAATGCGGTTGAATCTTTGTCAATTTAGCTCAGGAATTAGCCGAGAATTGTATTTATTGTTGGGTGGGGGCGGGTTTTTGAGATTGTTAGTTTGAGCCGGAGATTGTTGGCGAACCCGCCCCTACAAATGCGATAAAATATTTGTCAATTGAGTTTTACATCGAGTACATTTGTATTTATTGTTGGGTGGGGGCGGGTTTTTGAGTTTGTTGGTTTGAGCCGGAGATTGTTGGCGAACCCGCCCCTACAAATGCGGTAGATATATTTATCAATTGAGTTTTTCAGCGAGCCGAGAATTGATTTCGCTGCTGATTTTGTACTCGCACTGCTGTTGCAGCGGACACTCAGCGCAACGGGGGTTTCTCGCGGTACAAACAGCCGCCCCGAAGTCCAGCAAACCCAAATTCCACGGCCCGACTTGCTGTTTGGGAGCAACTCTATCAGCAGCCGACCAAAGTTCGGGCGATTCCCTGCGGGATAGCTTCGCTTCACGCGATTTTACCTTGCCGCCGTCAATCCCCAAAAAACGCTGCAAAATCCGAGCAACATTCGTATCGAGCACGGCTTTTGGCTGTCCGAAAGCATTAGCGCAAATTGAACGCGCAATGTACTTCCCAACTCCCGGAAGTTGCAGCAACTGAGCTTCCGTGCGGGGAACTTCGCCCCCGTAATTTTCTAAGATAACCTGCACCGATTCCCGCAGCTTTTGCGCCCGAAAAAACAATCCCAAAGGCTGCAACAAACTAGCAACTTCGGCAGCAGGCGCGGCCGCTAAATCCGAGAGAGTCGGGTAGCGACCGAGAAATTTTTGATAAATCGGAGCCACTGTCGCAGCAGCAGTCTTTTGCAGCAACAACTCCGCCACTAAAATCGCGTAGGGGTCGCAGGTACGGCGCCAAGGAAAATCGCGACAATTCTGCCCGGCCCAAACCTTAAGCCGGCGTTGAAACCACCGGATTTTAGCAGCATCTAAATCCTTTGATTCCGGAGCGACATCAGCAGAAAAAACAACAGCATTTAATCCAGGCATTTGATTGATTTTTTTGAAAATTTGGCAAATTTATATCTATATAATAGCAGATTTAAATAACTTGTAAAAATCTCTTTTTATTTCTCTTGCTCTGCGTACTCTGCGCCCTCTGCGGTTAATAAAAAAATTCGCTCGACCACCAGCCAAATCCAGAAACCTAGAAACAACATCGATCTCAAACAAAGTCAAAATGTAAAATTTTGTATAGCAAACAACACAACTTCCCAAAAATAGATCATGCTAGGTATTTAAGAGATTTCAATTAAACGCAAAAACTAATTTAAACGAGGTCATAAAATGGTAGTAGCAGCACCAGTTCAATCCGGCAATCAGTCAATTTTTCAAGCTCGTTACGACAACTTTATCGGCGGCAAATGGGTAGCACCAGTCAAAGGTAAATACTCGGAAAACCTGTCTCCAATTACCGGAAAATCAATTTGTCAAATTCCCCGATCGACCGCCGAGGATGTAGAATTAGCGCTGGATGCCGCCCACGCCGCCAAAGATAACTGGGGTAAGACTTCTCCCGCAGAGAGGGCGCGGGTTTTGCACAAAATAGCCGATCGCATGGAAGAAAACCTCGATCGCCTCGCCATCGCCGAAACCTGGGACAACGGTAAACCGATCCGCGAAACCACCTTCGCAGACATCCCGCTGGCGATCGACCATTTCCGCTACTTCGCAAGCTGCATCCGAGCTCAAGAAGGGTCGATCGGCGAAATCGACGAAACCACAATCGCCTACCACTTCCACGAACCCCTCGGCGTCATCGGACAAATCATTCCCTGGAACTTCCCGATCCTGATGGCCGCCTGGAAACTAGCCCCAGCCCTCGCCGCCGGAAACTGCGTCGTCCTCAAACCAGCAGGCCCAACCCCCGCCTCAATCCTGGTATTGATGGAAACCATCGGCGACTTAGTACCGGATGGCGTCATCAACGTCGTCAACGGGCCAGGCGCCGAAATCGGCAAAACCCTCGCCACCAGTCCCCGCATCGCCAAAGTCGCCTTCACCGGCGAAACCACCACCGGGCGGCTGATCATGCAATACGCCTCGCAAAACGTCATCCCCGTCACCCTAGAATTAGGCGGCAAATCTCCCAACATATTCTTTGAAGATGTCTGCGCCAAAGACGACGATTTCCTCGACAAAGCAATCGAAGGATTGGTAATGTTCGCCTTCAATCAAGGCGAAGTTTGCACCTGTCCCTCCCGCGCCTTAATTCACGAATCAATCTACGACCAATTTATCAAAAAGGCGATCGACCGCATCCGCAAAATCAAACAAAACAACCCCTTAGATCCGACAACAGCCCTCGGCGCCCAAGTATCCACCAACCAAATGGAAAAAATCGCCGAATACGTCAAAATCGGTCGTGCAGAAGGCGCAGAATGCCTGATTGGCGGCGAAAGAAACATCTTATCCGGCGACTTGCAAGACGGCTATTACTTCCAACCAACCGTCTTCAGAGGCCACAACAAAATGCGGATTTTCCAAGAAGAAATCTTCGGCCCAGTATTAGCTGTCACCACCTTCAAAGACGAAGCCGAAGCATTAAAAATTGCCAACGATACCCTCTACGGCTTAGGTGCGGGAGTGTGGACTCGCGACATCAACACAGCCTACCGCATGGGCCGCGCCATCCAAGCCGGCCGCGTGTGGACAAACTGCTATCACCTCTATCCAGCCCACGCAGCATTCGGCGGCTACAAATCATCAGGAATCGGCCGCGAAAATCACAAAATGATGTTAGATCACTACCAACAAACTAAAAATTTGTTGGTTAGCTACAGCCCCAAAGCTTTAGGTTTCTTCTAAAGTTTTAGTCAGCAGGAATGGAAAAGGAAGAAGGACAAACTTCAATAATTCGTGAACTCCTTCCTTCTCTCTTTCCTCTCTTTCTCTGCGCCCTCTGCGCCCTCTGCGGTTAACAAAAAAAAATCTCATTCAAAAATGAAACAAAATTGCTACACAAACAGACTAAAATGGAAACAACAGCCAAAGTCACCGCAACCGAAACAGCCTTAAAACTAATCGACTATCTCAAAACCCAACACGGAAAATTGATGTTTCACCAATCCGGCGGCTGCTGCGACGGTAGTTCCCCGATGTGCTTTCCCGATGGCGAATTGATAATCGGTGACGGTGACGTATTGCTCGGCGAAATAGGCGGTTGTCCTTTCTATATTGCAGCCCAACAATACGAACATTGGCAGCATACGCAGCTAATTATCGACATAGCATCCGGGCCCGGAGGTAGCGACTTTTCCCTGGAAGGGCCGGAGGGAGAGCGTTTTATCACCCGTTCTCGCTTGTTTGCAAGTATTAATTAATTCGCTTTTCCTCAATAAATGAGATACCATCAAAAACACCATTTTTAAAAGCTTGAGTGCTGCGAACTCGGTGATTTTCTGCCAGTAAACTTATTGTTTCCACAAAAGTAATCAGTGCGTTATCCTGAGTTTTAGTTGACCGATAGCAAATAGTTTCGTGACCCGCATCCCACGCAATCGCCGAAAAATCAGAATAACTGTTAGAAAAAAATTTCACAATCCGATTTTCAAATTCACCTTCAAAATTTAGCTGGAGGCGAGCACCATCTGAGTATTCATAATTATTAACTTGTCGGTAGTGACTTCCCTCAATCCAGGTGCTAAAAGTACCGAAAAAGCTGCGAATAAAATGTCCGCGAGTATCAGTCTTAATAAATTCACCTTCCCAAGTACCAAGATGACGGGTAAAAATCTCAGGAACTTTGTCTAAATCGGGAGAGTAAGATGTATTTACAGACATCGGGATTTGCTCCTATTCTCTGATTTCTAACGGCGACCTATCTTCAAACTCATTTCGCGGCTAGTTCTTTGATATTCGTGGACAATCGGTAATCTTTCAGTTTGAAAATTTGCTAATGCTTCTGCAATGCTAGCACTGTCGGTGAGATATTGAGCTAAAGACAGTCCATCTTCCCAACCGGAAGTCATTCCTCTAGCGCGTGTGGAGCTTTTGGCGTGGGCCGCATCTCCGATGAGGATGACGCGCCCATCGTAGATTTTTGGTAGGGGGTCGATGTCATAGGAAAAACGACAGACAATATCTTCTATAGGGGTTGATTCAATCACTTTTCGCGCATCGTCTGGGAGTTTTGCGAGTTCTTGGGGAGGTATAGTGATATCATTGGGTTGGAGTTTCCCTACTTCTGATTTTTGTCGCTCTTTTTCGATAAAGAAACCCCAATGGGTGCGACCTCCGCCAATGTGAAAGAAGTTGGCATAAATTCCCCTACCGCGTACATAGACAAAGAAGTTTCCTTCGGGACAAAAGCTATTATCTTCGACAATTCCCCGCCACACAATATCGCCTAAATAAAACAGTTCTACATTGGGAACGATAAATTGACGGACTTTGGAGACAATTCCATCTGCGCCGATTAACAGGTCGCCTTCCCAGTGAGTGCCGTCTTTAAAGTGGACGATCGCGCTATGCTCAGTTTGGGCGATCGACAATAATTCAGCATTAAAACGAATACAGTCAGCGGGTAACTCGTCGAGGAGTGCTTCTAGTATCGCTTTGCGGTGTACCAGCATCCCTGGGAGTTCATTTTCCTCATAGGTGACGGGTTCGGAATTGATGACACCGCCGCGCAGGTTGCGAAACTCGAATACTTTAACCGCATCGCCGGAGTTGATAATTTTTTGGGTGACTTGATGGTTTCCTTGATGCAGCGCTTCCATACCTGCTTGCACGATCAGGATACCGCAGCCATCGGTACGCGGGTGGGGTGCTTTTTCAAACAATGTAACTTGAAACCCTTCCTGAATTAGCAAAATTGCCAGATAAACCCCGGATGTTCCTGCGCCGATAATGCCTATTTTGCTGTTCAAAGAAACCATCTATGCCTCCATGATTTAATTGGCAAGGAAGAAGTGATTAGTCATTGGTTATTTGTTGGTTCTAATCACCAATAACGAATAACCAATAACTAATTAAAGACTATTTTAAGCTTTAGGAGTTGTAATTAAAGCCAGTTCAACTTTGTCATCAGACTTTTGACTAACTTCTGCGTGTAAACCGGGGCCAAAAAAAGTAGTTATTTTTTCTTGCTTTTCTTCCCAAAGTTCGATCGGCATTAGCGGCGAATAAAACTCTAGAATCAACCCATAAGCACCGTCAACATCCACTTCCCGCAACCCTCGTAGGAGGGGCCGTTCCTCGTCTGTCGGGGCCAAGCCCAAACGTTCTAAAGCATCATCTAAGTGCGCCGGTTGGCCGTAGCGAAATCGGGTGACATCTTTGCGGACTTGATTTTGAGTATCTGTGGCCAGACTTTCTCTCAGGAGAACAACTTCGCTAGAGGTAGGTTCGGTGAACTCCGCCGGTTCGAGTTCGGCTGCTTTGAGGGCTAAACCTCCCAGCAATAGCGGAATTCCATAAAAAAATCCGGCTAAGTTCAGGGTAGGTTTGTCTGTGAAGTAGGCCCAGAAGCCGACTACTGCTAAGATACCGCCAACGACTAAGGCGAGGCTTGCTAAAGAAATTTTACGTAACATATTAGTGAGGTAAGTAGTCGGACAGAAATTATATACTTTAATTATTATCTGCCAAGCAGTCTTGAATAAATTTAGTTTTTTTGCCAAAATACCCGCGAAAACTGCTAGCATCTATGAGCGCGGGAGTGGTGTGCATCCACAATTTTGTCTCTAGCTTCAGAAACTTATCCCGTCGGACTCGCCACTGCGCCACCGGTAAATATGCGCGTTAATTGCGCGGCGTTGGTTCCAGAAGGCAATCGAGATCGGCAGTATCATCGAAGTATAGAGAGCAGCGATCGCGATCGACCCTCTTGCCCTTTCAACCACTTTTCGGACATGATTAAGGACGAAGACAGACAAAATGCTGGAGCAAACAAGTCGGTTTTAGAGCAGATTAACTCGCTCAAACGCGAAGATGAAAGGCTTTATAATATCTTAGCGATCGATGTCTGGGCCCTAGCCAAGACAATGGATGAATATCAACCGGGATTTTGGTCTGCTTTTATGAAAAACCGCGAGAAGGCTCTGAAGCGCTTTTTAACTGAAGTGATGAAAAACAAACCCGCAGATACCAAACGCCCGCCTTTTCTGCGCTGAAGTTTTGATGTACAATCAAACTATAACACTGACTAAAAAACCTGAGCAGGTTCATCACTTACAATCTAAAAACAGTGAATAATTGGCTTATTACAGGTAAGTCGGTGAATTAAAAATTCTCGTCTGTTCGCAGGGGGGAATGTCAAATATTTTTGTTAATAGTAGCAAGAGGCAAAAAACAATGGATGCACAGACAATCAAAGAACGCGTAGCAGAAATCGAAGTCAAGCGGGAATCTCTCGTGCGGCTGTTAGATAGATCGGACTTGGGAGCACTGAGAATAGATGTCAGTCAGGCGATCGAAGAAATTGACGATTTGTTAGAAGAATTCAAACGCACTTTTAATTAATGGGAATTGGGAATTGGGAATTGGGAATTGGGAATTGGGAATTGGGAATTAGGAATTGGGAATTGGGAATTGGGAATTGTTGACTGTTGACTGTTGACTACTAATAACTCATAACCAAGAACCAACAACCAATAACCAATAACAGATAACCCATGCCCCATGCCCCATGCCCCATGCCCCATGCCCCATGCCCAATTCCCAATAACTAATTCAAAGCCATATCCATCAAAATCTGTTGAGAACTCACTTCTGGGGAATTCGCAGGCGGCCGCCGCTGAGAGTAGTGTCCCCCAGACTGCAAATCCCAAGCTTGGCGGTTGTCAGCCAGCATCACTCCCAAAATTTCTTGCAACTCCATCAAAATCGTCGGATCTTCCACTTGTACGATCGCCTCTACCCGTCTTGTAAGATTGCGCTGCATCCAATCAGCAGATCCAATATACACCTCTTCGTGACCACCGTTGAAAAAATAAAACATCCGAGAGTGTTCTAAAAAGCGGCCGATAATACTGATAACTTTGATATTTTCGCTAACACCGTCAACACCGGGACGCAAACAGCAAATCCCCCGAATAATCAAATCAATTTTAACTCCCGCTTGCGATGCTTCGTACAAAGCAACAATAATTTGAGGGTCAATTAAAGCATTCATTTTAGCGACAATCCGGCCGCAGCTACCGCTACCAGTTTCGGCATTCAAACGGCAGAATTCAGCCTCGCGGCGGATTAAAGCTAAAAATCGATCGCGCATATTGACCGGCGCCACCAACAATTTGCGATAAGATACCTGTCGCGAATAACCAGTCAAATAATTAAACAAATCTGTCAAATCTGAACCCAAATCCTCACGACAACTCAACAAACCCACATCCGTATACAGTCCGGCCGTCTTCGGATTGTAATTTCCCGTGCCGATGTGGACGTAGCGGCGGATGCACCCGTCCTCGCGGCGCACTACCATCACAATCTTGGTGTGTGTTTTGAGTCCCACCAAACCGTAAACTACGTGGACTCCGGCTTGTTCCAACTTGCGAGCCCAATTAATATTATTTTCTTCGTCAAACCGGGCTTTGAGTTCTACTAAAACGGCTACCTGCTTGCCGTTTTCCGCTGCTTGAATTAAGGCGCTGACGATCGGCGAATCACCAGAAGTCCGGTATAAAGTCATCTTAATCGCTAAGACCGATCGATCGTGCGCCGCCTCAGTAATAAACCGCTGCACAGTCGCCGCAAACGAGTGATAAGGATGGTGCAGCATCAAATCACCCTGACGGATAGCCGTGAAAATATCCTCACCCTCGTCAGAATGGGAAATCGATTTGTCTAAAATCCTTGGCGATTCTGAGTTCCGCAAACGGGGCGGCACAACCGGAGTCCAAGCTGGGTCTTTGAGTTCCGGCACCGGCAGCCCGATAAAAAACATCAAATCCTTGAGGCCTAGCAGCCCCTCCACGACATAAACATCTTGCTCGCCGAGTTCCAACTCTTCCCTCAGCATATCTCGCAGTGCAGGCGGCATAATCGCTTGGATTTCCATCCGCACCGCAGAACCTGTAAATCGGCGCTTGCGGAGTTCTTGTTCTATAGCCAGCAGCAAATCCTCTGCCTCATCTTCCTCCACCGTCAAATCGGAATTGCGAGTAATGCGGAACGGGTGATATTCCTCAACGTCCATCCCCGGAAACAAAGCTTCTAAATTGTGGGCAATCACCTGTTCTAGGGGCACCCCTGTCCACACAGCAGATTTACCCCTCTGTTGCCACTGCAAATCCGCCGGTAGTGTCAAAAACCTGGGCAAAACCTGCGGGACTTTGACGCGGGCAAACAATTCTTCCCGCGTGTCGGGATCTCTGACTACTACTGCTAAATTGAGACTGAGATTGGAAAGGAAGGGGAATGGATGGCTGGGGTCAACTGCGAGGGGAGTGAGTACGGGAAATACTTGTTCTTTGAAGTAGCGGTGCAAGTAATTTCGCTGTTCTTGATTGAGGTCAATGTAGTCGAGAATGTAGATGCCACTTGCTGCTAATTTGGGCCGCAGAGTTTGCTCAAAGTAGGAGTGCTGCTGAGTAACCATCGGCAAAAGTCGCTTGTTGATGGCATCTAGCTGTTCTTGGGGCGTGCTGCCGTCGGAGGTCAATTTGCTGACTTTTGCTTCTACTTGCTGTTTGAGGGCTGCTACCCGCACCATGAAGTATTCGTCTAGGTTGGAACTGAAAATAGCCAGAAATTTGAGTCTTTCTAAGAGGGGCGTGCGGGGGTCGAGGGCTTCGTGGAGTACGCGGTTGTTGAATTCTAGCCAGCTTTGTTCTCGGTTGAAGTAGTATTGCGGGTCACTGAGGTTGATTTCGGTGTAGGTTTTGGCGGGAGTCTTTTTTTGCTTGGACATGGTTTGGGGGAGTCTTGGGGAGGCTCGGTGGATGGCATCGGTAAATTAGTATTGTAGGTTAAACCACAGCGGCGGGCGATTGAAATCGCGCCTATACAAACAAAACCCGCCTTCGCGGGTTGAAGAGAAAGAGCGATCGAAGTTTATGTTTTAGGTGTACGATCCAATCCAATTTTGCACCGCATCCAACAAATCATCTCCATCCACCGCAAAACCTGTTAACGGCAATTCCAGCGGTGTATCGGTAATCCAGGCGATGTGAATTCCCATTTGAGAGTCGGCGAGTTTGCGGGTGAAAGATGAAAGCGCATCTTCGCAGGGACAGGAGTGCAAAATTAAGGCGATGTGCTGTTTTTGCAGGCGGTTTTTGAGTTGCGGAATTAATCGCTTGAATTCGGGGGCGTTGCGAATGGCGGGAATGTCTGTATCTGCGGGGAAGATTGTTTGATATAGTTGGGTACAGAGCTCTTGGGCGATCGGGCTTATATCGGTTTCGCCTTCTAGGGCGCGTATGTTGAGGGGAATGACCCAGGTTTTATCGGTGGGTTGGAGTTGTTTGAGGAGTGTGGGGATATCTGTATTTTGTCGGTGGTTGTTGGGTATTGCGGAATTGGTGGGTTGGGTGTGCCATGCTTGATGAAATTCTGGGTAAGTCATGTTTTGGGCGCAGTCCCAGATGATTTTATAGCATTCTTCATAAAGACTAAAATCGTTTTCATAGATTTCGGAAGTTAGGGAATCTTTCAATCCTGAGACTGCGGTGGCGAAGTGCTTACCTTTCATAATTTCCTGTAAGCTTTCTGCCGCTCGCCTCCGGGTCTCTTCATCCTGAGAAGTACGGATTAACTCCACTAAAGCGGCGATCGCATCTGGGTTATTTTTGCATATTTTCCCTAAGCTTACTGCGGCTCTCCTCTGGGTATTTTCATCCTGAAAAGTACCGATTAACTCGACTAAATCTGAGAGCGCAACTAAGTTATCTTTGCAGATTTTTCCTAAAGTATTTACGGCACTTCTCCAGGTATTGTCATCCTCAGAAGTACCAATAAGCTCGTCACAACGATCGAAATTTGCGAGTGTAATAGAGTTATCTATTAATGATTTTGCTAAGTTATATGCTAATTTAATCATCGTATTGTCCTCCTCAGAACTACCACTAAGCTCATCGAAAATTACAAGTATAACTGAGTTATTTATGTCAATTTTTCCTAAGCTATTTGCCGCTGTCATCCGGGTATTTTGTTCGCATGAATTGCGAATTAACTCGACTAAGCCGGAGATTGCAACTGGGTTGTCTTCACCTACTTCTCCTAAGCTTTTTGCCGCTTGCCTCCGAGTATTTTCCTCCTGAGAAGTACGCATTAACTCGACTAAAGCAGCGACTGCAACTGGGCTACCTTTGCCTATTGTTTCTAATAAAAATGCTGCTTGAGTGCGGTCATTTTCATCCTGAAGAGTATTGATTAACTCGACTAAAGCTTGGATTGCAACTGGGTTAGCATTGTCTATTATTCCTAAGAGAAATGCCGCTATCCCCCGGCTACCTTCATTCTGAGAAGTATCGATTAACTCGACTAAAGCTTCGCTCGCAACTGGGTTATCTTTGTCTATTTCCCCTAACCAATATGCTGTTGTGATGCAGGTATCTTCATCCTGAGAAGTACCGATTAACTCAACTAAAGCGGAGATAACCCTTTCCCTATCCGTCTCTTTCAGTATCTCCCTTGAACCCTGTGCAATTAGATGGAGAAATGTTTGCCACTCCTGCTTTTCCTCATCAAAATAACCAAATCCCCACTTAATAACCTGCGACACAATCCCATCAGCAAGACTACAATCCTTAAACTCAGCAATCCCCGTCGCCGCTAGAAAATATGCCCGATATCCATAAAAATCATCACACCCATCCTTAAACTCAACCAACGCCTTAACAAACCCTTCCTTCTCCTCCTTCCCAACCTCCTCACGCCCCAACCACAGCAAAATAACCTCCTTCCACTGCTTCTCAAAAATGCGATACCTAGCATCAGGATGTTGCGGATTTTCAGGAATATGATTCAAGAAAAAGTGCCAATCCTCAACCGCCAAAGCCGCAAAATATTCCTGAAACGTCGGATGGTAAAAAGCATAAATCCCTTCCAGCGTCTCCGCATCCCTCGCCACTAAATTCAGCCAACCCAAACGACAAGCCAACTCAAACTGCGATGCGCCCATCACCCGATATCCCACACTTTCTCGCAACTGAAACCGCGCAGTTTCATTTAACATCCCAGAAAGTGCCAATTTCCCCAAAGCCGCATTCAAATCCTGCTGCTGACTCCAATTCAAGTGCGGTTTTTTCCACTGATATAAAGTAGTCACAAACCGCCGATAAAGCTTAGCCCTAGTATCCGGCAAATCCCCATCCAAGGATTGCCAAGTGCCGCACAGCAGCGAACATCTCAGGGGATTTTTTACTAAATCTCGAATTCGCTCTTTTCCTGATGCTGCTAATGCTTCCCGTAGCTGTTGAGAAAGCACCCCCCCAGCCCCCCTTGCTAAGCAGGGTGGATTAATTGTCGAGAGGTTAAATCAAAGCTATGAAGGCTATTGACCAACATTATGCAAGGCACTTAACAGGTTTATCTAGACTAGATAAATCAAAAAGTAACTCACTCAAATCTTTAACTTGATTAGCCA
>JANNOR010000301.1:0-6018 GCA_031399265.1 Cyanobacteria bacterium SOY_34_metabat_3 | reverse complement strand
AAAAAATTTGATTTATAAGATAACAAAAATCTCTCAATTGCAAAAAGGATTAAGACTAATTCATTAGTCTGACATATGAGCCTCTATGTGTGAAATTAATGAAACACTAAAATATGATTTGGAATTTTTTTTCTAAGTTTTTAAAATATGTAAATTGTTCAATAATATATATTGATAAAAATTCCGGCTGCGCCTAAATAATTTAGAGCCGCCGGCCGTGCCGTGACCCTACCCATTATTGGTCGGGACCCGCCACTGCCGTCTCCTAATTTCTTATCCAATTTACCGTGCCGACGGTAGCTTGAGTTCGATGCCCACCTTTTGACCGAGATCGATCGCACTACTAGCAAAATCAGTCATCCCTGCGATCGGAATGGCGATCGCAGTAGCCGCCCCAATCATCGCAGTCAGACTCTTCTTTAACCTGGCTTTATTCCACTGGTTTTCCGGTTTCTTAATCTCGGCTTCGACATCTTCAATATCAATAATTATCCCATCGCAAATATCTTCGGGAAACTGCGTCGCGGTTTCACGCATTGATGAAATTAGTTTGAGAATTTCCGCCGTATTGGCATTATTGATTTGAATGCCACCAGAGGCTGTTTGTTGGGCGCTGTCTTTGACTTCGTTAGCGATAGCTACACTGCCGATTTTTGCGCCGGGAAAGTTGTTGCTTTGGGGAGAATTTTGAGTCATTTTTACTTCTGCTTTATTATTAATTGGTCTGCTAACTGCTAGTTTAGCGATATCTACAAGGTCATCATATTCTCTTCCATATTTTTCATCGCCCCTTTGCCTGATGCGCCGAAGTTCGATCGACTCATACCCATCCAACAACGGCCGTAAATCCAGTTTAAGTTTAAGTTTCCCAACGCGCACCGTATTCTCGCCCATCTCCTCCAATCCTAGCAACTCCTCGTAATCCAGCGGATCGGCATCGGGATAACCGGGAACCGGCACCCATTGACTGATTTCCAGATTCGCAAAAGAGTTGTGGATTTTGCTAAAAGTATCGCGGATCATGCTGAGGAAAGAACGCCGCGTCGATTCCCGCCCGCTAACGGCGATAAAGATTTTCTCATCTTCCGGGTCAGATTTAATTCGGGCGATATTGTACACTTCCTTGCCTTCGGTGTACTCCAACATTACCCCCGTGCGCCAGTGGGTGCAGTTGTGGATTTTCTCGTGCATGAGGACGATGAAGCGCGAGAGGATGCTGTCGGGGAGGATGCGGTAGTGATATTGAAATTCCAGAGTTTCGCCTTCGAGTTTGGTGTTTTCCGGTTCTTCTTTGGGCAAAATGCCGGGGATGAGGAACCTCGGCGCGCTGCAATGGCTGAGGGGGAAGCAGAGTTGAAATTCGCCCATCAACTCGGTGAGGCAATTGTAACGGTGGCGGGGATATTTCGTGGCATCCAGGATGCGGCTGAGTTCTGCGTAGGTGAGAATGCCTTTAGTTTTGAGTTTGAGTGCGTCGTCGCTGAGGAGGGCGTAGATGCCTTCTGTCACCCAGTGGGGATTGAGGATGTTGGTGGATTGCAGGATGGGGTGTTCGCGGAAGTTGAGGACAATGCCCAGGTTGTGCAGCAGTCCGATGAGTTGGGTTTGGTCGGTTTCTGCGAGGATGTTTTCGGTGGCGCAGATGGTGGCGTATTCGCTGATGCTGATGAAATCTTTGTCGAGGTTTTCCAGGCGCTGCTTGACTTGGAACCAGCTTAGGGGCAAAAGGTCGTAGACTTCTTTGAGTTGGGAGATTTCGGTGTGGATGGCGCTGCGGAGTTCGTCGATTCCCGTTCCGCTTTGGCAGGAGGTTTCGATAATCGCTTTGATGTTGGGATATTTGTCGCGCAAGGCTTTGCGGTTGAGATCCAGGGGTTGTTCGTCGCATTTGTTGCCGACGATGATGACGGGGGATGCGTCGCCGAAGCTTTCGATCAGTTTCAGCCAGTATTCGAGGCGGTTTTCGTCTTCGCTGGTGCGGCAGTTGGAGACGAGGAGGTAGAGGCTGCGTTTGGTGAGGAAAAATTGGTGGGTGGCGTGGTAAATTTCTTGTCCGCCGAAGTCCCAGACGTTGAGTTTGACTGGTTTGGTGTTGACGGTAATTTTCCACTCTGTGATGTTGAGTCCGTCCGTTTGGGGTTCGTTGGGGTTGTATTTGTTGTCGGTGAGGCGGTTGATCAGGGAGGTTTTGCCGACGCTGCCTTGTCCGACGAGGAGGACTTTGGCTTCGTTGAGGGGGAGGACTTCGCCGCTGCGGAGTTGGCGCAGGTAGTTGAAGATGGCAGCGGGTGTACCGGAGTCTTTATACTGTTGGCCTGACCATAGAATTTCTGGAGAAATAGGCAGGGGATTGTCGCGGAGGTCGAGTGTTTGAAGTTTTGGGAGGGTTTCTAAGCATTCTGGAATCTTTTCAATCCGATTATTTCTGAGGTAAAGTTCTGTCAGATTGGACAAGGAGGCGATCTCCTCTGGGATAACGGTAATCTGATTATCGCTGAGCTCAATTTCTATCAGATTGAAGAGTTGGGCGATCGCCTCTGGAATTACGGTAATCTGATTGCGAGTGAGGTGAAGCTGTGTCAGATTGGAGAGTTGGGAGATCGCCTCTGGGATGACGGTAATCTGATTATTCCAGATGTTAAGCAGTGTCAGATTCGACAGTTGGGAGATCGCCTCTGGGATTTCTGCAATCTGATTGCCATCGAGGCTAAGATGTGTCAGGTTGGACAGTTTGCCGAGTATTTCGCAAAGCTTTTGCAACACTTCTAGGATATTTTCAATCTGAGTGAAACTGATGTCAAGACTTGTCAAATTCGGTAATTCATTGATCGCCTCTGGAATTTCTGTTAAACCAATACTGGTTAAATTTAAACTCTCTAATTGCTTCATTTCCAGCAGCAATTCTGGCATTGTTCCGAATGGATTGCCGCTGAGGTCGATCAATCGCAAATTTTCCAGTGATCGCAATTCCTTCGGCAGTGCGCTTAATTGATTGGTGATTAGTTTCGGGGTCGATTTACCATCAACCCATTTCCAGGTTTCCACCTTCCCCAACACCAACGTCTCAAGCTGCGTGCACTTGCCAATCTCCGGCGGCAATTCCTCCAACCCCAACCCCGCCAAATCCAATTCTGTGGAGCCCTCATCAGCCGCTTTGTCGATTAACTGCAACAACTCTTCTCGCGTCATATCTTTTGTCTCCCCGTAGTCTTCATTTGATTGTGACAGGATTTTTCGCTTGGTGGGAGTTTTGGCCGCGCACCGAAATCTAAGAAACCGGGTTTTTATGAGTTTCTGCGCTATCACCAACAATTTTCGTAAAAACCCGGTTTCTGGCCGCGCACCGAAATCTAAGAAACCGGGTTTTTATGAGTTTCTGCGCTATCACCAACAATTTTCGTAAAAACCCGGTTTCTGGCCACCCACGACAATCTAAGAAACCGGGTTTTTATGGGTTTCTGCGCTATCACCAACAATTTTCGTAAAAACCCGGTTTCTGGCCACCCGTGAGAATCTAAGAAACCGGGTTTTTATGAGTTTCTGCGCTATCACCAACAATTCTAGCAAAAACCCGGTTTCTGGCCACCCGCGACAATCTAACTGGCCACCCGCGACAATCTAAGAAACCGGGTTTTTATGGTTTTCTGCGCTGTCACCAACAATTCTCGCAAAAACCCGGTTTCTGGCCACCCGCGACAATCTAAGAAACCAGGTTTTTATGGGTTTCTGCGCTATCACCAACAATTCTCGCAAAAACCCGGTTTCTGGCCAGCCGCGACAATCTAAGAAACCGGGTTTTTTTGAGTTTCTGCGCTATCACCAACAATTCTCGTAAAAACCCGGTTTCTGGCCCACCCGCGCATCACAAAATAAATTATCGTCCATACTCTTGAACTACAAAAACGAGATGACTCAACCCACGCTGATTCTGCTTTTTGATGCGAATTAGCCGATCGCACAGCGAATCAATCTCTTCCAGATAGGCATGAAGAATAGTAACTTGTCCCAAGTAATCTCGATCGTCTTTACATACAATAATGCCCGCATGGCGATCGCCTCGACGGTGCAGTGCCACAAAATCATCGCGATTAAACGTAATTACTGCCCGATTTTGTTCAGTTGCAAAGCGCAGAACTTCATCATCAGGAATTCCTTGATTTGCTCGATCGGCATCATAGGAAGTTAAAACATCACAGTCAAGACTTCGCAAGTGTTCGACCATTGCGATCGGGAAATTTTCATTAGAATATAGCCTCACTCTTTCAATCATCGGTCTGATGAGATACTATAATGCGATCAATTTCTGCGCGATGGCGATCGTAATAACGCCAAGCATTTTCTAGATCCAAACCCGACAAACCGGGATAATTGCGAAGTAACTCAGCCTCATCAGCCCCCTGTTGGTGAAGCGAAACCAGCGTCCAAACAGGAATCCGAGTGTTGCGAATTCGGGCATATCCTCCACACACTCCAGGCGTACTCTGAATCACCCTAGCCGAGAGTCTTTCTTGGAACAGCAAACTCTCTTCAGGTGTCAGCGACTCAATGACTTGAATTAAGGAGTCAACTAACTGAATGTTCATAGTTGATAATTTACGGAATGTCGAATAGTGCGATCGATCAAACTATCATAGCAGATTTTTCCAACACGGTCTAAAAGAGGAGACGGAATTGCCGTTTTCCTACCCCAAAATTCTCGTAGGGAAACGGCAATGCCGTGTCCTCCGTGGCCTACGCATCACCACCCGTAGAAACCGGGTTTTTTCCCATGTCTTTGATCGCCCGCGCGTAAGTCCTGTTTATGTTAATGGCAGATGGACGATCTGATCTTGGTATTCATCATCGAATGAACCATCAGCAATCAAAATTAATTCCTCAATATTTTGCCCAATACTTAAATCTGAGTTCAACACAAAAATACCTGGAATATGTCTGCCTTCAGCCATATTATCTGCCAGATGGACGGGCATTGACTTGCGGTTGTTCGTCACTAAAATAAAACGATTATCCTCACACCAAATCAAAATATCCGGATCGAGGGTACTTTTCGGAGGCGTACCAATGTCGCCCACTGACCAAATTACTAAATCCGGGCGTTTTCGGCGAAGTTGTGTTGCATAAATTGGCGTAACATTCTCATCCATCAAATATTTAAGCGCCATTTTTCAAGCACCCTGAATCGCAGTTTGTCTTTCCCGTTCTGCCTTCAATTTTCGCAATCTTTCCGCAGCCGGATGGGGATTTGCTGCTTGCATTTTTCGCTGCTGATGCGACCACTCCAACCAATCTTGTATATACCGACTTACCGATTCCTTGTTCAGCAAATAATACAAAATAGTTGTGTAAACTTCTGCTAAAGTTAGAGATGGATAGAGTTGCTGAATTTCTTCGGCGGTGTGTTCGCGATACAGATACTCATACAGCACAGTCTCAATCCCAATGCGATGTCCTTTAATCCGAATATCATCCGCTGCTAAGAAATCAAAATACTGATTCAGTCCCATATTTAAACTTCCTCTTTTAGCTATCTACTATTATCCTGATTATACTCAATCGGTAGTCTTCATTTTATTGTGACAGAATTTTTGGGTTGGTGGGGAATTAGGAATCACGACACGGCCCGAAAGAGGAGACGGCAGTGCCGTTTCCCTACCCCAAAATTCTCGTAGGGAAACGGCATTGCCGTCTCCTGGGTGGCCTACGCATCACCACCCGTAGAAACCGGGTTTTTTCCCATGTCTCTGGCTGTCACCAACAATTATCGCAAAAACCCGGTTTCTGGCCACCTGTCCATAATCTGGGGAGGAAAAAAGCTGGGAATGCGGAATATTTGTTAGACTAGGATTATTAGCTAGCGAGTCGATCGACCATACTTTGCACGCGAGGTGAATTATGCTCCAAGCATTTGAAGGGATTTACAGAAATGGAGTCATCGAACTTTTAGAATTTCCTGAAAATATTTATGAAAGCCGCGTACTAATTACTTTTTTGACCGAGCCATCCATACCTAAATCGCCT
>JANNOR010000295.1:0-5107 GCA_031399265.1 Cyanobacteria bacterium SOY_34_metabat_3 | reverse complement strand
TACCGGCACTGCTTACCGGATTGCGTCGGAACCAGAAAAGATCGGGCGAGTGTTTTTGTGGGATATGTTTAATCCTTGGGGTTGGTGGATGGAGTTGAATTCGACTCACCCGCTGACTGGTAAACGAGTTCGCGCTTTGAGCACTTACGCCGAACAATTAGGCTTGGATATTGAGTTTGACATGGGTCGGATTGTCGGCGAAGGCCGCAATTTGAGCAAGCGGAAATTGTACGGCAACTTTGTGTTTGATTTGCTGCTGTACAGTGGTGAAACTCTGGGTTTGGCGGTGGGTTTTGCGATCGGCATTTCCCTGTCTGCTGCGAATTCGATGATGATGGTTGCTTGTCCTTTAATCGGCTTGGGTACGGGAATTTTGCTTAAGACTTTGGTAATGTTTCCCAATTATCAAGCAGCAGAAGAATTGGATATTTTAACATTAATGTCTGACCCTTATGCTAGTCCTTTGCGGGGTCAACCTGCGAAACTTGAGGGCGAATTAATCGGTCGCGGCGATGCTGGTTATGCGTTTGGTTCCGATTTGAAACTGCAAGACAGAACGGGAATGATTTATCTGCGCTATGCTTCTCGTTTTGGCCCGATTGGTAATTTCTTGTTTGGGATGAAACGGGTGAAAAGTTTGATCGGAATGGAGGTTAATGCTTTGGGTTGGTTCCGCCGGGGTGTTGCGCCTTGGATGGATTTAATTCAGCTTGAAAGCGATAGCGGTACAAAAGTTAGCAGTTTCCACCGCTTCTGGTCGTTTCTGTTGGGTGGAGTGGCGATCGTTCTTGGTATTGCCGCGCTATTTCTTACATTCTAATCGAATTTAAGGACTTGAATTTCTTACTGCAAATGGGTTCGCAGTGAGGACTTCAGTCCTCTCCCGTTTAAGGACTTGAAGTGTTTGCTGCAAACCAGATTTTGTAAGAAATATCATTGATTTTCGATCGCCTTTTGTGCATCAAGTTAATATGGCCAATCCGATACTCAAAATTTCTACAAGCAGCCTGTTGTTTGCGGCCTTGACACTAGCATTCAGCAACCCGCCGATCCAAAACGGCTGCGGCGAGGCGATCGCCAATACCAACTCCCCGCTAGCAAAGCTGATGGTAGAATGGAAAAGGTCGATCGCCCAAAATACCAACAGCCAGGACAAAAAATCTATGCAAACTATTCTGGATGACAGGACCAAAGTAGAAAAAATAGCAGGCGACTTCCAATTTATCGAAGGCCCGATTTGGCATCCCGATGGCTTTCTACTATTCAGCGATATTCCCGCCGATACAATCTATAAGTTCGTCTCAAATCAGCAAGTAGAAGTATTTCGCCGCCCTTCAGGAAAAGCCAACGGGAATACTTTAGACAAAGAAAACCACTTAATCACTGCCGAACACAGCAATCGCCGGATATCTAGAACCGAAAAAGACGGTAAAGTTATTGAATTAGTCGCTAAATACGAAGGAAAAAGGCTCAACAGTCCAAATGACTTAGTTGTTAAATCTGACGGCAGTATTTATTTTACCGATCCGCCCTACGGTATTACTAAAGAGCAGGAAGAATTGGGTTTTTACGGTGTTTATCGGTTGACACAGGATGGCAAATTAACTTTACTGGTTAAGGATATTGTATTGCCGAACGGCATCGCCTTTTCGCCGGATGAGAAAAAACTTTATGTCAACAATTCCGAGGCGGGATACATCGCTGTTTTTGATGTAAACTCAGATGGAACTGTTAGCAATCAGCGGGTTTTTGCCGAGTTAAAAGATCCCGGTAAAAACGGCGTTCCCGACGGTTTAAAAGTTGATGTAGAAGGCAATGTTTACAGTACCGGGCCCGGGGGAGTGTGGATTTTGTCGCCGACAGGCGAACTGTTAGGCAAAATTTCTGTACCTGAGACGGCGACTAATTTAGCCTGGGGAGATGACGATCGCAAAACACTTTATATTACCGGGAGTAAAAGTCTTTATCGGATTCGCCTCAAAATTGCGGGAGTGCGGGCTGGTAAGTGATAAGATACTACTCTTAAAAAAGTGATTGCAATGTTAATAGCCCGATCGCACAAATTTCTAACTGCGCCAACCGATCGCACATCCCGATCGCGTACAATATTTTGGTTGATTCTCAGCCTCACATTTGCCGTAGTTTATGCCGTTTTAGGACTGCAACAAGCCTTCAGCGCCGAGTATATGGTGCAAGACGATGCCAGACAGCACGTTTTCTGGATGATGCGATTTGTCGATCCTGAATTATTCCCCAACGATTTCATTGCTAACTACTTTCAATCTGCCGCCCCCGCAGGATACAGCACACTCTACAAAATAGCCGCAACAATTGGCATTCACCCGCTATTTTTTCAAAAAATATTGCCACTTTTCCTCAGCTTAATTTCCACTTTTTACTGTTTTAGCACTGCCATAGAAATGCTACCAGTACCGATGACCGGATTTATTGCATCTTTGCTGTTAAATCAGCATATGTGGATGACAGACGATTTGGCTTCTGCAACGCCAAGAGCCTTTACCTATCCGATATTTTTAGCTTTTTTATATTATTTACTGCGGCGTTCCCTGCTGCCCTGTTTAGCGGCGATCGCCCTGAGCGGACTGTTTTACCCTCCTTACGCCTTGGTGGCTGCCGGAATCTTAGTTTTGCGCTTGCTAGGCTGGGAAAATGGGCGTTTGTGCTGGTCGCGCGATCGGACAAATTACCTATTTTGCACCGCAGGTTTGGGAGTTGTTTTTTTAGTAATGCTGCCCTATGCCCTAGATAAATCAGAATTTAGCCCAACTTATACAGCAGCAGAAGCTAAAAAAATGCCCGAATTTGCGGCAGATGGCAGAAATGCTTTTTTTCGTTCAAATCCCAAAGAATATTGGCTGACTGGTAGGGGTAGCGGGATGTTTCCCCAGTCGCTGTTTACGCCTGTCACTCACTGTGCTGCTTTGTTTTTGCCGCTGCTATTGGTATTGCGATCGACCTTTCCTTTAACCAAACAGATTCAAAGTAATATCTGGGTTTTGCTTCAGCTATTTTTAGCATCTTCAGCCATGTTTTTGGCAGCTCACGCCACCTTGTTTAAATTATATCAGCCCGGGCGCTATACTGCTTATAGCTTGCGATTTATTGTAGTGTTCTTGAGTGCGATCGTCCTAACTGCGATCGTAGATGGAGTTCTAAATTGGGCAGAGAAAACCGAAACTACCTTTGACATAAAAAACCTAGTGGCAATAATTACCACAGCGATAATTGCTTTTGTAGTTGTCTGTTATCCCAGCTTGGTTGAAAATTTTCCCAGGGTTGGGTATGTAGAGGGTAAAATGCCCGCTTTGTACAAGTTTTTTCAGCAGCAACCGAAAGAGATTCTAATCGCTTCGATAGCGGGAGAGGCAGACAATCTGCCAACTTTTAGCCAGCGCTCAGTTTTGGTAGCAAAGGAATATGCAGTTCCTTATCAGAAAGGCTACTACAGCCGATATTTACAGCGAATTAACGATTTGATCCGCGCTCAGTATACGACCGATAAAGCGGTACTGCAAAAGTTTATTAGTCAATACGGAATTGATTTCTGGATGCTCGATCGCAATGCCTTGACTCTTCAGTATGTAGAGGATTACGGCTGGATCGATGTCTTTGATTCTACACCAGAGGCGATGCTTGCTCTCAAACAAGGGAAAATTCCCGCATTAGCTCCAGCAATGACAAGTTGTGCTGTTTTTGATAATGAAATTTTAGTAGTTTTGGATGCGTCTTGTATTGTGAAATTGATTGGGAATTAAGATGAGCAACTCAGGACGCCGCAATAGCCTGTCCCTACCCAAAATAATCGCGAACCCTCGCGATAGATGTAACTATCGCCCGATTAATCGTATAATCCGTAACTCAAAACTGAATTATTGTCAACAGTATTTTCCCGGACAGATCGAAGATTAAATAAAAGTTTCCAGCTGAGATGTACGATCGCACTTTATTCAATACATACATTGAAGAATGCTAAGTTAATTAAAGATTTCATGAAAGTTACGGATAAGTGTTTACATTGGCTAGCGCAATTTTGTTATTCTATTAGCAAGTTTCATTCGATCGGCTAAATTTTTGTACCCCAGTCCTACCACCCAAACAGAACGGCAGTTTCCACAATGAGAATTTTAGTCACAGGCGGTGCAGGTTTCCTCGGTTCCCACCTGATCGATCGCCTAATGGCCCAAGGACACGAGGTAGTCTGCCTGGATAATTTCTATACCGGGACTAAACGCAATATCCTCAAATGGCTTGACAACCCTTACTTTGAGCTGATCCGCCACGACATCACCGAACCGATTCGGTTAGAAGTAGATCAGATTTACCATCTGGCCTGTCCCGCTTCGCCGGTACACTATCAGTACAACCCTGTCAAGACAATTAAAACAAATGTCATCGGCACGATGAATATGTTGGGATTGGCGAAACGGGTAAAAGCGAGATTCTTTCTCGCTTCCACTTCCGAAGTGTACGGAGATCCTGACGTACATCCGCAAACAGAAGATTATCGCGGTAACGTTAATTGTATCGGAATTCGGAGCTGTTATGACGAAGGCAAACGAGTCGCTGAAACGCTATCTTTTGACTACCACCGTCAAAATGGGGTAGACATTCGAGTTGTCAGAATTTTCAATACCTATGGCCCGAGAATGCTAGAAAATGACGGTCGAGTTGTCAGCAATTTTATTGCTCAAGCTTTACGGAATGAACCGCTGACTGTGTACGGTGACGGTTCCCAAACCCGGAGTTTTTGCTACGTTTCAGATTTGGTGGAAGGGTTTATTCGGCTAATGAATTGTGATGAAATCGGGCCGATGAATTTGGGAAATCCCGGCGAATACACTATCTTGGAATTGGCACAAAAAATTCAAAACATGATTAATCCAGGAGCGGAAATTATCTTTAAGCCGCTGCCAGAAGATGACCCGAAACAGCGACAACCGGATATTACTCGTGCTAAAAATTGGTTGGGATGGGAGCCGACTGTTCCGCTGGATCAAGGCTTAGAGTTGACTATAAAGGATTTTCGCGATCGCATTGAGGGAAATAAATAACAAAGAGTGGGAAATGCGGAGAGTGGGAGAGTGGG
>JANNOR010000225.1:0-12993 GCA_031399265.1 Cyanobacteria bacterium SOY_34_metabat_3 | reverse complement strand
TCGCGGCGATTTGGCTGTGAATGTCGGCCGCAATATTATTCACGGTTCCGATGCTGTGGAAACTGCCAAAGAGGAAATTAGCCTCTGGTTTAAGGATGAAGAATTGAGTGCTTGGACACCTTGTTTAAGTCCTTGGATTGTTGAGTAGATTTGAAATTCTCCCGATTAATCGGGAGAATATTTTAGTTTGAGGTCTCGATTATGCGGCGATTGAAATCGTGACCCGCCGCATAAATACCAAAGAAGCCGGGTTTTTGCCCAAATCACCGACTGCAATCAAATATTCTCAAAAAAACCCGGTTTCTCGCCACACCCAAAATTTCAGAAACCGGGTTTTTCGCAGTTTTTACGCCGTGTATCGATATTCTCGAAAAAAACCCGGTTTCTGCCTCCACCCAAAATCTCAGAAACCGGGTTTTTGCCCAAATCTCCGACTGTAACCAACTATTCTCGAAAAAACCCGGTTTCTCGCCACCCCGCACATCCAAGACTACGACAGAAACCAAAGAAACCGGGTTTTTCGCAGTTTTTAGGCGGTGTATCAATATTCTCGGAAAAAACCCGGTTTCTCGCCACACCCAAAATCTCAGAAACCGGGTTTTTGTCCAAATCACCGACTGTAATTAAGAATTCTCGAAAAAACCCGGTTTCTCGCCACCCAGGAAGAGCCTCCGGATCTGCGTTACCAGACACAGCATAGATCAAACAATCCCAAATTCCAAATCGCCATGAGTTCACAACGCCAACAAGCCTATCTCAATCTGATAACTAAAATCATAAACTGTCCCAACGGCAAAGAAGCGGAGATATTAGCGACTCACTGGGAATTGGCGGATGATGGCTTGCTGGCGGAAGTGCGGAAAAAGGAAAATTATTTCAGAAAAAAAGGGAAATTAAATAATGCTAGGCAGCTTAAAAAAATGGCAGGGGCACTGCGGAAATTTTTACCTATATTAGAGGCCAACAGACTGTTAAAACAAGGAAATAATCAGTATCAAATTAGTCAATTTCGAGAAGCGTTGCAGTCTTATGAAGGGGCATTAATTATCTATGGAAAAATCGGAGTTCGCGAAGGACAAGCGTTATCCCTCCAGGGTTTGGGTGATGTTTACCAATCCCTACAGCAATTCCAGACGGCTATCTATTTTCACGAACAGTATTTGGAAATTTCACGAAGAATTGGATCTCGCGAAGGACAATCTGCTGCCCTTTGCAATTTGGGCATTGCTTACAATTATTTAGGGCAATACCACAGGGCGATCGATTTTCTAGAACAGTCTTTAGAAATTAAACTAAAAACCCAAGATTGCGATCGAGAAGCTCTTACCATTTGCAATTTAGGCATTGCTTACCATTCCCTAGGACAATACGACAGGGCGATCAAATTTCACGAACAGTCTTTAGAGATTTCACGGGAAATCGGAAATCGCCAAGGAGAAGCTAATTCCCTCAACAATTTGGGTACTGTTTGCCTATTCCTAGGGCAATACGACAGGGCGATCGAATTTTACCAACAGTCTTTAGAGATTTCACCGGAAATCGGAAATCGCCAAGCAGAAGCTAGCTCCGTCGCCAATTTGGGCTCAGCTTATCAATCCCTACGGCAATACGACAGGGCGATCGAATTTTACCAACAGTCTTTAGAGATTTCACGGGAAATCGGAGATCGCCAAGGAGAAGCTAGCTCCGTCGCCAATTTAGGTAATGTTTGCGTACACCTAGGGCAATACCACAGGGCGATCGAATTTTACGAACAGTCTTTAGAGATTAAACGGGAAATCGGAGATCGCGAAGGAAAAGCTAATTCTGTTGGCAATTTGGGTAATGTTTTCGCACTCCTAGGGCAATACGACAGGGCGATCGAATTTTATGAACAGTCTTTAGAGATTCATCGGGAAATCGGAAATCGAAAAGGAGAAGTTAATGCTCTCAACAATCTGGGCAATAGTCTATTCAATGACAACCAACTTGCTGAAGCTGAAACAGCACTCTATTCTTCAGTCCAAATTTGTGAAACTCTGCGTTCAGAATTAGTAAATAACGACCATAAAGCCTCAATCTTTGAAACCCAAATAGTAGCTTATCGCAACCTACAAAAAATCCTATTCGCCCGATCGCAATTTAACGAAGCCCTAGAAATATCTGAAATGTCCCGCACCCGCGCCTTCGTCGAATTATTGCAACAAACATTATTAACAAATGAATTACCAGCCAATGACAAAACAAATAAATTATCAATTCCCAAAATCCAACAAATCGCCCGCGACAGAAACTCCACAATAGTTGAATATTCCATTGTCTTTTCATAAATTTACATCTGGGTAATCCAACCAAACGGCAACATCACCCATCGCGCCGCCAACCTCGAACCCCTCAACCAACAAAACAAAACCCTCAAACAAATCATCCTCAAAACTCGCGTCTCCATAGGTACAACTGAAACCGACGACGCAGGCAACAAAATTCAGCTAGAATCCCAGTACGATCGAGACGAAACAGGCCGCTTTCCCCTCTTGCAACTCCTCCATCAAATCCTGATCGAACCAATCATCGATTTGCTACCCACGGATGCCAATTCCCCGATCATCTTCGTCCCCCACTACGACTTATTTTTAGTACCCTTCGCCGCCTTGCAAGATAGCAACAACCGCTACCTAATCGAAAATCATACCATCCTCACCAGCCCCTCGATCCAAGTATTAGAAATCACCCGCGAACATCAAAACCGAGTCCGAGGATTGAGACAAGCCGCCCTAATTGTCGGCGATCCAACCATCGCCGCCAAATTCAACGAAAACCCCTACAAACTCCGCCAAATACCGAGGGCAAAAGAAGCCGCTGAAGCCATTGCCGCAACATTAGGAACCCAAGCAATTAGCGGAGACAATGCCACAAAAGTCGCCATTTTAGACAGGATGCTAAACACGCGCATCGTCCATTTATCCGCCCACGGACTCCTCGACGATTTCCAAGGTTCCGGCATTCCCGGCGCGATTATTTTAGCACCATCGGGAGACGACGACGGCGCAATTCATGCCGTGGATATCCTGCAATTAAAACTCGATTCCGAACTCGTAGTATTAAGCGCGTGCAGCACCGGGCGCGGTAAAATCACCGGAGATGGAGTCATCGGATTGTCGCGCTGCTTCATCCTCGCCGGAGTCCCCAGCATCATCGTTTCCCTGTGGAATATGGGAGTGATTTCAGCCAAGTTGCTAATGACTGAATTCTACCAAAATTTAGCGCGCGGGGACGATCGAGCAGCGGCCTTGCGGTGTGCTATGCTAACCACAAAAGCTCGATTTCCGATGCCTATAGCTTGGGCTGCATTTACGCTAATTGGCGAAACCGAAACTTTACCGCTGTCAACTGAAAAAATAGATTTAAGGAGTCTCAAAATGTCACTTCCCGATGATGCGAAACCTGAAGAAATTGTGGCGGCTTTTAGTAAGTTATTGAAAATATCGGAACCGCAATTTGTGGCAGAATTAGCAGCGATTGATATTGGTGCGATCGATAATGTGAATGTTATAGCTGAAAGAATCAAGGATTGGTGCGAAAATAAGCCTCAAATTGAAGAGAATTTGGAGAATGAGATTGCGGAAATGGGTGCGGGTGGGACTGATAGTGATGCGCCGGAGGAAGTGGTGAGGGAGTTTTATGAGACGTTGAAGAAAAATCAGATTCGATTGGGCTTGTCTAGGGATTCTGTGGTGGTTGAGACCCCGGCCCCGGCGGTGGTTGAAGACCCGGCGGTTAAAACCGCGGCTACACAAACGATGTCCGCCTCCGCGGACGAAGATGGTATTCGGAGGTGAGAAATCATGGTGTAGAATCTTCAACCCGCGGAGGCGGGTTTTGTTTGTGTAGACGCGGTTTCAACCGCCGGGTGATTGGAATCTTCAACCCGCGAAGGCGGGTTTTGTTTGTGTAGACGCGGTTTCAACCGCCGGGTTCAGAAACCCATTCCCATTCAGAAATCATTGATTTTTGACGGTGGTGAACAGCCTGATTTCTGATATAGTTAGCTACATTGTCGATCGCATCGCGACTAACCGTAAACGCCCCATAACTACCTTGCCATTTAAAAAAAACACCCGGTTTAAGTTCGTGAGTTACTAAATGAGAAGAACTGCCCTTAACTTCCTTAATAATTTCAGCTATTGTCAAAGTTGACGGAAAGCCGACCAGCAAGTGTACATGATCTTCTATACCACCAACAGCAATTACAGTGCATTTTAAATTATTACATTTTCCAATAATGACCGCATAAATTGCTTCTTGAATGTCGGGAGTAATCAAAGGCAATCTATCCCAGGTTGCCCAAACATAGTGTACATATAACTGCGTGAAATTATCTCTCATTTTTCGTATAATATATAAAATTTATCTTCAAGCCGCGTACCAAATGAAAAATCATCAATTGAAATCTTCAACCCGCGGAGGCGGGTTTTGTCTGTGTAGCCGCGGTTTCAACCGCCGGGTAATTGAAAACCGCCGGGATTGATTTACCCAGCGATGATATCCGAATAATTATATCCGCAATTGAGGAATCGGGCGATTGTTCAGACTCCCGGCGGTTGAAACCGCGTCTACACAAACAATGTCCGCCTCCGCGGACGAAGAGGGTATTCGGCAATTAGGCCCCAGAGGGCCCCGGCGGTTGAAACCGCGGCTATACAAACAAAGTCCGCCTCCGCGGACTAAGATTGAATTAACATCATGTTTCATCCCGAATTCGATTATGCAGGAACCACCGCAAATTAAAAATCCCAGCATTACCCTCTATCCTTTCCACCTGCGGGATGATGGTGATAAAGGCTATGACGCAGTAGCCAAAAATGCTCAATCTCTGTGGGAAAATTTAGCAGATAATGTCGGTACACAATTTAACAGCAACGAACTAAAATCCCTCAGAGATAAGCTGGTTTGTTATAAGGACAAGCAGTATTATCCCCAAGGCGAACAGGAAAATCAGAATAACGGTAGATTGCTGACTCCCGATGGCAAAACTCTCAAATTTCAACCAATTACTCAGCCCGATAAGCCGAAAATTTACGGTTCTATTGAAGCCCTGCGAATTCACGATACTTATACCGCAGACCTGACATTTAATTATAAAGATGACACAATTAAAGTAGCGGATTTAACTCGATTGAATCCAGAAGGTTGTTTGTTGCCAAACGCAATTAAACCATCCCTGGGACAAACTTTATTGTTGTACGCTGCACCAGCAGTTTATGATACTTACCCCAAGCTAGCTGACGAATGCGTTACAGCTTTTGTCCACAATCAACAGCAAGCTTCACCACAGTTTCGCGCCGAAGGGATATTATTCGGGAGTCCGATTTTTGAGTATGACAGCCGCGAAGATGATGCGTCTAAACGGTGTCACATTCTTGTATGGTTGCAAGATAATCCCCAAACTTTGAATCTCGTTGCAAAATCGGCGTTTAATTCTTATTTGATGAATCTGCTGTGTTCTCGTGCTAAAATTGTATTTGTGTATCGCAAAGCTCAGAAAAAGTATCGCACAGCACAGCAAATTGTGGGTGAGTTAGAGAAGAAGCTTCCCGAATTAGATGAAATTCAAGGGGAACAAGATAGACAAGTTAAGTTGCAGAAGTTGAAGAAGTTTCTGGCGGAAGTTCGGACTAAAATGTTGGCTTGCGCTCAGCAGGTGCGCTATTTGCAGGAAGATAGAAATACCATTGATACTAATGCTGAAAATTATGCTGAGGCGCTGACAAGAATTAGAAGTTTGTCTATCGAAGGTGATAATCTGGATTTTTGGCAGAAGTTTCTGGATTTGGCTGAGGGTAAGTATCAGCGGCAAATTGAAATTGATTTGAATTATCTGATTGCTAGTCAAGATTTGTTCCAGCAGTCAATATCTACTGTGCGGGGGATGGTGGAAATCGAACAGGTGGAATTCGACAGGGAACAAGAGGACAATGAAAAAAAGCGCGATCGCCAACTTGAGAATATCATCTTTTTTGTCGGAACTGCGATCGGGGGTGGCCAAATCTTCTCCGCAGCCTATTCTCTCATCAAGGAGGAGACACCGATTCAATGGCAACCGGATTTTTCCCTCCCGCTGCATCCCTTTTCTGCGACAATTCTCTGGAGTCTGCTGTTTGGCTTAGGATTTGGGTTGTTCACACTAGGTATCGCTGTACTAGCCCGAAAAATATTCTCCAAGCATTAATTGCACATTGTATTCGTAGGGACACGGCAATGCCGTGTCCTTTACTCAAATCTTAATTTTTCAACAGTTTCATACCCATTTTCACCTTGTCCAAAATCGTTTTTTGCGAAACGCAAGTAATCAGACAAAGCTTGCCGCAATTCAAAGTATCGCGGCGGACTTCCTGAGCTTTTTCGCCGTACCAAATCTCGCGAGCATTTTGCTCTTTCACATTGCCAATTACCGGATATTCATCGCACAGTTTTACATCGCCGCGCGTATCAATCCAGTAGTTGCGAAGTCCAACCCGACAAGGGCGAACTGCGTCGGGTGCTTTTTCGTCGCGGAAGTGAGGTAACATTAGCCGCAATACTTCGTCGCTGTTCATAATTGGCGCACCGTTGTTCTTCATTTCAATGAGACGCTCAATTACTGCTGCAAATTCCTCGCTATCCTCTTCTTCTACCCACAATTCTTCATAGGTTTCTGGTGTCCAGCGGTTGACTGGCTGGAAGTTCACCGTTGTGGCTCCAATTTCTTTAGCCCAAGTTACAATCTCTTCAAGGTGGCGGAAATTGAGTCGGTTCATCGTCGGTTTGACGTTGATTGGAAACAAAACTCCTTGTTTTTCTTGTTCTTCGCGCAGATACACGATTCCTTTAGAAAGCCGATCGAACAAACCGGGTTGACCGCGCAAATAATCGTGCAGTTCTGCATTGTGTCCGTCAACGGACATATTAACGTTAAAAGGACGAGCAGCAACGGTTTTGGCTGCGTTTTCCCTGGTCATACAATAGCCGTTTGTGGTGACTCCGGCGTGGATGCCATTTTTGTTGGCAAACGTCAGCAAGTCTAGAAAACCTTTTTTAATATAAGGTTCGCCACCGCTAAAGTTGATGGAAAATTCGCCGACAAATGCTTTGACGCTCAACAGGGCATTTTGCCATTCTTCGATCGTCATTTCGTCTTTATATTCTTTGAGCCGCCAATACTCGCATTGACGGCATTTAACGTTGCAGCGCTCGTTGACAATCCCGTAAAAAGTGACTGGGCTGGTAATGTCGTATCCTGTATTGATTCGGAGCGATTCAGCTACTGCACTCTTGGTGTGCTTGACGCCCAGTCTGGATAATGTTAAAACATCCATGTCTTCTTTTCCTTGCGTGTTATTACTTAAGCTAATTTATCGAACAGAATTTTATACGTATGGTTACGTATTGCTGGTTACGTATTACTTGTAAGTACGTATACGCTATCCTAAGCCTTGGTTTTGGGTATGGCTAGATGTTTTTCAAAAGTTTATTATATTAAGTCTTGTAACATATTAGTATTCATAATCATTTTAGGACTTTTTTGGATTGAAATATGAATTTTGCTTAACAAATGGCACATATATATCAGCGTAAGATTGACTTTAGATCGATAAACTGTACTTTGGGTTTAGTTTTAGTTAAATAGCTTAATACTTAGTCTTATTAAAAATACTTACGTAAGCTGTGTCAATAACTTAAAATTATAGTTAGACTAGCAAGCTGTACGGCAGTGGAGTTCACACAAGCTTTACAATGTGAGGAGATTTAAGTATTTCAGCGGTGAAAAATGGCTGTAAACATGGGACGATATTGGCACGTACTGAAATTGTTCTGGGGTGCGGCGATCGAAGCAGAACTCGAATACCGAATCAATTTTCTATTAGCAGCCCTCAGTAGCATCGGAAACCTTGCTGGGAGCTTGTTTGGGCTGTTTTTGTTCTACCGCACGGGTTACACGTTTGCTGGGTGGAAATGGGAAGAAGCCTTGGTTGTGCTCGGTATTTTCACGATTTTGCAGGGTTTTTCATCAACGTTTCTAGCACCTAATCTCAGTCGAATTGTCGATCGAGTGCAGCAAGGAACCCTCGATTTTGTCCTCCTGAAACCCATCAGTTCGCAATTCTGGCTGTCTGCGAACACAGTTTCTCCTTGGGGAATACCCGATATCATCTTCGGTGTGGTATTGTTGTTGTACTCAGCTAACAAACTTGGATTAAAAATCGGCAACTATTTCCTAACAGCAATACCGCTGTTATTTGGCATGGTGAGTCTTTACAGCATCTGGTTTATGTTAGGTGCGATGAGTATTTGGTTTGTTAAAATTTACAATGTTACTGAAGTTCTCAGAGGATTGTTAGAAGCCGGTAGATTTCCAATGGCTGCTTATCCCGCAGCTTACCGATTTTTCTTCACGTTTGTAGTCCCTGTTGCCTTCTTCACCACAGTCCCCGCAGAAGCAATGCTGGGAAGAGGTGATGTAGTTTGGATCGGAGGCGCTGGAATATTGGCGATCGCCCTTTTATTGGCTTCTCGATACTTCTGGCGATTTGCACTCCGATTTTACACCAGCGCTTCTAGTTAGTTACATAATATAATGTAATTTGTTGACTGTTGACTGTTGACAGTTAATTGTTATATTATTGTCTCAGATATTTTTAAATAATCATAGCAATCTAAAGTACAAATTACGAAGGAGAAAGGAGCAAATCAATGAAAAACAAGCAACTAGGAAACACTAATTTTAATATTAGCGCAATTGGTCTGGGAGGGATGCAACTTTCCTTAAGCGGGCGGCCTGCTGAATCCCAAGCAATAGCAGTAATCCACCGCGCCCTCGATTTGGGTGTGACACTAATTGACAGCGCAGATTCTTACTCCGAGGATGAATCTGACAAACACCACAACGAGCAACTGATTGCCAAAGCTTTAGAACAGTATACGGGAGATATTCGGGCTGTGACCGTTGCTACAAAAGGCGGTTTAATGCGGCCTCAAGGTACTTGGACGCGCAACGGGAATCCGCACCATTTGCGCAAGACAATTCGCGAAAGTTTTGAAGCATTGGGCGGGAAAAAGCCGATCGACCTTTGGCAATATCACGCGCCAGATCCCAGTTATACGATCGAGGAATCTCTCGCACCTGCGAAAGAAGCTGTAGAAGCAGGAATAATTCGATTTGTGGGAGTTTCCAACTTTTCTGTAGAACAAATCAAACGCGCCCGCGATATAGTAGAAATTGCCTCAGTTCAGAATCAGTACAATCCGTGGCACAGACAGCCAGAATCAGATGGTGTGCTGGAATATTGCGAAGCCGAAAAACTGACATTTTTTCCTTGGAGTCCTCTCGGAGGAAGTCGTCGCGCTAAAAGCTTGCAAGATATGCCTGCGATCGCCGAATTAGCAGCCGAAAAAAACGTCTCAGTTTACTGTATAGTATTAGCTTGGTTGATGGCAAAATCGCCGTGCGTCGTCCCGATTCCGGCAGCGACAAAACTATCGAGTATTGAAGACTCCGTGCGGGCGATGGACGTTACATTGACTGAGGAAGAATTGGAAAAAATCTCAGTAAGTTAATTAGGTAAGGGGAAAAAATAGAACAGGCTTTTCGGCCTGTTCCACAAACAAATGATTTGATTGTGGGGTGGGTATCTTGCCCGCCCAAAAAAATAACATTTTTTGAGGAATTAGATTTGATGGAAACTAATCAAGTGAATGTGGATCGAGATTTAGCGATCGAACATCAAAACGTACCAGTCGCCCATGAAGGACTGCACAACTTCTTATATAGTTCCGATGAAGAACACGGCGCAGTCGCGGCCATTCCGGCATTAGAGAATGACGGAACTCACATAATGGCGATCGACACATGGCGCGATTTAGCAACTAACGCCAAAGTCGCCGGAGTTTACGCCGTAATCGACACTTCCCATCAAACTCAGTATATAGGTTATTCGCGAAATATCCTGATTTCTCTCAACGGTCACATCGCCCAAAATGGCAGCAAAAATTGTGCATTTATGCGCGTGCAAACTTTCAAATTTCCCAGGCGGGAAGAAATGGAAAGTTTGCGCGATTTTTGGATTGCAGAACTCGACAGCATTCCGCCTGGAAACGGCGCAGAGAGTGAAATGTGGGCGAGTACGGTAGGTGAAGCCGCGCGCGTAGCTATGTCTGCCCAGGAACAAAAAGTCTATGAAGAAAAGAAGCTAAAATTACGCAAAGCAATGGCCGATTCCACTCTTACCAAAGAGTTAGAACTAGCAGCAAAAACTGACGGCGAACGGAGTAAGGATTTGGAAGCAGCGGTTAATCATGATGACTGGAGTGCGGTGATTCAGTCGCAAACCCAAGAAACAAAATCCGCTGACTAAATCTAAAAAAGGTTCGTAGTGAGGACTTTAGTCCTCAACAACAAGGACTAAAGTCCTTACTACAAACCTTTTTGATTACTAATGACTAAGTTTGCGTTCTTGAATTAAAGTCAAACTAATCCATTCACCGCGATCGTTATAACTGCGCATCATCCGAAATCGCAAATCCGGTTCAACCAACCAACCAGCCTCAAAAAAAGTCGGCTTTCTAAAATCAACTTTCACGGGTATTGTACAAGAACCGCCGTCAGGAAGCAGCAAAACTTGCATCGGCGCAGAACCTTCGTTAAAGTAGAGAACCGAACCGTCAATCCTGGCGCTAGAAGCGATAACTTGAGGATTGAGATCGTCGCCAAAAGTAATTTTGTGAATCAGGCGATCGGCTCCATCCAAATGCAACTGTAAATTGGTAGAATAGGAATCAGGATTTCGATAATCGGGATAAATTGTCACCGCTTCGCCCTGCCATTCTCCCAGCAAAGCCTCAATAGTTAAAGGCGGACGTTCGGGAACATTTTTATCCGGCTGTTTTTCGCGAATTAGGGTAATTGTTGATAAATTGCCGTCGATATTGTACAATTGAACGAACCGCAAGCGGCGATAATTGTAGATAAAACCAAACTCCGCACCGCATTCAGAAAAAGGCGCTATTTGAATCGTTCCCTGACAAAAAGCACCATTCTCAAAAAACAGAATATCCCGTCCCAAACTCTGGTATTCTCGCACAAGTTCGCTAACTTTCAGTTCGCCGCCGTTGGGATTTGGGGAAAAGCGCTGGAGTTTCAAACGCACAGTTTTGTTGTCATTAAGACCTTCTAGAGAGATAATGCTAGGAGTATCTTTAACTATTTGTCCCTGCGGCGATAACTGGGTAAAGGAACCGTGCCATTCTCCCAGATTGTGTAGAAAGTTTTCCCATTGCGATCTCATATTCTTACCTTTGGATTTATGTCTAAAAATAGAATTATAACTCTGCTTACGGATTTTGGATGGAGTGATGTTTATGTGGGAGTGATGAAAGGTACGATCGCCCAAATCAACCCACAACTGAAAGTCATTGATATTACCCACGACATTCCGCCTCAAAATATAGCAGCCGGGAGATTTTGTCTGATGAATGCTGCTGCTTATTTTCCCACAGAAACAGTGCACATTGCTGTCGTCGATCCTGGTGTGGGAAGTAGCAGACGCGGAGTAGCGATTCAATGTGCTAATTTCTACCTTGTGGGGCCCGATAACGGGTTGTTTAGCGGCGTGTTGAGTCCGGAAAGTGCGATCGCCGCTGTGGGACTTACCAACCCCAAATACTGGCGTACAAATCTACCCAGCAGCACTTTCCACGGTCGCGATATTTTCGCTGCTGCGGGCGCTCATTTGGCGAATGGGGTGGCTTTGGAAGAGTTGGGAGAGGCGATCGACCTTACAAGTTTAGTACAGTTGCAGATACCAAATTGCGCCGTTACAGCCGCAGGTATCGCAGGTTGTGTCCAATATGTCGATCGCTTTGGCAATTTAATTACTAATATCCCAAATGATTGCATTCAAAACAAAAATTGGTCAGTAAAAGTCGATCGTCTTTTCGATCCAATTATCATCCCCAGCGGCGAAACATACAGCGACAGCAAACCGGGTGATTTAGTTGCCATCATAGGTTCTGAGGGCTGGGTAGAGATTTCTGTAAACGGCGGCAGCGCTGAATCTGTACTAAAATTGGAGTTTGGTGCGATCGTGCAATTGCTTTTTGAAACCAACAATTAAAATAATCTCTTTCAGTCACCCTCTGCTGGGACTTTGTTCGACAAGAAGCGATTTCAATCGCCGTTTCCTATCATTTCTGGTTAATTAATTTGCCTACAAAATCCCCAATAGTTTGGCGATATTCATCATTATTAAAAAAAGCATCTCCATTATTATGCTTAGCATTAGAAACAAGCAACAATTGCTTGGGTTCGGCACAAGCAGCATATAACTTTTTGCTCATTATAGCAGGAATAAAAGGGTCAGCAGTCCCGTGTACAAACAAAACCGGCATTCGCAACAATTTAACCTTAGCAATAGAATTAAACCGCTGCGTTAGCAGCAACCGCACCGGAAAAATCCGCGTCAAAGCATTATTTTCCACCATATCAGCCATTGAAGTAAACGAACTTTGCACGATTAATCCAGCAGCTTCTGGATGCTTAATTGCCAACTCAATAGCAACAGCACCGCCCAGTGAATGACCGTACAATAAAATTTGAATTGGCGATAATTGCCGCTGCTTAACCAAATAATTGTAAGCAGTTTCAGCATCCTCATATACTTGTGATTCGTTTGGGAAACCGCCTTCACTGCTGCCGTAACCCCGATAATCTATTAACAATACCGAAAAACCCAATTGCCGAAAGCGGTAAGATTGATTGATATTAGCACCAATATTAAGTCCGTTGCCGTGCAAGTACAATAAAACCTTCTTAAACTCCCCCCTTACCAAGGGGGGCTGGGCAGGGTGGATTAATTGTCAGAGAGGAATGTAGGATAGAAGAGGTAATCAAGTCTACCCGGACAGGGTAGACTATCCCTGCTGTAATGAATTAACCATGAATTTAATTGAAGCAATTAAATCTCTTCCAGATCATAGACA
>JANNOR010000185.1:0-19244 GCA_031399265.1 Cyanobacteria bacterium SOY_34_metabat_3 | reverse complement strand
GGCAAATCTACACTGCTAAACATCATCGCCGGCCTCGACAAAGCAACTCAGGGCGGGATTACTTTAGAAGGGCGCGAAGTCCGCGATCCAGGCCCAGACAGAATGGTGGTGTTTCAAAATTACTCGCTGCTACCTTGGCTGACAGTGCGCGAAAATATCGCCCTAGCAGTAGATGAAATTTACAGCGGTAACTCCAAAGAAGACCGCGAGTTGGTGATCGAACACCACATTAAATTAGTCGGACTGGGGGCGGCCGCCAACAAACGCCCCAGCGAAATTTCTGGGGGGATGAAACAAAGAGTTGCGATCGCCCGCGCCCTGGCGATCCGCCCGAAATTGCTGCTGCTAGACGAACCGTTCGGCGCCCTCGACGCTTTAACTCGCGGCGGTTTGCAAGAACAGTTGATGAAAATTTGCGAAGAAAGCAAAGTCACTAGCGTGATGGTAACTCACGACGTTGACGAGGCTTTGTTGCTGAGCGATCGCATCGTAATGCTCACCAACGGCCCGGAAGCGCAAATCGGTCAAATTCTCGAAGTCAACATTCCTCGCCCCCGCAAGCGCATGGAAGTGGTCAACCATCCGAGTTACTACGCGCTGCGCAACGAAATGGTTTACTTCCTCAACCAGCAAAAGCGGGTGAAACAGCGCCGGGCCAAACAGCAACCGCCTGCGATCGCCCGCAACGGCCTGGAAAAAGTCAACCTCGACATCGGCTTTATTCCCCTCACCGACTGCGCCCCCTTAGTCGTAGCCAAAGAAAAAGGATTCTTCAAAGCCCACGGCTTAGAAGAAGTCACCCTGGTGCGCGAACCTAGCTGGAAAGAAATTGCCAAAGGCATCAGCCAAGGACGGCTGGACGCGGCGCAAATGGTCGCAGGAATGCCGATCGCCATGCTGTTGGGTCTCGACGGCGAAGCCCCTGTACCCATCCACAGCGCCTTAACCCTGTCCCGCAACGGCAACTCGATTATCTTCAGCAAACACCTGTACGACAAAGGCATTCGGACATTAAAGGATTTCAAAGCGGAAATCGCCAGCAATCCCGATACCGTTCACACCTTGGGTATGGTGCACTCCGCGTCCATGCACAATCTGCTGTTCCGCTACTGGCTGGCCGCCGGCGGCATCGACCCCGACCTCGACGTGGCCTTGACCGTGATTCCGCCCCCGCAGATGGTATCGAATTTAAAAGCAGGGAACATTGACGGCTACTGCGCCGGCGATCCCTGGAACTCCCACGCTATCAACGGCGGTACGGGTTTTGCGATCGCCCGTTCTCTCGATATTCTGCCCGGACACATCGAAAAAGTTCTCGGCGTGACTGAAGATTGGGCTCAGAAATATCCTCAAACCCACGTCGCCCTGGTCAAAGCGCTTTTGGAAGCCTGCGACTACTGCGACGATCGCCGCAACCGCGAAGAAGTCCTAGGATTGATTTGCCAAGAACAATACATCGGCGCAGATCCCAAAGACATCCGTCCGGGGTTCCTCGACCCGTACAACTCCGGTACGGAGGCAGAACCGGAAATGCTCTACAATTTCAACCAGTTCTACGTTGACAAAACCAATTGTCCAGACCGCCTAGAAATGGTGTGGGTGATGGCGCAGATGGCCCGCTGGGGACTGATTCCGTTCCCGAAAAACTGGGTGGAAGTGGTCGATCGAGTTTTGCGGCCCGATGTCTTCGGTCAAGCAGTCCGCGAGTTGGGTTTGCCGGATATTGCCAGAGCTCGCCGGACGATCGAGCTATTTGACGGCACTGTCTTTAATCTAGACGACCCGATCGACTATCTTCACAAAGTCAAAATCAAGCGCGATGTCCGCATCGAAGAAATTTTAATCGAACAAATAGGCAGTCAGTGTTCCATCAGACAGCCAGCATAACTAGCAAATAGGAAGAGGGAACCAGGAGCAATTAATCAGGAAAAAAGACTCAAGATTTCCCGCTTCCTAAATCCTTGATTCCATATTCTCAATCCAAATGTGTCATGTCTAATTCACCCAACCAAAATCCCAATCCTGAAAATATGCAAACTCTCAAAAGTCCCCAAACAACGAAGATACAGACAAATAAAGCCGACTTTCTGACTATTAAAGATGTCTCAAAAGTCTACCCAAACCTGAAAGAACCCGAAAAACCTTTCGTGATTCTCGACGGTGTAAACCTGACGATCAAGGAAGGCGAATTTATTTGTTTGATCGGTCACTCGGGCTGCGGCAAATCAACTTTGTTAAACATGATCGCGGGATTTAACGGGCCCACAAGCGGAGAAGTTGCTCTCGAAGGTTCGCGGATTACTGAACCGGGCCCCGATCGCATGGTGGTGTTTCAAAACTACTCGCTGCTACCGTGGCTGACTGCTACTGAAAACATCCACCTAGGGGTTGAAACTGTTTACGCGGACAAGTCCGCAGACGAACACAATACGATCGTCCAAGAACACTTGGAATTAGTGGGGCTGACCGAAGCTTGCAACAAAAGACCGGGCCAGTTGTCCGGGGGGATGAAACAGCGGGTGGCGATCGCCCGGGCCCTAGCAACTCGCCCCAAACTGTTGATTTTGGACGAACCTTTCGGAGCTCTAGACCCGATTACCCGGGAAGAATTGCAGGAAGAATTACTCAAAATTTGGCAGGAGTACAAGATTACGATCGTTATGATCACTCACGATATCGATGAAGCTTTGTTTTTAGCCGATCGCATCGTGATGATGACCAACGGGCCGGCAGCTTCGATCGGCGAAGATGTCCATATTCCATTCAGTCGTCCCCGCAACCGGGCGCGGATTATGGAAGACCCAAAATATTACGAACTGCGCAACTTTGCTTTGGAGTTCCTGTTCTCTCGCTACGCACACCACGAAGAGGATCAATCAACGGACTCGGAGACAGCCGTCGCGCTACCGCTACCATTACCTGCTGGTAAACAGCGTGTGGCGGTTGCTGACAGGGCAATGCCACCAGTGTCATTTCTGCCTCATGCTGCTGAACCCGCAGAAGCCTCGCCGATTAAAGGCGCCATTCTGGCAGGCTCATGGTTGGTCGCAATGGCTACTTTGGCAGCAGTCAATATGTCTGCTGTTTCCAGCCAGCTAAAGCAAGCCAAACTAGCAGAAACTGCACCGGCGCCAACTGCGACGGCGGTTGTGAGTTCTCCTCCCAGCCCTGCGCCGATTGCAGCTAGCCCTGTACCAATTGCAGTCAGCCCTGCACCAGTTGCAGCCAGCCCTATCCCTGCACCAGCTACTAACAGCGCCGCCGCGCCCAATGCAGCAGCCAGTGCCGCCCCGGGGATTTCTGACCAAGCCGAACTTGATGCGATCGGACAACAGTTATATGCAAAACTCGACCAAAATTGGAGTACAACTCCGACATTTACCGAAAGTTTGACTTATCGGGTCAAAGTCAAGCAAAACGGTGATATCGTACAGTTCGACCCCACAAATAAAGCAGCTAAAGATTTCGTCAAAGAAACTCCTCTGTCGGTTGTGCAAACTCCTGCCGATGCAGGGGCAAGTGCTCAAAAAACTGCTGAATTCCAAGTAACTTTTAGCCCCAGCAACGGCGGCAAATTAGAAGTTAAACCGGGGAAGTAAGCTAAATACTCCCGCACAAAATCTCCTATGGGTATCAACAACCCGGTCAAAAGCACGACCTGCTCGCTGTTGAATCCTGTAAAGATTCATCCTACTACCCTCCCCATAATTCTAGGGATAATAGTGAGATTTGAAGTCTCTCGATGTGAGGGGGATTTAGGAGCAGGGAAAAACAGGCGGCTAGCGAGAGCGAGCGGGAGTTTAAATCAAATAGCGGTTAATTTTAAGTCAGGGTATTTTCCGCTACAGAGAAGCATTTTTGCGGTAATTGAGTAATTATTGGTACATTATTTGCGGGCGTTCTCAGTTCCTACTATAATGACGAATTACGAATTATCCATTAGCTTTCCAAATTAGCATCTAAAATCACCAGATGGAAACTATAAAAACTCTTTGCCCTTACTGCGGTGTGGGTTGCGGTCTAGAAGTTATTCCCGACAAAAAACAAAGTTGGAAAGTCCGGGGCGATCGCAACCACCCATCGAGTCAGGGCATGGTTTGCGTGAAGGGGGCAACGGTAGCAGAGTCCATTCGCACCGATCGGCTGCTTTATCCGATGATGCGAGACACTCTAGACCAACCGTTCCGCCGCGCTAGCTGGGACGAAGCACTAGAGGCAATTGCCCGCCGCATCCAAACAATTCGCAGCACCAGCGGCCCGGATGCTATCTGCCTTTACGGTTCCGGTCAATTCGTTACAGAAGATTATTATGTTGCTCAGAAACTGCTCAAAGGTTGTCTGGGCACGAATAATTTTGATGCGAATTCTCGATTGTGTATGTCTTCAGCCGTTTCTGGATACGTTCAAAGTTTTGGTTCGGACGGGCAGCCTTGCTGTTACGACGATTTAGAATTAACAGATTGCGCTTTTATTATCGGCAGCAATACAGCGGAATGCCATCCGATCGTATTCAACCGATTAGCAAAGTACCACAAAAAGCATCCTAATGTCAAGATGATTGTGGTAGATCCGAGGCGGACTCCGACTGCTGAAGCTGCGGATTTGCACTTAGCAATTAAACCGGGTACGGATATAGATTTGCTGAACGGAATTGCATATTTGCTGTTGCGGAGGCGAGTAATAGATGCTGAGTTTATTCAGGAAAGCACGGCAAATTTTTCAGCTTTTGCTGAGGTGATTAGCAGCTACACGCCGGATTTTGTCGCCTCGCGCTGCGGCATTTCTGTTCGAGATTTAGAAACGGCGACAAACTACTGGGAACAGTCGCAGCGGGTTTTGTCGCTGTGGTCGATGGGCATGAATCAGTCCTCCGAAGGCACGGCAAAGGTACGATCGCTGATTAATTTGCACTTGATGACCGGTCAAATCGGCAAGCCCGGATGCGGCCCGTTTTCCCTCACAGGCCAGCCAAACGCGATGGGAGGGCGGGAAGCGGGGGGACTTTCTCACTTGCTTCCGGGATATCGATCGGTGAAAAATACCGAACACAGAACCCAAGTCGAGCAGTTTTGGGGTATGGCGCCAGGAAGCATTTCGCCGCATCCGGGCCGCACGGCTTGGGAGATGATTACCGGTTTGGAAACGGGCGAGGTAGAGATGCTGTGGATTGCAGCAACTAATCCAGCCGTAAGTATGCCGGATTTGGAACGGACAAAAGCGGCTTTGCTGCGATCGCCCTTTACCGTTTATCAAGAAGCTTACAATCCGACGGAAACTGCTGCTTACGCTCACATCCTGCTGCCGGCAACGCAGTGGAGTGAAAAAACCGGAGTGATGACTAATTCGGAACGCCGGATTACCCTTTGTACCGGTTTCGACACTCCTTCGGGAGAAGCCCGCGACGACTGGAACATTTTCGCCGAACTGGGGCGCAGGTTGGGTTTTGCCGAACACTTTGCTTTCGAGAACTCTGCTGATGTATACAAAGAGTACGTGCAGTTGACGCGCGGCCAGCCTTGCGACGTGACAGGTCTGAGCCACGAATACTTGCGCAAAGAAGGCCCGCAGCAGTGGCCTTGCCGCGAAAATGAGCCAAAACATCCAGCAGGAGAAGCTAAACGGCTTTACACCGATCGGCGTTTCCACACTCCCGACGGGCGGGCCTTCTTTGGGGCCTATCACTCGCGGGGACTCGCCGAACCCCCTGACCCCGATTATCCGTTTGTGCTGACGACGGGCAGGGTTTACGGACACTGGCACACGATGACCAGGACGGGCAGAACGGAGAAAATCAATCAGTTGCACCCCGAGCCGTTTTTGGAAATTCACCCCCGCGATGCTGCCAAATTAAAGATTAAGGAAGGGGATTTGCTGGAAGTTCGATCGCGCCGCGGCAAGGCGCAGTTTCCAGCAAAAGTCACAAAGGCGATCGCCCCTGGTACCCTATTTGTACCGATGCACTGGGGTTCTCTGTGGGCCGAAAGTGCTGAAGCCAATGCTATGACTCATGCTGCAAGCTGTCCGGATTCCAAACAGCCGGAGCTAAAAGCTTGTGCGGTACAGTTGGTGGTGCTTGCGGCGGAAGTAGCGGCAGAAACAGCCGCAGAAGTTGAGGAATTTAATTGGGCAAAATCCACCGTCGCCGTCACTTCTGGATCTAGCTTCTAATTTTGGGATGTTACAAATCAAATAGCGGCACCAGTTTCATCACCTCGGTTTCTTGCCACAGACTCGCGTAAAATCATAGTTTACTGTCAAGAAACCTGGCTTCTGGCCCGCTGCCGCTCCGGGCCAAATTGCAGCGTTATTACCCTCAAAACCTCCAAAACAGCAATTGCTCCTTCATTGCTGCAAGCTGCGTTCCCCAACAGAACCAAGGAAGCAGAACAATTAAATTTATTTATGCTGAATTTTTCGTGATTTATTCGTAGTTTTTATGCAGCGCCTTGGGCCTTGGGCCTGGTTTTCGAGCGATCGAGCCAGAAAATTGCAGTTTGCACGTATAGGTGCTATGATCGTTTTACAAAGCTTTATTTTCGGCAGTACAGTTCGTTCGATCGGCGTTCCTCCGGATTTAAATCTCTACACCCTCTGATTCTGGAGAATGTTCAATGTCAATCTATGTCGGCAATTTATCCTACGAAGTAACGCAGGAGCACCTCAGCCAAACTTTTGGAGAGTATGGAACCGTAAAGCGCATTCAGTTGCCTGCTGACCGGGAAACAGGTCGGATGCGGGGCTTCGCTTTCGTAGAAATGTCTACTGAAGCAGAAGAAACCGCAGCCATTGAAGCTCTTGACGGTGCTGAGTGGATGGGTCGCGACCTCAAGGTCAATAAGGCAAAACCCCGTGAAGAACGTGGTTCTTCTAACAGCGGTAACTGGGGCAACAACGACCGCTCTTCTCGCCGCTACTAAACCACTCAAGCTAAATTTCTAGCTTGCTCGTGTGTTAGACCCGATCGAGCACTATCGTCAATAACCATTCTCTATTGAGAATAGTTGATTCGGCGATCGCATCGGGTCTTAAAGTCCTCAAAATATTGCTAGACAATAGTTTGAGGCTTTTTTATGGCAAAATTTTATCAATGATGAGTGCGATGGTGGGCGATAGATTCCTAACCCAACAGAAAAACTGTAAAATAAAATCGCCAGCAAGAATCCTTCCCGACAGCGAGGATAGCACAGTGAAACTCAGCAATCGCAGAATCTGGTCTTGCCAAGCATACCAAACAATGACAAAATCATTGCGGATGATAATTAAATTACTGGTATGCTCAAAAAAATATTTAGGCAAATTTCTAAGTTCGGCAGTGATCAAGACTTTCTGCATTTTACAGAAACTGTAGAAGTAGTAATCTCGAAAATTTTATCACTGGCCATGATTGTGGTAATTATGGTCAGCGTTTGCGATTTGCTGATTTATTTAGCAATAGAATTGGTAAACGACCCCCAGAATTTATTAAAAGACACGTTGTTTGTGATATTTGGGTTATTTTTAAATGTTTTAATTGCTCTGGAAATATTGGAAAATATTACAGCTTATCTCAAAAAGCACGTGATTCAAGTAGAGCTAGTTATTGTAACTTCTTTGATAGCAGTATCTCGAAAAATCATCATTCTTGACCTAGAAAAAAAAACCGCAGCCGACTTGATTGGTTTGGCGACTGCAATTTTCGCGCTTTCCATCAGTTACCTGATAGTGCGGTACACAAATAAATACAATGATTAATATTGGAATTGGGAATTGGGGAATGGGGAATGGGGAATGGGGAATGGGGAATTGGGAATTAGAACCAACAACTAACAACAAACATACGACAAATAACATAGGACAATCAACAACTAACTAATGCCCAATGCCCAATGCCCAATGCCCAATGCCCAATGCCCATGCCCCATGCCCTATGCCCAGTCGCACCTAATTTACCTGGAAAAAGCTGTATCTATTCCAACAAACCAGGAGGAGGCAAAATTTCAATTCTGCCTTGTTCTAAGTCAACAATCGGCACAATCTCTTGCACAAAAGGAATCAAAATTTTTGTTGATTTAGGCTGTTGAGCGCGGATTTTCCGTGGTTTGCGAGTATTTCTAGGGTCAGGTTCCGCTATGGGAGTTTCAGGCTGTTTTGGCTTGTCTAGTTCTGCGGCGACTATTTCCGGCGGCGCGAGATTCGTTTCTACTTCTAAAAGGTAGTTACCTGCGGGAATAATATCGCTTACCTTACCTAATATTTCCCCGGTTAACTGGTTGAAAACTTCCATACCGATCAAATCTTGGACGTAAAATTCATTAGGTTCGAGGTAAGGCCGATCGGTCTTTTCAACAAACAACTTGCAGTTGCGCAGCGCCTCAGCAGCCGATCGGTCTTCCACACCCTCTATCTCTACAGAATACAGTCCCTTGCCGGGAATGTAGCGACCGCCCAAAAACTCGATCGGTTCCGGTTCAGTTTTGTTAGGGCGCAACAGCCACCGCTTCCCCGGTTCGATAAACCTTTCCGGGAAATCCGAATCGGGATAGACTCGCACTTCCCCCTCCAAACCTTGAGCTGCTACGATCGTACCGATTTCTATCCACTCAGACATAAACTTTTTGCGAATTGGGAATTGGGCATGGGGCATGGGGCATCGGGCATCGGGCATGGGGCATCGGGCATGGGGCATCGGGCATGGGGCATCGGGCATGGGGCATTGCTAACTGGAAATTGCGAGTTAGTAACTGAAAAACGTTTAATTATTTTTCTTCCTTCTTCCCTCTTCCCTCTTCCCTCTTCCTTCTTCCTTCTTCCTTCTTCCTTCTTTCTTCTTTACACCAACCCAGTTCTCAGCGCTACAACTGCTGCTTGCACGCGGTCATCCACTGCCAACTTATTCATAATACCGCGAACGTGAGTTTTAATAGTATTTGGACTCAAGTAAAGCGCCGCTGCAATTTCTGGATTGCTGTTACCTTCCACCATCAATCTTAACACCTCCAATTCCCGCTGCGACAACTGACCAAAAGTAGTTGTAGAGGCAGGTACTGGGGGTTTGAGGTGTTCGATCACAGTCCGGGCAATTTGAGGGTCGAGGTATGTAGCCCCCTCTGCTGCCGCTGCGATCGCCGCTAACAGCCTGTCTACGGAAGCACCCTTAATACAATAAGCATCAGCACCGCTAGAAAGGGCAGCAATAATTTCAGTTTCGGCCGTATGAGAAGTTAACATTACCACTCGAACTTCCGGCAGTTGTGCTTTAATTTGCTGCGTCGCTGCGATTCCGTCCAGCCGTGGCAAACCGATATCCATCACAATAATATCAGGTTTTAATTTCAGCGCGGCTGCTACACCTAAATAGCCGTCTTCTGCTTGTCCTACTATTTCTATCTCTGGGGAATCGGCTAAAACTTGTTCTAATCCCAGTTGCATCATCGGATCGTCTTCAACAATTAAAATTCTCATAATACGAAGGAAGAAGGAAGAAGGAAGAAGGAGATTGTTTAGTTATTGACCTTGTTGAACTTATACCTAACTAATGATTAATGACTAATGACTAATGACTAACTTTTAAAACTTCAATGAATTCGCCGGGCCAAACCCAAGTTTCTGCTGCGGGCAAAACTGCTAAACCACTTGTATTTGCAAGGTTAATTAAATTTGCTGAATTTTGGCTGCCGCTAGCAGGTTCAAATTCCCAAATTCCGGCAACTAAATGTAGTTTACCCCAAACATAAGTTTCACGCTTGCCGTGCGATCGCAATTCAGCATGGCACCGAGCTCGTACAAACTCCGGGCCCCAAGCATCCACGCCCAGCCCCGAAATCTTTCTCAAAGCAGGTACGACAAACCGCCAACAACATACTAACGCGGAAACCGGATTTCCCGGCAAACCAAAATAGAGACAATCCGAACTCGAAATCAGCGAATCAGAAGTTTTTCCATCTCGTTTAAACCCAGCAACCGTTAAAGGTTTTCCCGGTTTGATCGCCACAGCTTGAATGTGAATTTTACCTCCCAAATCCGCCAATATTTTCTCAACATAATCGTAATCTCCTACAGAAACGCCGCCCGTAGAAAGCACCGCATCTGCTGTCGAGACAGCTTGGGCAATCGCCTTTTTGAGCGCATCTTCACTGTCAGGAATTATCCCGAATCTTATCACTTCACATCCCATTTGCGCCAACAAAACTGTCAAAGCATACTGATTCGAGTCTACCAGTTTCCCCGCTGCCAAAGGTTCGTCGGGCGATACCAATTCGTCACCCGTCGAAAAAATTGCCACCCGCACGCGCCGATAAACCGGAACTTGAATGCACTGTGCAGTTGCTAATACCGCCATTTCGGGGGCGTTGATAACAGTACCCGGAGTTAGCAAAGTTGTTCCTGCTTGATAAAAAGCGCCTTTTTGCCTGACAAACGCTTGCGGTTTTTCAGGAGAAACTAAGATAAAAATGCGATCGCCCTCACGCCGAGTTTCCTCCTGCATTACCACCGTATCAGCACCCGCAGGCATCACCGCACCCGTAAAAATTCGCGCCGCTTCCCCCGATTGCACCGTATTTTTAGGCTGATATCCTGCTGGAATCTCCTCAACTACTTCGAGTACCGCTGGTTTTTCGGTGCTGCAGTTTTCCACATCAGCAAACCGCACCGCGTACCCATCCATTGCCGAATTGTCCCAATAGGGAAAATCGAGGGAACCAGTAACGGGTGCGGCCAAAACTCGCCCCGATGCTGCCAGCAAGTCTACAGTTTCTACATCCCGCTGACTGTCGAGGGGTTGCGCCAAATTAAGAACGATCGATTCTGCTTCTTGTACTGACAGCATCACTGTCTCCTTGTTCTGATAACTCTCTAATTAGTTTACCAAAATAGCAGCTATAGTGGTGATATAATTTTTTGCGCCTTAGTTAGCGCAATACTTTAGACAGTTTTTGGAACGATACTACAAGCTTTACAGATTCAGGATTATGAAAAAGTTGGGGTGCATCTCATTTTGGCAAATATATTCGTAGGGGCGAAGCATTTCGGCAGTAAACCTCTGCTTCTCACTAATAAATTGTCTGCCGAAATGCTTCGCCCTTGCTAAATTGAGATCCGCCCAAAAGTTGAATTAAATGCAAATCAGAGCTGGAAATCACTTTAATTTAATTGTCCACAATCTCTAAAATATCATGCTAGCAGTTACCATCAACTTTAATGCGATCGCCCAAATCACCGACGACCAATTTTATCAACTGTGCCGCGAAAACCCCGATGTCAAATTTGAACGCAACGCCAAAGGAGAAATAATCGTCATGTCACCCACAGGAGGAGAAACCGGAAATTACAATTTGGAAATAGCTACTGATTTTGGAATTTGGAACAGACAAACCAAACTGGGAATTTGTTTCGATTCTTCAACTTGCTTCAAATTGCCAAGCGGTGCAAATCGTTCTCCCGATGTCTCTTGGATTAAACAATCAAGATGGGATGCACTCACTCCCGAACAAAAACGAAAATTTCCACCGATAGCGCCAGATTTTGTCTTAGAGTTAATGTCGCCGACAGACAGTTTAAAAGATACTCAAGACAAAATGCAAGAATACATGAACAATGGAGTAAAATTAGGCTGGTTAATTAACCGCAAAACCCACCGAGTCGAAATCTACCGTCAAGGACAAGAAATAGAAGTGCTGGAATCTCCCGCAGAACTTTCAGGAGAAGATATTCTGCCCGGTTTCGTGCTAAATTTACAAACACTGTGGTAATTTATAGAAATATTCCATCTATCAGCGTTCATTTGCGTTCATCTTTTGTATTCATCTGCGGTTAAAAAATCTAATGGAAACTAAAGAAACAACTTCCCTAACAGCCGAACAGCACAAACAGAAAATGCAGCGTCGCCAAGAAGTACAGGCGCAGCGAATTGCTAACTCCTCAAAAGAAAAAGGTTTAATAATTGTCAATACGGGTAACGGGAAAGGCAAAACTACGGCCGCTTTGGGAATGGTTGTGCGATCGCTCGGTCACGGCTACCGCGTCGCCATAGTACAATTTATCAAGGGAGCTTGGGAGCCCGCAGAGAAAGCCGTTTTTGAGCTTTGGGAAAAACAGCTAGAATTTCATGCAATGGGTGAAGGCTTTACCTGGGACACGCAAGACAGAGACAGAGATATCGAAACAGCTCAAAAAGCCTGGGAAAAAGCCCTAACTTTTATCTGCAATCCAGAATTTAAGTTAGTGCTGTTAGATGAAGTCAATATAGCATTAAAACTCGGTTATTTGCAAGTCGAGCAAGTGCTCTCTGGGTTAGAACAAAAACCAGAAGAAACCCACATTATTTTAACAGGCAGAGGTGCGCCACCTGCACTCATTGAACGGGCAGACTTAGTGACAGAAATGACTTTAGTTAAACATCCATTCCGAGAACAAGGCATTAAAGCTCAGCCAGGTATTGAGTATTAATCTTGTTTTTGCAGTCCGCGCACTCCGACAAAAAGAACTCGGTTTCTGAATCCGATGCGTAATATCAAATCCGGTAGCATCGGAATTAATATTACCAGCCAGGAAATGGCACTACCGCGTTATCTATACTGGCAAAATTAGAGTGAAAGTTGACCCCTTGCCGAATTCGCTACTCACAGTAATTTCTCCCCCCAGCATCTGAGAGTATTTCTGTGCTATTGCCAAACCCAAACCCGTACCTCCGTACTTGCGGGTAGTCGAAGCATCGGCTTGGGTAAAAGGTTGAAATAATTTTTGTAGCTGTTCTGGAGTTATGCCAATCCCCGTATCAGTACACTTAAAAATTAACTGTTCAGAATCCCAACTATTCTCGTCTTGTTTAATTCTTTCAACGGTGAGTGTAATTGTTCCTTTTTGAGTAAACTTAGCTGCGTTGCTAAGTAAGTTAAACAAAATTTGAGTAAACTTAGTTTTATCGGAATGCAATCCGCCAATATTAGGAGGACACTCCACCTTCAGGCGATTGGTGTTTCGCAAAAATAGCGGTTCTACAGTTTTCGCTACATCTTGAACGGCATCCGAAACGTCAAAAGTGGCTAATTCAAGTTCCGCGTGACCGGCTTCGATTTTCGACAAGTCGAGAATATCATTAATTAATGTCAGTAAAAGCTGCCCAGAATTGTGAATTCTCTCCAAATCCAACACAAAATCTGCTTCGCCCAAATCTAAAGCTTCTTCTTGCAGGATCTCGCTGTAACCGATAATTGCATTCAGAGGAGTTCGGAGTTCGTGGCTCATGTTAGCTAAAAACTGACTTTTAGCCAAATTAGCTGCTTCTGCTGCTTCCTTTGCTTGGTAAAGTTCTGCCTCGGCTTGCAAGCGGTCGGTCACGTCGTGAGCCAGGACTAATTCAGCATTTCTGCTATCAAAAATCATGGCATAAGAAGTAATTTCTACATCAATAATTGTGCCGTCTTTTTTCTGGTGCTGCCACACACCGGCAAAATCAATACTGGCATCTACTTGGGATATGTTTTCTAGCAATCTGGGCAGCTCTTGGGGGGGACGGATGTCCGCAACGGTCATGCTGAGAAATGCGTCGCGAGTGTAGCCGTAGTGGTGGATAGCAGCCTGATTTACGGCTATAAATTGCAGGGTTTCTAAATCGTAAACCCACATCGGATGGGGGTTGTTTTTAAACAAAAGTCTGTAGCGTTCTTCTGATGCTCGCAGTTCGGCTTCGGCTTGTTTGCGATCGGTAATGTCGCGGACAACAGTGCAAATAATCTCGCGGCCGCCGTAGGAAATTACGCTGGCGCTTACTTCCGCGTCTACGCAGGAACCGTCTCGGCGGCGGTAGAGAACTTCGCCTATTTTGAATTGTGTGTTGACCAGCAGGTGTTCGATATTGCTGTCTATTAGGTCTTTAGAGTAAGCGATGATATCGTAAATAGTCAGTTGGGAAATTTCATCGAGATTGTAATCGAGCAAGTTTCTAAAGGCTGTATTGGCTTCTAAAAGACGTTTGGTTTGAGCGTCCCACAGGAAAATGCAATCTGTAGCTTGCTCGACTACGGCTCCGTAGCGGGCTTTTTCCTCCAGTTGCTCGCTTTCGGCGATCGCGATCGCACTCAGCATTCCGTTGATAGTATGGGCAAGGTCGGACAACTCGTCTTCGCCCGTCACCGGCAGCCGCATTGAGAGGTCTTGGCTGCTGCTAACGCCGTTCACTGCTTTCGCTAAACTGCTAAGCGGAGACAGCACCAGATATTCTAGCAGCAGCAAAGTGCAGCCGACAAACCCAATTCCCGCCAAAATTACAGACACCAGCAGGTATAGCAAACTAATTTGACCTTGGCGGTATATTTCTCTAGGGATATCCACCCGCAGCAGTAGCGCAGGCCGATCGTAAATATCGCGGATCAGAGCGTAGCCCGCGATCGACTTTTCGCTTAAAGGACGCACCAAAATCTGTTTTTTTTCCGACAGTTTCTCCCGCACTTTCTGAAAGTCAGCAGGCAATTCAGGGTCATTAATTCTGTGTACAATCAACGGCAAGCGAGTAATTTTAGAAAGCTTTGCAATACCCGCAGCATCCAAATTGCGCCCGAATACCAGGGTGCCTCGGATCGGGCCCGTACTTTTAGTCGTGAGAATTGGCCGGGAAGTAATCAGTATCGGCCCAGACGGCAGCAGCAGGATACCAGCGAGGCTGCTTTGGGCGTTGGGGTGCTGCAATAGCCGATCGTCTAGAGAAATGCGCCGTTTTAATGCGAATGGAACAGGCGTTAGTTTCAGCTTTTCGGTGTCTAAAGCAGTACCGTAAACAATCTTGCCAGAAGTATTGACAAATAGGGCGATATTAACTCTCAAATTAGCCAGTCCTTCTGGAACTAAATTGGAGTCAATGAATTCTTGGTTGCGGTTTTGGATGAAAGCGTAGGTATCGTCCCAGGCCGACCAGTCGGCAAAGCGCGAGTTGAAGTCATCTGCGGTTTGCGCGAACACGCTGAGCACTCCCTTGACAACCTGTGTGGCTTCTTGTTCCTCTGCTTTGACAAGGCTGCTCAAAAGGATGCTGGAGGAAACAGCATATAGGATACTGGTGAGTCCAGCGATAGTAATGCCAACGATCGATAATGTCTTCCGACGCAGTTTCATCTTGTCGTGTGTTTGGTGTCCGTCCGAAATTCTCAACTTAGGAGCAATTTTACTGTTGTTTCAAGCATGACGATCGAGCAATTTGGTTCGGGGTTCCCGATTTATCAGTGGGGTCGCTTTTTTCAATTCTTTTATCTAAAATCGAAAATCGAAAATCGATTGACTGCTGATGCAGCGGGTATCTGCTACTTTTCCCATATCTGCTGTTTGTGAGCGGCCTTACAAATAGCTAAGATGCGCCGATCGTTCTCGCCGATCGCAGAGATTGGGTAATACTGTTGCAGGTTTAGCGAATAGGGAGAGCGACTGCCGTCGTAACTGTCTACTACGGTTAAATTTAACTGAGTCCGGTCAAGAGTGCCGTAAAAACAGTAAAAAGCAGACCGAGGCAGGTAAAAAGCCCCTACTACCTTACTCTGCCGCATTTCAAATACAAAATATTCTTTTTTAATTTCATCGGGCTTGCTGGACTGGCCGTAAAGGTAAATTCCGTCTCCTAAACCTCTGCTAGCGGTATCTGGCACAGGATTTGGGGGGGATTGCGAGCTTAAAACGCCGGATGTGATGTCCGAGCGCGCAGCCCGGTATGCCGTCGATGCGATGCTGAAGTTACCGGGCGAGAGGGCAAGGACGATCGCAATAGCTTCTAAACTGCCTGTCAATATCAAATAATTTAACACCGCTCTCCTACCCCAAAATTTTAAATAGCTACCTCGAATAGCCTCTTGTACCAGTTTCAAAAAGCTGTTAGAGAAACCGGTTATTTGGCTCAACGCCACCTATTAACTTGAAGTCGCGATCGCCCGCCCGGTTCCTGAACTTATATCTAAAATTAGTTTCGACAAATTTTGCTATCTATCGAAAGCGCGATCGACCACTCATATCGTTTCCGGCTGCATCGGTATTGTTCAAATGTCCAAACAATCAACTGTCAACTGTCACCTGACGGTTGCACCGGCATTGATATCAAATAAAAGTATCCTTTTCGGAGACGCCTGCACAAAAAAGAGTTGAGATTTTGGGGAAAATCTCAACTCTTTTAGTCACTAACTCGCTAAATATTCTCGGACTTGAGATTGACGGCGCCGCAGGTGAGCGAGGGCTTGATGTTCTAGCTGCCGCACCCGTTCCCGGCTGAGATTGAGCCGTTCTCCGACTTTCGCCAGCGACATTTCGGTGCCGTCTTCCAAACCGAAGCGCAGAATTATTACATCTCGCTGCTGGGGGGTAAGTTCTGATATCAAAGTATCGAGGTCTTGCCGCAGCAATTCCGAGGTAATGTAGTTCTCTGGAGATGCGGTTTCGTCTTCTAAGAGTTCTTGCAGTTCGGTATCTTGGTTGTCTCCTACTCGCAAGTCCAAAGAAACTGGATGTCTTGCCATCAGCAAGTATTCCCTAATTTGGGAAGGGTGCAGTTCTAGGGCGGAGGCAATTTCCGCAGGTGTGGGAGACCGGCCCAACTGCTGGGTGAGTTCCCGCTGTACTTTTTTGATTTTATTCAGTTTTTCGGTGATGTGAATTGGCAGTCGAATGGTGCGGGCGTGTTGGGCGATCGCGCGGGTAATTGCTTGCCGAATCCACCAGTAGGCATAGGTAGAAAATTTGTATCCCCGCATTGGGTCAAATTTTTCGACTCCCCGTTCTAAACCGAGGGTGCCTTCTTGAATTAAATCCAAGAATTCCATATTGCGTTTCTGATATTTTTTGGCGATCGCGACTACTAGACGCAAATTCGCTTCAATCATCTTTTGCTTGGCGCGCCGTCCTATTTGCAAGATCCGGTTCAATTCAGCTTCTGTCAACTCCATTTCGGCAGCCCACTCTTCGGGAGTCAGATCGCGCTGCCATTCTTTAGCGAGTTCCTGTTTTGCTTCGATTAATTTCATCATTTGCTGTACCTGCTTCCCGAAAATAATCTCTTCTTCTCGGGTTAGCAGAGGTACTCGACCGATTTCGTGCAGGTAGGTACGAACCGTATCCGTTGAGGAGTATGGCCGGGTGCTCGGGCGATCGGCTTTCACTGTTTTGGTTTTGGGGGTCGTGGTGGACATGGGTGAGTATTGCACTCCTTGTAACAACAGATAAAAAGTTGGTGATACCTGTCCCACTTGTAAAAGTGGGATGAAGACTGCGACAGGGAGGATATTTACCCTCCTGTTTATCGATGACGATCGGTAGAAGCTTGTGGTTTAGGATTACTTTTGTGCTGGATTTTCCAGTAATGCCCGTCGATTTTTGGTAGCTCCCTAGCTTTAACGGCTAGTTCTATGCGAAGTGAATTTAAGTTTACTTTGCTCAATATTATTCCAAATTTTGAGGATCGTAAAGGGTAAAAACCTCTGTCTTAAGGTCAAGATTCTACATTTTTCCTTAAGGTTTTCAATTCCCTGCTAGTTTTAACTGCAACTCAACTTCACAATACTCATGCAAACAGACTCATGCAATTCGAGGGCTGTGTTTTGCTCTCTGTTCCATCATCGCTTGAATTTTTCTCGCTGCCTAGATGCTGCGATGCGAGATAACCGAACCCGATCGCCGTATTCGCTGCGACTTACTCTTTAAAATATTTATTGACATTTTTATTGAAATATGCTATTCAATTTCGCCTGCGAGTAAGTAAGGGTGTATAAAAGCTGGCTGTAAGGCTATTTGAGTTGAATTGTGCTGCGAGGCTCAACGATATTTAACCTTATCCGTATTTTGTGAATTTAGGGATGAGGGGTGAGGGGGTGAGAGGGGAAAAGCCATTTCCTGAAGCCGGAAAAATATTTTTTTTTGAATGTCGATCGCACTTTCTAATTTATCAGTTGCATAAAAATTACCTATCTCGGCGATTGCCAGCATCCGGGAAGCAATCACAACGGTTAATTTGCAGTAGCGCTAAAAGTTGTCAAGCTAAAATCCCAAATCCATCTTAGCAGCTTCTGATTCGGCAAATACCTCTTCATCGGGCATTTCTTGCCAGTCTATATCCCCGATTTCCCTGTAGAATTGTTCGTCGTAAGGACGAGTTTGCACAACTACCGGCATCGGTACGGCGTGCCCCAAAACTAACGCTTGTTGTTTGGAGTCGAGTTTAGCCAAAACCGATCGCAAACTCTGCCCTCCCGAAACACCCGTAAAGATAGCATCGATGTCCTTATCGTCGTTTAGCAAAGCTGTGATGCGGGTTCCGACTTGCGACATGACTTCGGCGTCGATTCCTGACGGGCGTTGGTCTACAATCAGTAGAGTCACAAAGTATTTTCGCATTTCGCGGGCAATTGTGCCGAAAATGGTCGATCGGACGATCGCCGGATCGAGAAAGCGGTGAGCTTCTTCAATGGTAATCACTAACGGCTGCGGGCGATCGCACGGATTTTTACTCATCAAAAACTTCTCAGCTTTCCGTACGTAAGATTCGTGAATACGGCGAGTTATCACGTTTGCGGCTAACATATACGACAGCAAATCTGAGTGCGAACCAAACTCAATTACGACATTCTTTCCAGCATCCAAACACTGTAAAACTTCAGTTACATAATTTTTGGGACAGCGTTTCCGAATGTATTTCAAATCGTTCAAACGCTCTAACTTCCGCTGTAAAGCCATAATCGAAGACTTATTTCCCCGCTTTTCTTCGCAAAACATTTGGATATCTTCGTTGGTCATTTCCAGCAACTTATTGATCCAACCGCTGCCCAATTCATTGCGCAAAATAATCGCATTTTCGATACTAGCTTCCGACAGATTCAACTCTCTTTGTACGAGGGCGATATCTTCCACTTCAATTTGCTCGAAACTCAAATACAATTCTTGAGCGTCGCGCACTCCCCGGCGTTTTGTCGATTCTGGATCTAGGGTATAAATCTGAATTTGACTGGGAAATAACTGTCGTAAACCTTTGACTGTGCTGAACTGTTTCCCTTCCGAAACCGCTTCCCAGCCATACTCCGAGTGCATATCAAAAATTAGATTCACCGCAGCTTGTTTGCGAATAATTCCCGACAGCAACAAGCGCGTCAAAAAAGATTTTCCCGTTCCCGACTTGCCAAAAACTCCGTTGCTGCGTTCTACGAATCGGTCTAAATCCAAGCACACAGCCACGTCCATGTCAATCGGTTTGCCGATCGCAAAATTGCGGCGGTACGGGTCATCTTCCCAGCCAAAAACCGCCC
>JANNOR010000272.1:0-6770 GCA_031399265.1 Cyanobacteria bacterium SOY_34_metabat_3 | reverse complement strand
TTGACTGTTGACTGTTGACTGTTGACTGTTAACAGCCAAAGACTGCTGCCTACTTCAAAAAAATCTCAAAATTTTAGGGCCTAGCATATCGGATGCCAGACCCTAAAATTTTTGTAAATTAAGTTGATTCAAGTAGGTTTTTAGCTATGCTGAGATTCAGCAAACTACAACTAAGGTGGACTTTTTTGCAACTACTCTGCGGGCGAGCTAGCTATCAGCGGAGTCTATTCAGACTTCTGTGTTTGACTGTGCGATCGCAACTTTTGATTAATCCAATAGCCTCAAGCTACTTAACAAATCCCGAGCGCAATGTCAACCTTTCTTTGCTAATAAGCTACACGATTCAGGCGTTGCCTGCGAACTAGAGCCGATCGGGACAAATGCTCTAATTCCGAATTTTTTTTCCAAGTTTTTTGTGTTTCTTGGTTCTGCCCCTCATGTTTTTAAAGTAGCACAAACTTCTGGGAGCGCAATCCTTTGTTTACCAAACTTGACATTTTTTGACGTGCAGAAATACTTCAGAAAGGGATTATTAACAATTTGGACGATCGCCGCTGCGCGCAACGTGCAGAGCCGGTACGATCGGGTTGGTTTCACCGCAGCAGAGCTTCCCAAGTGGCGCGGCCGACAATGCCATCGGCGGGTAATTGATATTGTCGCTGAGCCGCCTTGACAGCAGCTTGAGTTTCCGGGCCGAACACGCCGTCAGCCCTGACGCGCAAAAATCCCTTGGCGCGCAGCCGCTCTTGCAAATCTCTGACTGCTGGCCCGCGCATTCGTCTTCTCAAAACCGGAAAATTGGTGGGTTGCGGTTGGGGGTTCGTCTCTGAGTTTTCGGAGGTTGCAGGAGCATTGGCGATCGGGTTTTCGATCGCGCCCGAAGCCACTGGAAACAGCCGATTCCAAGTATCTTGACCGACTATCCCATCTGGGGCGAGGCCGGCAGCTTCCTGGAACTTAGACACAGCGGCGGCGGTGCTTTGTGAGAAAATTCCGTCTACAGTCTCAGAGTAAAATCCCAACAATTTAAGTGCGGCTTGGAGTTCGCTCACGGACGAGCCACGGCTGCCCAATTTGATGGCAGGACGGACGATCGCACCTGTTTGGGCGATCGGGCTGTTGCTGTTAATCTGTTCAGGGGTAGGAATTTGTGCCACAGCAGCAGTAGGGGCGATCGAGCCAACTGCCAATAAACCACAAAAACTCGCACGCAGGAGCCAACTTGGAAGCTCGCGGGCGTTATTCCAGCTCGCTGTCAGGTTTCGGAGCATCAGAAATTTGACCTTTACAAAACTGGTGCGATCGTACATCAAATCTGGGAAAAATTTACGCATCGGGCATCGGGCATTGGGCATCGGGCATTGGGCATTTCTGATTCCCAGTCCTTCCCTCTGATAAAAAAAATTATCATCTCAAATAACCACAATTGGCAAAAAAACTGCTAGATTGCGCTACAGCAAACATTGAACCGCGTTCATTGGGCCTCAGCAACACCATGTCCGAATCAATCAACGACATCAGAACCGCCAGCCAAATAGACATCCCCAACGTCAACATTGGCAACTTCCAAGTCGGTAGCATCAGCGGCACCAAATACAACGACCTCAACGCCAACGGCCGCCCCGATCCGGGAGAAGTCCCAATTTCCAACTGGCAAATCTACCTCGACATCAACAATAACGGCAGGGTGGACTTTAACGAACCTTCTACCCTCACCAACGGCCAAGGGAACTACATCTTTGCCAATTTGCCTCCGGGTACTTACCAGGTTCGAGAAGTCCAGCAGCCCAATTTCCGCCAAACCACGCCGAACCCAGCGCCCATCAACATTACCAGCGGGACAAATGCTGGCAATATCAATTTTGGTAATAACTTTTTTGCAGGGACGATCGCAGGTACAAAATTCAACGATATTAACAGCAACGCCCGCCAAGATCCGGGTGAACAGCCCCTCGCCAACTGGCAGATTTACCTCGATCTCAACCGTAACGGCAGACTAGACGGCGGCGAACCGAATACTTTTACAAACCCTCAAGGTAACTACGCTTTTGTCAATATTCCCGCAGATACATATTTGGTGAGAGAAGTCCAGCAACCGGGTTTTCGCCAAACCACGCCCGACCCCGGCCCGATAAACGTTACTTCCAACGCGACGATCGGCAATATTAATTTTGGTAATGTCTTTTTTGTCGGTAGTATTAGCGGAATCAAATACAACGACCTCAATGCCAACAGTATCAGAGATGCGACGGATCCGCCGTTAGCCAACTGGCAAGTTTATCTTGACATCAACGGTAACGGGAGATTAGACGGTGGCGAACCGAATACCATCACCAACCCGCAAGGGAATTACACTTTTGGCAATGTTTCCCCGGGCCGCTATTTGGTGAGGGAAGTGCAGCAGCCTGGATGGGTACAGACTACGCCAAATCCAGGGGCGATCGACATTACGGGCAATACCAACGCTGTCGGTGTCAACTTCGGCAACAATTTTCCCACCGGTAGCATCAGCGGCTTCAAGTTCAACGACCTCAACGCTAACGGCATCAACGAACCCACAGAACCGAGAGTTGCTAACTGGCCGATTTACATCGACCTCAACAACAACAACGCCCGAGATCCGAACGAACCTTCCACTTTAACCAACGCCCAAGGCAATTTCTCCTTCATCAACTTGCCCCAAGGCAGCTATTTTGTCAGGGAAGTGCCGCAACCGGGTTTCCGCCAAACCACGCCAAATCCGACTCCCCTAACTGTTGGCAACGGTACAAATGCCACTAATATTAGTTTTGGCAATGTGTTGGTAACAGGCAATATTAGCGGTGTTAAATTCAACGATTTTAATGCCAACGGTCGCCTCGATCCGGGGGAACCGCCGATCGCCAACCAGCAAATTTACATCGATCTAAATAACAACAGCAGTTTAGATCCGGGTGAAGCTAATACCTTTAGCGACAGTCAAGGTAATTACAGCTTCCGCAATGTTCCCGTAGGGAGTTACGTACTCAGGGAAGTGCCGCGACCGGGTTTTATTCAAACTACTCCGCCTGCTGTGGTTGTTGTCTCGACAGAGATTCGGGCCCGCAGCATCGATTTGCTGACGGGGGATGCTGAGGTTAAATCGGCTAAATCCTTGAATGGCGATCCGCTGACGGATGCTAGCAGTTATTTGGATGAGGGCAAATTTGAGGCAGATAGTTTGCTGTTGACCCAAAGTCAAACGGGCGATCGAATTGCCGATGTTTTGGTCGATCGATCTTTGACAAATTTAGGTTATGTTCCTAACTTTGGGCAACAAGATATTCATCTGAATTTGAATGCAGAAACCAGCGATTTTGTCAAGACAAATTTATCGGTTAATATCGCTCCGTTCCCCACTATGACAAGTGCCAGAGACTTTAAAATTGCTTGAAGTCCAAGGACAGCGCCGGCATCCAATCTCAAAGTGCGGGGATTAACTTCAAGAAGATCGGGCGATCGCGTGATACCCTATTGTTGTTAATCCCCAACGCATCGCCAGAGTTCCGGGTAGCCCAAAGCTGGCTTGTATATGGGGAGCAAGATTCGCGGATCGGTACAGTAGCTGAAAGAGAGGAATTCTCAGACAATCCCCCAAGCGCGATCGACCGGAGCGGCCAGGTCGATCGATTCACCCAGATGCCGTCACCAGAGTACATTTTTCCAGTTCAAAAAAGCCAGTGTCCAGGCGAAGCAGAGCTCGGGCCGCAAGTCTTGAAGATATGGCGCTCAAATTGCCAGCATTCTTCAAAACCTGATATACTGGCCTGCGGTAAAGCTTAAGGGATTTTTGTGTCAGGTGGGACACATTACATCGAATACAGACATATGTAAAATCTAGTAGTGGTGGTCAGGGATTGGCAAAAGCCGATCGGCATTGACAAAAAGATACAGCAGTCTGTAATTTACGTGAATTTAGGTGTGAAGGAGAAAATCATGGCAGAAGATAATACTCAAGAACGTATTGCCCAGCAAGTACGGCCAGTTTCGGGGCTTCCTTTTGGGAATGCTGGTCTGGCAATTCTAGGGATCAAGTTTAATGACCTGAACGCGGATGGCATCAGACAGGCTAATGAACCGGGTCTGGCGAATATCCCGATCCTCCTCGAATCAGCAACCAGCACCAACGGTGTATTCAATGCTGGTACTGGGGAATTAACAACCACGACGGACGTTAACGGCGCGTTCTCATTCATCAATCTTGTCCCTGGCAATTATGTACTCACAGAAACAGTAATACCCGCTGGTTTCCGTGCTACTACGCCCAATCCCCTTGCCGCCACTGTTGCCAACAGAGATGTCAACGTTTTCTTTGGTAACACCGCAGTTGTAGGCAGCCGAATTGTCGGATGCAAATACCTAGACATCGATGCCGACGGTTTTCGAGATGGAAATGAACCGGGCATTAAAAATGTCAGAATCTATATTGATTCCAATGGCAACGGCCAACGCGATGCAGGAGAACCCAACACCTTATCCGACAAAAATGGTGCATGGTCGTTCAACGTAGCACCCGGAAGCTACAAGATTCGGGAAGAACGGATCACACGACAAATTAATTCTGTTACCGGACTAGAAGTTAACTCTCCGACCGCAGAACCGTTAGAAACACAAGATTTTCCCCAAAGCACTCCCCCCGGTAACGTTCCCGTACTGGACGTGACGGTAGCCGCCGGTCAAACCTTTGCCTGCGCTCAAGTTGGCGACACTCCGCTCTATCAAATTGAAGTTAATAAATTTCAAGACATCGATCGCAACGGCTCGCGAAATGTTGTCAATGGAGTCATCGAACCCCCAATTGCCCGAGTACCGTTTATTCTAGATCTGAATGATAACGGTCGGTGGGATGCAGGATCTGAACCCATCGCCATCAGCGATGCGGCCGGAATCGTTACCTTCAAGGATTTGCGAGCTGGCAATTACAAAGTGTTGGAAATTTTTCCATCTGTACTGCCGGCACAAGTAGGTGGCGGTGTCCCAGGGAATTTAAATTTTCCAGTAGCAACCACTGGTAATCCCGCTCTGGTTTCGGCACCAGGGCCCCGGGCACGATTCCAGGGTACGATCAGCAAGGAGCAACCGCTGTTAGTAGCAGACACAACCTATACGCTGAAAGTAAACGATCCTAAATTCGTAGATAACAACCTCGACGGCATTCAACAAGTAGGTGAAAGATCGATCGCCGCAACTGGTGAACGGCCGATTTTTGCAGCGCCTAATACAACTTTACCAGCGCGCAACCCTTCGCCAGCACTGACCTTTTCTGCTGTTGGAGCTACTCAGGGTATTGGCAGTAATGCCGGTGTGGGAAACACTCTACCGAACATCACTGTGTTCAAATACAATGATTTGAATGCAAACGGTCGCTACGAACCAGCTCAGGGTGAAGCGCCAATTAGCGGTGTCACTGTCTTCCTCGACACCAACAATAATGGAACTGCCGATGCTGGAGAACAGCAAATCAGGACAAATGAGCAGGGTAGAGGAGCTTTTACCAACTTGCAACCGCGCAACTATGTGGTGCGGGAAGTTGTACCATCTGGTTTCTCACCTTCAACTGCCGATCGTGTTGATGTGACCCTCAGCACTCAGGACGCTAACGTTACCTTTGCAAACACACCCAACAGCAACATCACCGGTTGTAAGTTTGAAGACTTCAACCTGAACGGTTATCGAGATGGTAACGAACCAGCTATTGCTAATGTCACCATCTTTATCGATACCAACCGTGACGGTGTGTTGCAAGCAAATGAACCCACTACTACTACCAATCAGTTTGGTACCTTTGCATTCAACAATTTGCGCCCCGGCAACTACAGCATTCGAGAAGTAACGCCTCCGGGTTATTTCCAAACAACTCAACCCCTGGATATTGTTCTCGGTGCAAATCAAACCTTTACCTGCGCTTTGGTAGGCAACTCTCGCCGCTATGACCTCTTGGTTCCTAAATTCCGAGATGACAACCGTAACGGTATCCAAGACGGAGGCGAACCGCGCCTTCCCAATGTCCCATTCACTTTGGACTTGAACCGCAACGGCCGCTACGATGCTGGGACTGAACCCCTGGTGTTTAGTGATGCTGGTGGGGTTGCTGTGTTTCCTAATTTGTCCCCAGCCACCTACTCGGTATTGGAAGTCTTTGATGCTCCGGGCGTTCCCAACCCGTTCCCGATCCGCACAGGCCCCAACCCGGTGAGCTTTGACGTGCCCGGCCCCAGCACAAGGCCTGCGACGGTAGTAGTACCGACGCCAGCAAGAAGCGCTTCTAGCATCGAGCTCGATCCTCTGACTGAAGGCGGTTTAGTCGCTGGTCAACAAGTCAGCATGGTTGACAGCTTGCTCGTACCTCAGAATGCTGGTGCAGCTAATAATGTTGTTGACTTCAACCAGTTGAAAATCTCGGCAGAGGCTTCGATTGTATCGTTTATCGAAGCTCAGAAGCTCGACGATAAATTAATGTTGGGCGCTCCAGCTCCCAGCCCGTTGTTTTAATGTTAAGTTGAGTCTTTAACTTGAGACTCAACTATTAACAACTAGCTTGTTTTTAGATAAACCCGCCCTCCACAACCATAGGTTAGGAGGGCGGGTTTATTTATGTATTGATATCAAATCCATTGGCATCGGAATGATATAAACGGAGGAGACGGAGGAGACGGAGGAGACGGCAGTGCCGTGTACCAAAAAAATAGCGGGTGGGGGACCGCACAGACCGAACCGCAAAAAAAATAAGGCCGCCCCCGAAAATAAAAAAA
>JANNOR010000087.1:0-26162 GCA_031399265.1 Cyanobacteria bacterium SOY_34_metabat_3 | reverse complement strand
GCATCCTCAGCAGCGGCCATTTCCCCGAGGAATTCCAGGGGAATTTCCTCAACATCAATGTCATCGGCTTTCAGGGCATCTTCCGCGTCAAGGCAGGCGCGACAGTTGTTTCAGCAAATGCCGATGAGCTAACGCAATAATTAATGGAGAACGGCTAATCATTAATTGTTAACCGTTCTCCATTAATTATTGCGTTAGCTCCTAGTTTATTGTGGTGAGATTATGGTTTGTCGATTACAGAAATATTGTTTTTTGCTAACGCTGATTGTTTTTTTTGTTACCTCCTGTACTAATACAACTACAACCCCTCTCCCGCCCGAGTTACAATTACCTGAACCGCTGGCAAGTGAAGGTCCCACCATTCCTTTTCGCAACCCCAATCTACGCGGTGATGCCTTTGTAGCGCTTGAACCTTTTACCGACGTGGCGCAGATCAAAGCTTGTCTGGCTCTGGGGCAAACGGTCTATGGCATTGACCTGCAAAATAGCAATGTGCGCGAAACGCCCGCCGCGGCGGCCTGTCGCCATTTCAAAATGCAAAAATGGCGGCGTGGAAATGCTGACGCCCGCTACTTCGGGGATGGCAACTATATCTGCGATAGAGCTGCAAGCGTAGGGAATATTGTGGGTAGAGGCGATCGCCTTTGCTGTCTCTAAATTCCGGTGGTAAACAGCCACAACCTCAGTTCGGTGATGTGCCTGGAATCCGGGAATGTGTACTTTTTGACCGAAACCTGTACCGACTACTGCAACGCCAATTTTTGACATAAATTAATAATTGGGAATTGGGCATGGGGAATTGGGAATTGGGAATTGGGAATTGGGCATCGGGCATCGGGCATCGGGAATTGGTAGCAACTAACGAATAACTAATGACTTCTTCCTTCTTCGCTCATCCTTCTTCCTTCTTCCTTCTTCCTTCTTCCTTCTCCACCCATTCAATCACTTGTTTGCCTAAACTAACACCATCAAACAAGTCAATTTCTCTGATCCCTGTAGGGCTGGTAACATTAACTTCCGTGAGATAACCACCAATGATATCAATGCCAACAAAGTACAGTCCGTCCCGTTGCAAGACGGGTGCTAACTGAGCGCAAATTTGACGTTCGCGATCGGTAATCTCGGTTTTTGCAACTCGGCCGCCGACGGCCATGTTGCCGCGAAACTCATTGCCGGTAGGAATCCGGTTGACAGCGCCGATCGGCTTACCGTCCAAAAGTATAATTCGTTTATCTCCCTCTTTTGCGGACGGCAGATAAGTCTGAACCATGACTGGAACTTGCCCCTGTTGAGTGCTAATTTCGACCAGGGAGTTGAGATTGCGATCGCCCGGCTCCAAAAACAAAATTCCCTCGCCAGCTTTGCCACCCAAGGGTTTAAGAACTGCTGCGCTTTTTTTCTCAACAAATTGCCGAATTACCTGCTTGTTTTGAGAAACAATTGTCTCGGGGATCGCTCCTTCAAATTGTAAAGCGTACATTTTTTCATTCGCAGCCCGCAATCCTTTGGGACTGTTAACTACCAAAGTTTTAGCGGGATCGATGCCGTCTAGAAGGTAAGTAGCGTAAAGGTACGGAACGTTGACTGGGGGGTCTGTCCGCATAAATACTGCGTCCATTGCTTCGAGAGGTTGCAAAGTCGCTTCTTCTACCTCGTACCAAGCCTCAGCAGCGTCCCAGCGTCCCTCTACCAGCTTGACAGGGGTGAGCATCACCCGACTGAGCATTGCCCAGGTTTTGCCGCCGATGACGCTTAATTCGTTGGCTTGAGTCGCCCAGACTTCGTGACCCAACTCTTGAGCTGCTTCCATCAGCGCTACGCTGGTATCGTGTCCTGGAATTAGTCGCGCAAGGGGATCGATGATGAATGCAAATTTCATTTTTAGTTAAAATTAAGAATTGATCGCAGGCAAATTTGGGCAAACTCAAAATTCAACGGGGAATGCGTTATTTTGCTAGCAGCGGGTCTAGCTGACCTTGAGCATCGAGTGCGTGAATTTCGTCGCAACCGCCTATGTGTTGGTCGTTAATGAAGATTTGAGGGAGGGTGCGGCCTCCGTTGGCTCGATCGGTCATAATATCGCGTGCTGCTGCATCTCCGTCGATCGCGTATTCTGTAAACTCAACTCCTTTTCGCTTCAGCAGTGCTTTGGCACGAATGCAAAACGGGCAGGTTCTCCAAGTGTAAATTTCTACTTTAGGGGTCATCGGACGCTCAAACAATCACAATATTTTTTAATTGTAATCTTAACCAATCTTATTTTAATTTTTATATACTTGCAGCCAGCTATAAAGTGATTATTTATACTGTTTTCTTTGATTTAGTCCTAAAAATAAAAAAAAACACCCACGCTTCAAGAAACGGAGAGATTCTGAAAACAAGCAGCAGGTTTGGCCTGCCTACCGTTGTTGACCAACCTGCTTGTTTCGTTTTCTGCCAGAATAAATGATTCCTGCGCCGACGAGCAGGAGTGCGACCACAGTACCCGGTTCTGGGATCGCAGTTGTCCTAACGGAGGTGTTTGCGTAGATGTTTCCAAAGGTCGGCGGGAGCGACACGATGGGTGGCGACGGGATGGGTGCAGGCGATGGCGCGATCGAGTTTGGTATCACCGCAGATGGTTCCACTGGGGACGATGGCACGATCGCGTCTGGTGTTGGAATTACCACAGGCGGCACTACGGGCTCTACGATCGGTGGTGCTGGTGCTGGTGATGGAATTACCAGAGGCGGCGGCACTACGGGCTCTACGATCGGTGGTGGTGATTCGACTACCGACGGTATCGGTTCTGGTGTGGCCAGGGGTGATGGGACTACCGGCACAGACGGTAGCGGCTCTGGCGTAGCCAGCGGCGATTCGACTACCAGCGGCACAGACGGTACCGGGTCTGGCGGGGATGCTGCTGGTGAGGCTGCTGAGTCCGGGGTTGCCGAACGGTCTGGCGCGCAGGCACTTGAAAAGTTTCCGGGCCCGCACACGTCGATTGCTGAAGCCGGAGGGGCGGCAGCTAGATAGTAGAACCCTGTTGCCATTGTGGCAGAGAGTCCAATTGCTAGTTTTGCCAGTAGCGTACACATAACTATTTAGTTAAACAGTGGTAAAATTGGAAGATAGAAGTAGTGCTACAGATTAGCGTTGCAGGACGGGCAAGGATTTTAGAGTGTTTACAATAAATTAATGCTGTCTCTGGCGGACGCCTGTAAAAGATAGTATAGCGCTTGAGGCGATCGCCCAAACACTTTAGTAGTCTTATTTTCTTTTACGTTGACATCGGGTTAGCGGTTTGCACTGCCTGAAGCAACATCTTTTTGCAACCTCTCAAGTAAAAGCCATTACAGCCATCGAAAAAGAGTATTTTTACTTATGATTCCCCCTCTTCTCATTAATCACTTTACCGATCGCAAACTTGATTTGCTGTATTGTACTTTGCAATCTAGGATTTGACTACTATTCTATAGTCTCATGCTTTGACGATATCTGTCCTCAGTATATGTACGTATATTCCCGAATGTCAACTACTTAAAAGCAATGTTTAAGTATTTACCGAGGGTAGAGAGCGTATTGAATGAGCTGAGCTAATCTGTCACGGAGAGTTTCCATCCCGAGACCTTTGGCCGCCGAAATAAATACGGCTTGAGGAAACTCTTCTCGGGCGAGGGCGAGAGTATTTTCATCTACGGCATCGATTTTATTAAAGACTACCAGGGCTGGGCCGGGAGTTACGGGCATATCTGTCAAAATATTCATGACCGATCGAATTTGGCTCTGCCACGCGGGATGGGAGAGATCGACGAGGTGCAGCAAAGCATCGGCGTCTGTGACTTCTTCGAGGGTAGCCCGAAAAGCGTCGATCAAGGCGGGGGGGAGTTCGCGAATAAAGCCCACTGTATCTGTGAGGACGATCGACATAGGTTCCCCAGTGACAGCACCAGGAATCGTCAACTTTCGGGTGGTGGGGTCGAGGGTGGCAAATAATTGGTCGGCGGCGTAAACCTCGGAATTGGTGAGCAGGTTTAGCAGAGTCGATTTACCCGCGTTTGTGTAGCCGACGATCGCGACTGAGGGTACTTCGTGGTGGTGTCGGTTCTGCCGCAGCCGGAAGCGGTGGGCGAGCAGTTGATTGACTTCTTGCTGCAATCGAGAAATGCGTTTGGCGATCGTCCGCCGTTCGGTTTCTAGTTTCGTTTCCCCCGGGCCTCTGGTACCGATGCCACCGCCTTGTCTCGATAGTGCCTGACCGCGGCCTCTGAGCCTAGGTAGAGTGTACTCTAGCTGAGCGAGTTCGACTTGCAATTTACCCTCGCTCGAGCGAGCTCTTTGGGCAAAGATGTCGAGAATTACTTCCGTACGATCGACTACGCGGATACCTATCTGAATTTCCAAGTTCCGTATTTGTGCGGGGGACAAGTCGCGATCGAATACCACGAGGTTAGCGCTAATCGTCTGAGCGGTGAGGGAAATTTCCTGCACTTTACCTTCGCCGACGACTGTCTGCGGATGGGGGCGCGATCGCTTTTGGCGCACTGTTTGCAGTACCTGGCCTCCGGCGCTTTCAACCAGCCGTGTGATTTCTGCGAGCCCGTCTTCAAACTCCAGCAGAGTCATGTGCTGAGTCATTACACCCACCAGCAGCACTTTATCTTGATCTGCATCGACTTGCTTAGCAACAAACTCTGCTTGAAACTCTGCTTCGAGTCCTTCGACCAAATCCATAAAGTCTTGGTCAGCGAGATCGTCCAAACTTTGAGGTTCTGATATTTTCCAGGGAAAGTTTTGAGTTTTGATGGATGAGTTTTGAATTGAAGACTCTTGAATTGAAGACTCTTCTATTTCCTCAGTTGAAGCTTGTTCTAACTTAGCGCTCAACACAGAGAACTCAAAATTTGGCCGCTCTCCTTGGGGTATCAGGTGAGCGAGATAAGTTTCTTTGATGTAACCGGTGCCGCCGCCGCCGCGGCGCTGAAATCCTCCGCCGGTCAGCGTCAGCCAAACAAGGGCGTCCAGGCGCTGAATTGCCATTGCGGTGAGGGCTGCTTCGCTTGGGGTTTCAGGCTTGAGGTGGGTGGCGATGCAGCGAATGCCGCTGAGGCGACCTCCCCCGTAGCGGGGCAATTCTAGGGGAGCAATCTGGGTTTGGCGGGGTGTACCGACGCCGACGCGAATTACTTGTCCGCGGCGGTTGATGTAGGTGCAGATTGGTTTGTCTATTTCGGTGCTGATGGCGGCAACGCGCTGGGCGAATTCTGCCGTGGTGATGCGATCGCCCGGTAGTCGCTGGTGGTAAAGCTTTTCGAGTTGTTTGAGCTGGCTGGACTTTAAACCTTGAAGATTGCCGTAGATGGTTTCGATAACTGTTTCTCCCGATCGATCTGTTTGTCTCCTATTTTAGGTTAACTAAGAGGCGATCGTGTTCTGATTTGCAGTTTAACTTTACTAAATTTTCTTGCCTCTAGCAGAGCGCTGATTCACTATTGTCGAGTCACCAGCGCCGTTCTTTGTCCGGCAGGGGAGATGATTGCCTTTGACAGCAGCCCTCTCAAATTGCAGTTGCATTCAGTATTTACAGATACAGGCGAGCGCTTCAAAATCTCGCTCAACAAAACTTAACACATTATTTTTGGTTTCAAAATCCTCCTTTAGACTTGGGTGGATCTTGAGCCTAGAGGCAGATAGCAAAGTATAAATTAAGTCGCTACGATGATAAGCGAAACATTGTTAAGGAATGTAAAAACATGGAAACTCGCCCTACTAACCTACCTCCTACAGCTAATGCCTACAACGGCAAAGATCGGAATGCCTTTCTGTTTGGATTCAACCCGCAAGCAGAACTTTGGAACGGTCGCTTAGCGATGATCGGCTTCTTAGCTTATTTGCTCTGGGACGCTTCTGGATATAGCGTTCTGCGCGACATCCTTCACTTTCTGCCTACCTACATCGTTAAGTAATGACGAGCAGTCTTTCCTGTCTGGCAGCACGAGCAAATGCCGCAACTGCCAGATAGGCTAAAAGTTACAAATGGCAGCGAGGATGATTGTGTCCTTTGTATCTTTCGTTACTTGTGAATGGCATTAAAAGACTTCTTGCTGTAATTAGATTATTTCGGGCGGGGGCGCTGGGGCTGGCGCGGTGAATATTGAGAGCAAAACAGATATTTATGGCGTAAAGCCGATCGCCCCTGCTAGATTTTTGGCAAGAAATCTCATCTAGCCTCTCTAATAGTTTATGAAAAATAGGAGCCTCAACCATGATTAACTCAAATTTACTGGCAGTAGTAGAATCGGCAGTGGCTGACACAGCATCAGGAAATTGGCAAAAACCAATAGTGATGTTTGTTTGCAATATCTTAGCATTGCTAGTTCTGAGCCGCAGAATTTGGTATCCCCACGTCGGCCCGAAAATGCCTTTGCCCTTCCCGTCTCTGTTCAACAATGTTAGCGTACCGGCATTTCTGGCTTGCATGAGCGCAGGTCATTTGCTAGGAACACTCATGATTTTGACCTTCAACATGGACAAGTATTTTTAGGAGCAATTGCGTCGCTTTTGTGGCGATTTGTTCCAGCTATACGGTCGTTTCAAAAATGCCAAAATTTTGGGTAGGGGTAAGTGAAAAGCACTGACCCCTTGTTTTAAATTTAGAGCGGGACTTACGCAGAAACTGTTTTTTTACGATGCACCTTACAACTTACAAAAAATACGAGAGTTCGATGGCTTACGCCCCGCTTCGCTACGACTTGTCCGGTGGATCAGTTAGATAAAACTTTTAAAAATCGAGATATTATGAATGCTGACGCACCCTACAGCTACTCCTTACTTTAGGTAGAGGCAGGGAGGTTTGCAGTTGAGATAGATTGTCATAAAATGAAAAAAATTATGTCTAGCTGATTTGCGACAGTTGATCGTATATTTTCGCTATTAATTGACGAGGTTTACAACAATGGAATCTACTTCGAGCGCAAATTCCGACAAAGAAAACCAAGCTAACAGCGGCGATACCGAACGCTGGGCATCTTTAATCGGCGGCGGGGCTTTGGTACTGTTCGGTTTGTCGCAGCGTTCTCTCAGAGGTGCTTTGCTGGCGGTTGCGGGCGGCGGTTTGGCGGCGCGCGGGCTGGGGGTTGTCGAGGGTTTGCAGTCGGCATCCGATCCGAATCAAAGCATCAAAGTTGAAAAGACGGTGACGATCGACAAACCGGCCGATGAATTGTACCGTTATTGGCGCGATTTTGAAAATTTACCGAGGTTTATGAAGCATCTCAAACACGTTGCGGTAATAGATGAAAAGCGTTCTCACTGGATTGCCAGCGCGCCGATCGGCAATAGCGTAGAATGGGATGCAGAGATTGTCCGGGAAGAAGAAAATCGCTTAATTGCTTGGGCGTCTGTGGAAGGGGCTGATGTTGACAATTCTGGTTTTGTGCGCTTTCAACCTGCACCTGTAGGACGCGGGACAGAGGTAAAAGTTGTCATCGAATACAACCCTCCCGGCGGTGCAATTGCTGCTGGTGCTGCTAAGCTATTTGGCGAAGCTCCCAAACAGCAAATTGCCGACGATTTGCGCCGCTTTAAGCAGTTTATGGAAACTGGGGAAATCGCGACGACGGAAGGTCAATCTTCGGGCCGGAAGTAATAGGTTAGATCGCGATGTCATCTGAAGTAATTTTTGGAAATGCGGGCGCAGAAGGTGCAACTCGCGGCGGTTGGTTTGCCGGTCACTTTATCACCCCGGGCGATGACGCGCGATCGACTTCTGCGTTAGAGGTAAAATGGGGCATTCACCCGGCTGGAGATTGCAGGACTCAGTGGGCGGTAAATGCCGCAGCAACTACGCTTTCTATCCTAGTAAAAGGGCGGTTCCGCCTGCAATTTCCTTCGCGAGAAATCTTGCTTTCTCGGGAGGGAGATTACGCTTTGTGGATGCCGGGAGTGCCTCATTATTGGTCTGCTGAGGAGGATTCGGTTATCGTGACTGTACGCTGGCCTTCTTTGTCAGGAGATAGTTCTGGAGTTAAGAATTAAGTTTAACTTCTGGAACCAAAACTCGACCGCTATAACCCGCGCGCTGGTAGCGATCGATCGCCTCTGATGCGATAACATCGGCTTTGCCACTTTTTACGAGCGCTACGCAAGCACCGCCAAAACCTCCGCCCGTCAGCCTGGCGCCGAAGACTCCGGGGATTGACTGCAAGATTGCCGCCAGCGCGTCTACTGCCGGTGTCGAAACTTCGTAGTCGTCGCGCAAACTGGCGTGGGAAGCATTCATTAACTCGCCAAAACGCTCTGCTGGCAACGATTTTACCGCTTCGAGCACGCGGTTGTTTTCGGTAACGACGTGGCGGGCGCGCCTGTTGAGAGGTTCCGGTAATACTTTCACCGATTGCGGATCGGCGATATCTCTGAGAGCTTTAACTCCCAATATCTGCGCGGATTTCTCGCACTCGGCGCGCCGCTGGTTGTAGCCGCTTCCTGCTGCTAGGTTGTGGCTTTCACCGCTGTCTATTACTAAAATTTCTGTCCCTGCTGGAAAGGGCACCGGGCGGTATTCCAGGCTGCGGGTGTCCAGAAACAGCATGGTGTTGGTGTCTGCTAAACTCGACGCCATTTGATCCATGATGCCGCAGTTCAAGCCGGCATAGCGGATTTCGGCTTGCTGTCCGATTTGAGCTAGCCGCACGTCGTCTAGGGGGAGGTTGAGGAGGGCGCGCAATCCTCTGAGGGTGGCTATTTCTAAGGCGGCGCTGCTGGACAAACCGGCGCCGATCGGCACATTCGAGGTAATGTAGAGATTTATTGGCGGTATTTTGTATCCTTCTTTTTCCACAAGTCTGATGCAGCCGCAGATATAACTAACGAATTTTTGCGGTACGGTATCGTCGTCTGAAAAGTTTATGAGTTCGTCATATTCTGCGGAATAAAAATGGTGTCGGGTGTCGCTGCTAGGGCCGATTTGTACTGTTGTGCGCTGCGGAATCGCAGTCGGAAGTACAAATCCGTCGTTGTAGTCTGTGTGTTCGCCCAGCAGGTTTACTCTTCCGGGGGCGCTGGCTTGGGTTTTGGGTAATGTACCAAATACTCGTTGAAAGTTCATTTTTGGGTAATTGGGAATGGGGAAGGGGGAATTGGGAATTGCTAATTGGGAAGGATAAACTTATTTTTGATTGTTGATTTTTTTTTACTACCGGACGATCGCTCGATCGGCTTTTTTTAACCGCGATCGGCAATAAATCTGGCGATCGCCGATCGCCAACTGCTACGATCGGGTAAATAGGTGGATCGGCCTCCTGAGCTGGCTCCCGGATGCCGCATTGCTACCGGGAGTTTCAGAATTAGTTCGATCGTCTTTGCAATCACAAACATAGAAAACTATTCACTATCATAGCTGAAATTTTTTTATGTCTAAACGCAAACAATCTCAAGGCCCTCGGCCAATGCTGCGGCGTACTTTTTTGTTTTTAATCGGAATAGCTGTAACTCGGGGGTTGGCTGACTATTTTTCTGTTGCGAAAAATCGAGATGATTTCTTCACTTTTACAGCTAAGTTTTGGCAAAAATTTCTCAATTTTATATCAAATATACAAAAAGAAAATCCTGAATTCTTTCCCAACAATCCTATTACAAAACCGCAGGATAATTCTCAAATAAATCCCAGAAACGATCCGGCTCTACAGCCGTCTCAATCTCCAATTATCAAACGTTCGGCAAACCAAGCAAAACCCGTACAACTCAGCAGTCAAACCTTAGCTGGCGCCACTTTTTATCTAACTACGATCGACCTCACAGATCCCGAACATTATATCACAATTGGTTTAGCTAAAAATGCCATTTTCGCAAATAATTCTCAAGTAACTGCGGGTGACGAACCTTTTGAAAATATGGTAGCGCGTTATGGGGCTGCTGTTGTTGCTAGCGGCACTTTTTTTGACCAAGACGAGCAGAAATCTGTGCTGGGAAATATGGTGGCGGCGGGTAAGTTTCTCAAATACAGCCGCTGGGAAAATTACGGTACGACTTTGGGAATTAAGGCGGGAAATCAATTGGAAATGGTGACGGCTAGAACCGAAGGTAAGCCAGATTGGAGCCAGCATTGGTTTTCTCTGACTTGCGGGCCGAGATTGGTGAAAGGGGGGAAAGTTTGGCTGTCTCCGCTGTCGGAAGGTTTTAAAGATCCGAGCGTTTTGGGTGTGGGGTCGAGAACTGCGATCGGCTTTCCGGCTTCTAGGGATAAGTTATTTTTAGTGACTTTTCTTGATAGTTTGTCTTTGGAAGCGGAAGCTAAAGTTATGTTGGCCATCGGCTGTTTGGAAGCGATGAATTTGGACGGCGGCGATTCCGTGGGTTTGGCTCATCAAGGACAGATTTTATTGCCTCCGGGACGGAATTTGACGAATGTTATCGTTGTTTACGATCGCGAAAATCCGGCTCCCGCAGCATTAAAACAGTCTTGGGAACGCTTCCAAAAGGGCGATCGACCTTTGCCCGACAAATCGGTGTTTTTTGATTGAATTGGCAATTGCTATAATATGACGTAAGTTTTTGCAGGTAAATATTATGACAGCAACAAAAGAAAAAACCTGGACAGTCGAAGAATATCACCGGATGATTGAAGCTGGTATTCTCAATGAGGATGATAACATTGAACTGCTCGATGGGAGAATTGTTGAAATGAGTCCTCAAACACCGCTCCATGCTGGTACAACCCAGCGCAGCGATCGATATCTACAACACCTGCTAAGAGATTTAGCAGAAATTCGTACGCAGTTGCCAATTACCTTAGCGACTTCGGAACCGGAACCAGATATAGCAGTTGTTCGTATCGATCCGGGCGCTTATGGCGATCATCACCCAAACCCTAGCGAAATATTGCTATTAATTGAGGTTTCCTACTCGACATTACAAATCGATCGCCGGGAAAAAGCGCTGATTTACGCTAGAGCAAATATTGCTGAATATTGGATTTTAGATGTAGTCGCGCGCCAAGCATATATTTACCGAAATCCTGCACCGGGAGGCTATGAATCTGAGATAGTTGTTGCAGATAATGCTGCGATTAGAATGCTAGCTTTTCCTGAGATTGAAATTAGTTTTTCCGAACTGTTTTTGCCTGTTTAGTTTTGGTTTTTATTTTAACCGCAGATGGGTAGCAGATAAGCGCTGATGAACGTAAATAAAAATTGGGAACCAAGATATTTTGGAGTGGTTCTAATCTCAAAATCGTGGTAAGATATAAAAATGAATTCAAGGTTATTTTATGTCAAATCCTGAATTGTTAGACTAACTTCGGCATTTATCCTGTGCTGAGAAGTTTCAAATAATGCAGTTTTTAATGGCTGAATTGGCTAAAAAAGAAATGTTGAAACCATTGGATAATAGCGCGGCTTATCGTGTTTTGTCGCCTTATGATTATGGTGATGCTGCTCGTAAATTAATGAGCTTATTAGAACAAGAAGAAACGAAAGAAAATGCGAAATGCTAAGCGGTTTCCTCTTATCGAACGAAGGAATAAAGCAGGAGAAACTAATGTTTTTCCCTGCATTTTCTACGGAGAGTTTTCCCACTCGGCGGTAAGCTTGCGGAAATTGTATTGAGATACGCCGGGATGACAAGTAACGCAACTGCTGATATTTGCAGGTTGCGACATTTTGACTCTGGGATGCAAAGCTTTGAAATAGCGAGAGTTAGCGACTCGATAAGCTAGTTCTTCGTCTTTGGCTTGGGGGCGAGAGAAAGTTTGCAGGTAGTTCCAGACTAGCAGGCGCGGCGGGTCTACTAGCAGTTTAAGGGTTTGTCCGTAGTGTTGCGGATCTTGCAGCAATCTGCGCCACGTTTCTGTTGGTAAGACTTGCGGTGGTAAACCGATGTGACAGGTGGCGCAGTTTTCGAGGTAGAGTTGCTGTCCGAGTTGGTAGCGTTGGGGAATTCGATCGACAGTACCGATATCTTCAACAGCAGACACCTGAGCGAGTCGCGCCGGGGTGCGAGAATAAGCCGTCTGAGCTGCAATCCATCCGCCGCTACAGCAGACAACTACCAACAGGAGCAAAGTTGAGTAAAGTCCCCGCCAGCCTAATCTGCGACGCTGGCGGGGTTTTCCCTGTTTCATCATCTATTGATTTTTTCCTAAATCACTGGTATGCTCATGCCTTCGCGCGCTAAGCAGCTATTGGCGAAAACTGCTTGCACTTCTGCTTCTGTACGATCGAGAAAATTGTCGTCGTGACTCGGATCGTGGTGAAACATCACAATTTTTTTGACTCCAGCAGCCTTTGCTACTTCTATTCCTGCTTGCCAAGTTGAGTGTCCCCAGCCGACTTTCGGGGTTTTGAAGTCATAATATTCTTCGTTGGTGTAGTTGGCATCGTAAATCAGCACGTCGGCGTCGCGAGCTAGGTGTACCACATTCTCGTCCAAGCGATCGGGAAAATGCTCTGTATCGGTGCAGTAGACGGCCGTGTGTCCTTCCCAAGTGACTCGATATCCGATCGCGGTATTGGGATGATTGAGCAAGGCGGTTTCGATTTTCACATCGTCGAGTTCGAGAATATCCCCAGGCGTCAAATCGTTGAATTTGAGGTCTGACTGCATCACCTGGATGGGGACGGGAAAATTCGGGTGGTGCATTTGATCGGCAAGACGCTGTTTGATTGTAGTGCCGTTGGGTGCGATCGCTCCGTAAATGTGAAAGCAGTTCCCCGGAATAAAGGCGGGAGTAAAGAACGGAAAGCCTTGGATGTGATCCCAGTGAGTATGACTGAAAAACATATGGGCTTCGACTGGCATTTGCCGCAGCAGGTTGAGGCCGAGAACCCGCAGACCGGTACCGCCGTCAAAAATCAGGCGTTTTTTGCCCAAGCGCATTTCTACGCAAGAGGTGTTTCCGCCGTAGCGAATTGTTTTGGTGCCGGGGGTGGCGATGCTGCCCCGCACGCCCCAAAACTGAACGATAAACTCGGTCAAAGGGATATTTTCCATATTGGCTTTGCCATCAGAAGGCTGTGTACTGGCGGAGGACTGTTCGGAATCAGGCATTTTTTTAGGTTTACGCGCCGGAATTTGGGAATTGAGACTTTAGTTTTTCGTTCTTAGTTTTTTGATTTTAGACTTGAGAGAGGATTCTCTCCACCCTGGAAAGCGGTTGAATATTTTCTGCGTTCTGAGCAATCCGTTTAGATTAAGATAGCGTTGATTTTAGGCTTGCACAGTAAATTTTCCTGTTAAATTTCCTTAAAGGTAGAATGCCGTCGGCCGAAGGAAAATTTAGCTTCTACTGGCTTTACTAATATTTTTTTCAATTTTACCGCAGGAGTGGCTGCTGTGCTCTAAGTCGCTGTGAATAAGCATTCAGGAGTGATTTAACGATCGCCCGCGAGCGCAGGACTTGACTGAAATTCCCAGACGTGAATTGGTCGCATTAAGTTCGGCTTGCGGAATTTTTTAGTCTGGTTGCGGCCCTTGGAGTGCGGGCCGCCGGCGTGTTTTATTGCCTTTGCAATCAAATTCAGATTCCCCTCGCATCCCCCCTGGTTAAGGGGGGTTAGGGGGCGGCGGCGGGTTTAACAACAGGCCCTACGGGCTTATTTACGATCGGCTGCGATGCACTGTTCGACTAATGCCATTACTTTATCGACATCTTGCCAGCCCAGAATTTCCGTTACTTTTTTCTCCAAATTTTTGTAGGATCTAAAAAATTCGGCTATTTCATCCAAGCGATGGGGCGCTACGTCTTTGAGGGACTTATAATGGGCGTAGCGTGGGTCTTTGTCGGGAACGCACAACAGTTTCTCGTCTCTGTCGCCTCCATCAATCATTTCTAGCATTCCGATCGGACGAGCGAGAATTACGCACCCTGGAAATGTGGGCTCATCCATCATCACCATGCCGTCGAGGGGGTCGCCATCGTCGGCTAAGGTGTTGGGTATGAAGCCGTAGTCGCACGGATATTGGACTGAGGAAGAAAGCACCCGATCGAGAGCAAAGGCTTGCAAGTCTTTATCAAACTCGTATTTGTTTTTGCTACCGGCGGTAATTTCGATCAGGACGTTGAGCAGTCCTGGTTTCGGCTGTGCCGGAATTAGCGATAAGTCCACAATAATATCTCCACGTTAACAGATTTTCGGGGATGAGTGCTACTTGCACTCATCCCTGTGATAGCATTTTACGGGCGATCGGGATCGATGCAGCACGAGATTGAGACAAAGCGGGGGAGTGTGTCGCCGGCTGGGAGAATACACGCTTTCGAGCCCGACGCCCATCCCACAGTTTGAGAGGGGAATGGTTTGTTTGGGCGATCGGGATATACAGCATTTTTCAAGTTTCAGGAGTGTACCTCACATATCTGAAAAATGCTGTATTTTCAGAATCATTTATTCTTTTTACTTTCTGTTTGGGTTCTTGTAATTTTTAATCCCAACTACTGGCTTAGTTCACTTGCTAACCACTTACTTTCTGTTTGGGTTCTTGTAATTTTTAATCCCAACCACTGGCTTAGTTCACTTGCTAACCACTTTATTTCTGATTCACTTAGTCCCTGCTTCACCCCCAGTCGATATTTTTTGTCTGCTTGAATAATCACCTCAGAAACATTGTCTCCAATTTTTTCAATTTCCAACTGCCTAATGTGCAGCCTGGGATCTGGCTGGAAATGATTCCATCTCAGCCCCAGCAGATGGCTGCTATAGGATATTTGTTGGCGATCGATTACCAGATGCAATTCCCGAAATAGTGCAAAGATCGACATTACTCCAGCCGCTACTAAAAAACTTCCTGATATCATCCTCAAAACCAATGAATTTATCGGACTTTGGTAATAATTCATCCACAATGCGATACTCGCAGCAACCGCACCCGAAAGTATGGAAACCCAATCAAAAGTGAATCCATGCGGCGGAATTACAATCTCTATCAACTCCGAATTTTTTGTTAATTTAATATCGCTGCCTCGCGGCTGCACGGGCATAATACTTTTGGGTATCTCGCGGGGATTTGCGAGGAAGTTCGATGCTTCCCCAGCCGAAGATAACCGTTTTTCCAAACTCGGTTCGGTCATCCATCCCAGCCAATCAATTAAATTAGGATTTAGTTGCGCTACCCGATCGGCAAATTGAATTTTCAAATTCTGCTGCGACAGTTCCGTGGGATGCAAACCCGTTACCAAATAAATTAAAGTTGCACCTAAACCGTAGAGGTCAGAAGCCGGAACCGAGCGCCCGCCAAATTGTTCTGGCGCCATATATCCGTAAGTTCCAACTACTGTAATCGTGCCGCCAAATTTTGCAGCTTGGTTCTGCACCGAACCGAAATCAACTAAATAAACTTGTCCGACTGAGTGACCGGATCTGCTGTGCAGTAAAATATTACTGGGTTTAATGTCGCGGTGAATAACAGGCGGATTTTGCTCGTGCAAATAATTCAAAATTGCTAACAGCGATTTAGCTAAGTCTTTCACCTCGCTTTCGCTAAAAGTACGCCCCGATCGCAAATGCTCTTGCAAAGTTTTTCCCTCTACATAAGTCTGTACCAGGGCAAAGCTTTTACTGTCTGGTTCGTCAATTTCCAGGTAGTCGAGGTAGCGAGGAATTGCTGGGTGAGAAAGTGCTTTTAAAGTTTCCGCTTCCCGTTCAAATAGCTTGAGGTCTTGCCATTCAAAATCGCTGCCGAGGAATAGCTGTTTGATGACAACTAATTCTTGAGTTTGTAAGTCACGAGCTAGCAGCGTTTGGCGACCAGTTTGTTTTCCCAGTTGTCGCTGCACTTCGTAGCGTTCTGCTAATATTTTACCAATCATGTTTTTTACCTTAATTTTAACTTGATGTTAAACGCTCTTCTTTTAGATATCCGACTTTTTGGAGAAGTCGGATATCTTGGTATTCTATGATTCTTCACTAGCGCTCAAAAGAACAACTAATCAACCGGACATGATATTATTTTTCATTTTATAGTCCACTTTCTTTTTGATACCATCGGGCAATAGACTTGCTACTTACCCCCATTGACAGCCCTGCAATTAGCGACGGTACCAGCACTAACAAAATAAAATGTGCAGCAGCAAGTAAAACATCTGCAAAAACCCATATCAGAAAGAGAAAGAAGACGATGCTTATAGAGGTACAGAACACGATACTAATTGCAGTTAAAACCTGTCGATGAAGTTTGGGATTAGTTAGGGGAAAAAACCACAAGCGCGTCACAAGTCCTACGATTATTCCGTTCACCAACCCCAGCAGCAAGCCGAGAAAAAGACCGATCAATCCTCCGATAATTGTCCCCAGTAGCGGAATAATAAAGGTGCTGTAAATTGCTGCACAAGCTCCTACAGCTTGAGTTCCCATCCAAGTGCTGCGCCCGATCGCATTCCAGAACAAGCTAAAGGTACTCACCCTTATTCCCTGTCTCAATGGCAGAGAATATTTATTTATTGTCTGCGGTTTTTCGAGAACTTTTTTAGCAATCTGGACTGAGGCGGGACGGCGCTCTAAACTGGGATGCGTCATCCACTTCAACCAATTGGTAAAACCCGGACTCAGTTGGGTGAATTGCTCGAATTCGAGCTGCAAATCTTGCTGTGGCAAATCCGCAGGATGCTGCTTGGTAATTAAGGCGATTAATGTTGCTCCCAAGCCGTACAAGTCGGAAGCAGGAACTGCTCTCCCGCCAAATTGTTCGGGCGGCATATAGCCGTAGGTTCCGACAACTGTGACTGTTTTTCCCTGTTGCGTTGCTAGGGTTTGAACTGCACCGAAATCGACTAGGTAGACTTCGCCGACGCTGTTTCCCGATCGATTCTTGAGCAAAATATTGCTGGGTTTAATGTCGCGGTGAATCACTGGGGGCTGTCGCTGGTGCAGGTAGGCGAGGATGTCTAGTAATGCTGTGGCTAATTGTTTGACTTCACTTTCGCTGAAAGTGCGGCCGTCACAGAGATATTCTTGGAGGGATTTGGCTTCGATGTAAGTTTGAACTAGGGCGAATCCTTTGCGGCTGGGTGTGTCGATTTCAAAGGAGTCTAGATATTGGGGAATCGAGGGATGGGAAAGGGATTTTAAGGTTTCGACTTCTCGCTGGAACAGTTTTAAGTCTTCCCAGTTGAAATCGCTGCTGAATGAGAGCAGTTTGACTACTACTTGCTGTTGGGTTTTTAAGTCGCGGGCGAGTAAGGTTTGCCGTCCGGCTTGCTTGCCGAGTCGCCGATCGCACTGATAGCGATTTGCTAATATTTCTCCTAACAAATCCCCGGTTTTTTGTCCGCTCATACTCTTTTGCCCTAGAAGCGATTGAACCTAGCTTAGCTGACAAAAGTGCAATTGTGTATGCTCGTTTAAGCGATCGAGTTTCCGTTTGATTTGGCATTATATCACAATCATTTTTGTAGGGGCGGGTTCGCCGATATATTTGATAATTATTAACAAATTCTCTAAACCCGCCCCCGCCATATAATTCAGATATTTTTTGTCAAAGAATAACCGCCTTTAAGTACAATGAAAATGCCCCTGATTTAAGTTTGAATTTAATGCTCGATTTGCTTGTAAATTGACTGCACTACGTCGATCATGCTGAAAATTTGCTGCCATTCGGGAGCATCGGGTTTGTAGCTTTTGGAGCGCTGAATTTTTAAGCTGTGGTGCAAAAGGTTGAGCAGCGCGTCTGGAGATTGTAAGGCGTTTTCATCTTCATCTGCTGGGGTTTGCGAAGCATTTTCTTCGATGTCTTCTTTGATTTTTTGGGCTCTATCTGCTAGGGCTAAAGACCGGCCTGCAAGGTTTTCTGGCATTTTCGGCTGTTCTGACAAAGAGGCGCTGGTTAGTTCTACCAATAGTTGGCAAACTCGATCGACCCATTCGCGATCGTTCACTGAAAAAGAACCGGATTTGAACACTTGTCCGTCTGGTCTTTGTTGAATGCTTTGTACCTTCTGAATCAGAGGGATAGCTTTTAAAGTGATGTTTTCCGGGATTCTGGGGATATCTGACAGGGAGCTGCGAGCAATTTCAAGCAATAGTTGGTAAACTTGATCTACCCACTCAACATCTCCCGATTGCGAATTCCAATTATTCATAATTGACGCTAGTTTTGTATATTTAAGACTGGAACATTGACTATCTGCGAAAAAAGCTGTTTTGAGGAGCTGCTAACGCTATTAAGATTTACGCGGGCGGGCTGAGAAACCCGGTTTTTGAGCCGATGTTTCGTCGCCTCTATCGAAAATTTTTCTGGGAAACTGGGTAATGCTGCCGCAACCGATCGCTATTTTTCAGCGCTTCAAATAGTAGAAGTGCTCAGGAAAGCTGCGGTCGATCGCGCGATCGATGCAGAGGCGGGCGAAACCCAAGGTTCTGGCCTGCAAGTTCAAATCTAGTTATCTAATAATCATACCCGTTGGAGCTTATTTAGAATTGGTTCCATAGGATATTAAGGTGAATTGCGATCGGGCCTCCCTCACCCCCCGATCGCCCGCACCCCCCGAGTGCCTCTGTCGAGCGCTATTTTTCGGTGAGGTTCCACACACCGTCCCAGTTGAGTACGTCAGAAAACCGATGTTGAAATAACATACAGCGATCGACGTGCAATTTAGCTGCCTTGTTTTTGGGGTCAATTTGCAAAACAGCGTTGAATTCGCGTTCGGCGTCTCTAAAAGCTTGCTTGGCTTTGGGTTCTAGGGCTTTCTTAACTTCGCTCAGCAGTTTTTTGACCCGATCGAGTCCTAGATTTTCAAATTCCTCATCTAACATTTCTGCAACTGTTTCAGAGGCGCGACTTTTAATTTTTGCCTGCAATAGCTGCCTGATTTCTGAGGCTTTCAGCCTCTTGATTTTGGGATTTGAGGGTGAGTTGATGTCTGCTTCCAAGAGCTTTTTGACTTCGCCCTCTTGCAAGTCCTGAATGTCTTCTGCTGATAGCTGCTTGACTTTTGCTTGCAGAAGCAGTTTGGCTTCATCCTCGGAGAGGTTTTTCATGCCTTCGAGTTTCAGCAGTTGGATTTCTGACTGCAACAGCACGATAAGCTTGCCTGATTCGCACAAATTTTTCGGGTCGTACTCGGATAGCTTTTTAAGCTGATATAACAGTTTTTTGAGCTGGTATTCCAACTGTTGCTCGACATTGTAGGAAAGTTTTTTTAGCTCTACCTCCGGCATCTGCTCGACTGTGGCTAATAATTCTCTCACCTCTTCCTCTGACAGTTTTTGGGTGACTGGTGTCTTGTAATGTTCGCGCCCTTTGTTATATTTTTCGACAATTTGCTGCTGTTTTTCGGTTAGGGGCTTGCCAATGGGCGATGCTCCCTCATGGATACCAACGAGTTCGTAAACAATTACTGGTTCGCTTTTGCCTTTGACGGTAATAAAGTCGAGTTCCCGCACGTGGAGTCGATCTTTGTAATCTCTGTACGTGTTGTCGCTGATGATTAAGTCAGTGCCGTACTGCTTGCTGGCGCCTTCTAAGCGAGAGGCGAGATTTACCCCATCTCCGATCGAAGTTAGTTCCATCCGTTTGCTGCTGCCGATGTTGCCGCTGACAACTTCGTCGGAATGGATGCCCATGCCAATGCCGATCGGCAATTCGCCATTTGCGATACGATCTTGATTAAACTCAGCTAGTTTGTCGCGCATTTTGACTGCGGTTTGCATGGCGCACCACGCATGATCTTCTAGGGGTGCTGGAGAGCCAAAAACTGCCATCAGAGCGTCACCGATGTATTTGTCGAGAGTACCTCCGTACTCGAATACGACATCCACCATCACTTCAAAATATTTGTTGAGCATTACCACCACTTCTTCGGCTTGCAATTTTTCCGTAAGTGTGGTGTAGCCACGAATATCCGAGAACAGCACCGAAACGTTTTTGCGCTTACCGCCCAATCCATGATCCCCTGAAGCTAACAGCGCTTCGGCTACTTCGGGGGTCATGTAACGGTACATCAAGTTTTTGATTTGCTTGGCGTCGCTGATATCTTCCATGACGACTAAAGCCCCGTTGACCTGACTGCCGTCAGTAGCATCCGTCATGGAGTTAATCGAGAGATTGATACTCTGGGCTTTTCCTACACAGGAGAGCAAAACTTGATCGGGGTAATATTGCTGGCGGTCTTTATCGTTTTCGGGCGACAAAGCAAGATCGAACCATTTGGCAAAGTCGCCTTTTTCTAACTTAATTAATTCGCGCAAAGATTGACCTTCGGCTAATTGAGCATCGCTGACTCCCAGCAGCAATTTTTTAGCACTAGGATTGGTCGCTACGATATGACCTTTTTTATCCGTAGAAATTACCCCGTTAGTCAGGGCGTGCAGCATATCTTTTTGTCTTTGTTCTTGCTGCTTGACTTCGGCAAACAGTTTAGCGTTTTGGAGGGCGACTCCTGCTTGGATGTTAAACGCCTTCATAAATTCTCTGTCGTTGGAATTGAAACTCGCTTTCCACCGTTCGGGGGCGGCAGGCCACTGTGATGCGTTGTAGGGGGGGAATTCTCCTACCTTTTTTTTGTTGACTAATTGAGTGACTCCGATCAATTTGTGGTCGGCATTAAACACTGGCATACAGAGCATACTGCAAGTGCGGTAGCCTGTTTTTAGGTCGATTTCTTTGGCAGTTGCGGCGCGGGGGTCGTCGTGCACGTCAAAGGGAATCAGCAGCGGTTCGCCGGATTGGGCGACGATACCTGCAAAACCTGCTGTTCTGGGTATGCGTATTTCTTGAAGTTGACCGTTAATCGGGATTTTTGTCCACAGTTGATCTTTGTCTTCGTCGATCAGCCACAGGGTGCTGCGATCGGCATTCATCAGTTCTTGGGCCTGATCCATCACCCGCTTGAGGGTATCTTCTAAGTCTAGACTGCTCTGAGAAAGAGCGCTGACAGCGTTCATCAGCGCCGCAGCGGCCCGCTGTCTCTGAGTTGCTGCGTAGAAAGATTTGGACGATTCTAGAATTAGGCGAATCGAGGGAGCAAATTCTTTAAAGAGTTTTTCGTCTTCTTGAGTAAATCCTACCTTGTCAATCTGTTCGTCTAAGGTATTGTGATGTTCGTGATTCAGCTTGAGTTTATTAATCAGTTGAACGACTGCTACTAACTCTCCTGTTTCTTCCTTGATCAGGGGCATCGCCAGCATTGTATAAGTGCGATATCCTGTTCTTTCGTCAGTTTTTTTGGCGTTAGTCGATCGGGGGTCGTTATAAAAATCATAGGGAATGTTCACCACTTTTTTCTCGGTGGCTACTTCTCCCGCAATGCCCACATGGGCGGGAACTCGGAGCTCTAGGTTTTTGCCATTTTCGTCTTTAGCGACAATTGCCCAGAGTTCATTTTTTTCGTCGTCTAATAAAAATATCGTGGTGCGATCGGCATTTAGCAATTCTCCGGTTTTCTGGGTAATCGACTGCAACATCTCGTTGAGGATGGCGTCAAATCCCTCGCTCTCAAGAATATTGTCGAGCATTCCCAGGGTTTGATTTACAACCTGGAGTTTGTATTCTGCTTCCTTAACTACTAATTTGAAAGTATCTTTATTTAGGGGCGCGAGAATGCTGGAGAAGTTTCCCTGTGAGGGGATAATTGCACCGCTAGTGGGAGGGGGAGAATAATATTCCTGATGATGAGTTTCGCCGCCGACAACATGAGGAGTTTCGCCGACAACAGCGGCCTCTATCACGTTGTCCAGAGAAGAGAAATTAGTGGAAGATGCAGAAGATGTCATAGACCTTTACAGAAGCTTAAGTGTAAGGGTAAGTCTCTAAGCTAGGAGAGCGGGCAAAATTCATTAGCGGGTAAGTCGCACAAAACTAAAATAGGTGTGAAACTCTTTCTCAGTTTACAGAACTCCGGCCTCCCGGCAAGGGGAATTAAGTTGGCCGAGCTGGCGAACTGAGGGTGGGACGGCAGGATGCCTGTGGAATTGCTGGACGTTTTTTAGAATTACGGAATCCTGTTTTAATGATTTATTAACTGATTTTGACATTGTGCGTGCCCCTTTTAAGTAGGTTCAGCCGATCGAAGAGCAGGAATATTAATACCTGCTGCAAGGAAGGACTGCTGAAAAAGCGAGAGTCTTGCAGGACTAGCGCCAATTGTGACACTACCAGTTGTTAGCTATGTGTGCCCTTCTCTACACAATTGTGGTTTTCAACTATAATTTCTGTCAATTTTGCTGCTCTGAGCTGTCATCCGGGGACTAAAAGCCACAGGGAGTTCAACTTTTTTTGTAAAGTTGGCAATGCTATTTTTAGTGTAACCTCCGGTTGAAAAAACTCCGCCTTTTGACCCCCCGATCGCCCCGAGGGTCAGATCAGGGTTTGGCGAACTGAGTTTGGCGCAATCCGGCGGCTTCTACGAGTAGGGATTCAGCAAAGGCGATCGCCTCATGGGCTGATCGACCGCTGGCGAGTTGGGCGAGTTCTTCGCGTCGCTGTTCGCTGTTGAGGGCGACAACTCTAACTACTGTACGTTCCCCCGGTGCCGAGTTGACTGCGGATTCGTCGATACTTGCTTCTGTTTCGATTGTCTGTTTGTTAACCCGAAAATGAAAATCAGCCATCGCGGCGATCAGCGGCTGGTGGGTGACGCAGAGAACTTGGTGTTTGTCGGAGAGTTGGTAGAGCTTTTTGGCGATCGCGCTGGCGACTCTCCCGGAGACTCCGGCGTCGATTTCGTCAAAAATTAGGGTTCCCGCACCGTCTATTTGCGAAAAACAGGCTTTGATGGCGAGCAGAAAGCGACTCATTTCTCCCCCGGAGGCGATCGCCCCCAACGGTTGCAGCGGTTCCCCGGGGTTGGGGCTGAAACAAAAGGCGATTTGGTCGGCACCGGTGGCGGTTGGGGTACAAGGTGATATTTCAACTTTAAATTGCACTTTTTCCATCGCCAAGGGCTTAAGTTCTGCGATCAGGTGGGTTTCGAGTTTCAGGGCTACTTCGTGCCGCAGGGTGGTGAGGTGGCGACAAGCGTCTTTTAATTGGTCTAAAGCAGTCTCATATGCGAGTTCTAAGGCTTCCATTGACTCGCCTCCTTCTAAAAGTTCGTTTAGTTCGTTTTGGATGCTGTGGTAATAGGCGATCGCCTCTTTGAGCGGCCCGTATTTGCGGCAAATTTGTTTGAGCTCGCGAATTCTCTCTTCTACTTCTTCGAGTCTTTCGGGATCGGCTTCTAATTGTTCGCCGTAGCTGTTAATTTGGCTGCTGGCTTCTGTGGCTTGAGCTAAGGCATCGCTGACCATTTCCAGGATTGGCTGTAACTGTAGATCGTAAACGGCCATGTCGCTTAAAATTACTTCGGCCTTGCTCAACAAGTCGGCGGCTGATGCGCTGTCGCCTTCGTTTTGGTAAAGGGCTTGGTGAACTCGATAACTCTGCTGCTGCAATTCCACAATGTGGGTTAGCCGGATTGATTCTTGTTCTAGCTGTTCTAGTTCGTCGCCGTCTTCGATGTGGGCTTCGCTGAATTCTCGGACTTGATATTCTAACAAATCGAGTCTTTGCAGTCGCTGCTGTTCCGACTGACGCCTGCGCTTGAGGGCTGTTTTGGCGGTGCTGGTTCCGAGCCACGCGATGCCAATTGTCGATCGGGCTTCTGTCAAATTTTTGCCGCCGTACAAATCGAGCCATTCTCGCTGGAGGGTTTCTTGTCCGAGGTGGACGGTTTGGCCTTGGGCGGTAATTTCCACGAGCCGATCGCGCAGTTGCTCCATTAACTGGCGGTTGACCAGAATTCCGTTCAAACGCGATCGAGTGCGCAGAGCACCGCTAGATGCGTTAATTTCCCGGCTGCAAACGGCTAAATTTCCGTCTATGGGTTCGATTTCTTGCTCGCCCAGCCAACTTGCCGAGGCTTTGTCCAATTCAAAGGTTGCTTCCAATATTGCCCGTGCTGATCCGGTGCGAATCGATCGGCGATCGACTTTCCCGCCCAAAACTGCATCGATCGCATCTAGGATAATCGATTTACCTGCGCCAGTTTCCCCTGTAAATACGTTCAAACTCGGGCCAAAGTCTAAATCCAGGCTGTCAATTAAGGCAAAGTTTTCTATTCTGAGAGATAGTAACATGGGGAATTGGGAATGAGTAATTGGGAATTGGGAATTGGGCATCGGGCATTGGGCATTGGGCATTGGGTAATTGGGAATTCGATCCCAATCCCGCAGTCTCCCCTGCGTCCAATTTCTTGCATCTAATTCTCATCTTCAATGAGAATACTTTTAATTTTGCCATTATCGATCGCGCCTAAACATCAATGCAAAATAAATTTCTGCTACCCGTTGCTGTATTAAGTGTTGTCCTGATTGGATCTTTCGGCTGGAAGCTTCACCAGGACAAGCAGCAAGTCTATGAATTAACCCTGGCGACGGGAACAAAAACCGGGAATTATTATCCTTTTGGACAGGCAATTGCTGAGGTAGTCGTTCAACAAAATCCGCGCATCCGCATTCGGGTTATTGAGACACCAGGTGCTGAGGAAAATATGCGGAGGCTTCAGGCGAATGAGGCTCAGTTGGCGATCGTCCAGAACGATACAGCAGCAGTGCCTTCGGCTCGGGTAATTGCTTCATTATTTAAGGAGGTATTTCACTTAATTGTTTCCGAAAACTCGGGAATTAAAAATGTTTCTGATTTGAAAGAAAAACATATTGCATTGATGGCTCAAGGCAGCGGTTCTTACAGTTCTTTTTGGTTTGTGAGCAAACATTACGGTTTACAAAAAACTGATTTTATATCTACTCCGACTTCATGGATAGAAGCTACTAAATTGTTTAGTAATGGGGAAGTTGATGCTATTTTTAGGGTACTGCCGCCGGGGAGCAATTTGGTTAGCGATTTGCTGCAAAATACGCGGGGCAAATTAGTAGCGATCGACCAAGGAGCCGCGATGAAAATCAAGTTACCTTATTTGGAAGCCGATGTGATTCCCAAGGGTACTTACAAAGCCGATCCCGCTGTTCCCGATACAGATTTGGCGAGCGTGGGAGTGCAGGCTACTCTGTTGGTTCGGGAGGGTGTCGAGCCGGAAGTCGTGCGCGAAATTACGCGGATTTTGTTCGAGTACCGACGTAATTTGGTGGCTGCTAATTCGCTGGCGGCAATGATTAGTCAGCCTGGAGGAAGCGGGGGTTTAGCTTTGCCGGTGCATGAGGGCGCTCAGGCTTATTACGATCGGGAAAAGCCAGATTTTTTGGCTGCTAATTCTGAGGTTTTCGGTTTGTTTTTTTCGATCGTAACGCTTTTGGCGTCTTGGTTTTGGCAGTGGCGATCGCGCTTTTTGCAGAAACAAAAAAATCAAGCTGATAAATTTAACTTGGCTATTCTAGATTTGATTCAAAAAATTCGTCAAGCCGGAACTTGTGAGGAACTCGATCGGTTACAAGAAGAGTTATTTGATATTTTTAAGCAAGTGATTGTGGATTTGGATGAAGATCGGATTGATTCTGATTCTTTTCATTCTTTTACTTTTACTTGGGAAACTGCTATGAAAAGTTCGGGCGATCGAGAAAGGAACTTGCGTAATTTGCAGCGATTTTCCAATGGTTTAGAATCTGATTTGACTGTAAAAGAGCGGGAAATTTAATTTATTAGTTCTTAGTTATAAACGGAGGACACGGCAGTGCCGTGTCCTCCCTTGTCATTCCGGCACTACCAATTCCCCATTCCCAATTCCCAATTCCCAATTCCCAATGCCCAATGCCCCATTCCCAATTCCCCATTCCCAATTCCCAAATTCCCAATTCCCAATTCCCAATTTTCTAATCCATAAAACCGAGATGTTTTCTAGCAGCAATAGTTACCATTCTGCCCCGACTTGTTCGCTGCAAAAATCCGATTTGCATTAAGTACGGTTCGTATACATCCTCAATGGTTTGAGTATCTTCTCCTGTCGAAGCTGCGATGGTTTCTAAGCCGACTGGGCCGCCGTTAAAGTTTTCGATCATTGCTGTCAAAAGACACCGATCTGTCCAATCTAAACCTAGCGGATCGACGTTGAATAATTCGAGGGCGAGTGAGGCAACTTCGGCGCTAATTGGCTTGAGATTTTTGACTTCGCTGTAGTCTCTAACTCGCCGCAGCAAGCGGTTAGCAATCCGAGGTGTGCCGCGAGCTCGGCGGGCAATTTCTGTGGCTCCTTCTGGGGTGATTTTAGTGTCTAGAACTTGGGCGGTTCTTTGGACAATTAGACTAAGTTCGTCTATTTCGTAGTA
>JANNOR010000068.1:0-39832 GCA_031399265.1 Cyanobacteria bacterium SOY_34_metabat_3 | reverse complement strand
AACTAAGGAGAATTTTATGGCTAAGAGTAGCGGGCCTCCCCCCATAGTTTTTATTCTGTTATTTCTGTTGCTCGCCGGTGGCGGTTGGTTCTTTTTTATGAACAAACCAGCGTCCCAAGATGCTAATAATCCCTCCACTCCCCCAATACCCGCAGGCGGCGGTGAAGCTTCGCCCCTTCCGAGCGCACCCGCAGGTGGCGGTGCTGCGCCTGTCGCAGCTAGCTCCTTTGCGCTTCCAACTTCTGTGGCTCCGGGTACAGCGGTGAAAATTGACGGTTCTACCAGCATGGTGACAATCAATCTCAACCTTAAGAATGGCTTTCAAGCCAAGTTTCCTGGCACTACAGTCGATGCCAAAGCAAATGGTTCTGCAAACGGAATTAAGGATTTAGTGGCGGGAACAGCGGATATTGCAGCGATATCGCAACCTTTGACGGCTCAACAACAAGGTCAGGGTTTGGCAGCAGTGCCAGTCGCCCTAGATACGATCGCCATTGTAGTCGGCGCGAACAACCCTTTCAAAGAAGGTTTAACCTCGGCTCAAGTTCAAGATATCTTCAAGGGAACAGCTCAAGATTGGTCGAAAGTAGGCGGCCCGGTGGGCCCGATTAAAGTCATAAATCGACCGGAAGTTAGCGGTACTCATCAAACGTTTAAGGAACAAGTGCTGTCTGGTGCTAATTTTGGGACGACGGCAAATATCACTACGCTCGATCGAGATGCGACAACTCCCCTGCTGCAAGCTTTAGGCAATAACGGCATCGGTTATGCGACTTTCGCGCAAGTAGTCAATCAGAAAACGGTGCGCGTTGTTCCCGTCAACACTGCGACGCCGGAGGCTGGTAACTATCCTTACCAGCGGCAGTTGTACTACGCTTACAAAAATCCTCCGAGTCAAGCGGTTAAGGATTTCTTGGGTTACGCGACTTCGCCTGATGGACAAAAAGCGATGCTGGCAGGAAATTGATTGAATTTGTTCAGAAATCAGCTCCAGAATGAATTATGGGGCTGGCAAGACCCATGTAACGAGCGCAAAGCAAACCGAAAACACGAGTTCAAGAGAGAAAGCTCGCTTTCAAAACCAGCCCGTACTTGAATAACCTTGCTTAAATTCCTGGTATATTGTTTAAAACATCTGATTGAGAAATTCACTTTCACGTCCAGAAGCAATTAATCGACTTCTTCATTCACTTAAAAACGCACCTACAATATGATTGGTGAAAAAGTAGTGAGTTTCAAAGCAAACGCCTTTAACAAGTGCGATCGCCTGACTACTTAAAATTTTTGATTTCACTCCCAATTGAGATTAAGCAAATGAATTCACAACACAAGAATATGCCAGCATTGGCAAACCAGCAAACGTACGATCTGTTTGCACCAGAAGCTCTGGTCAATCCCTATCCACTCTACAAACGGATGCGTGAAGAAGACCCTGTTCATTATAGTGAGTCTCTCGGCTACTGGGTTTTGACACGCTATAGAGATGTTGAAGCGGCTCTGCGGGATGAGCGTTTGAGTGCGGATCGGAGTGCATTGTTTATCAATCAGTTGGGAAATTTGGATGTCAAAGAGATCCAGAATTTCCTTCATCTGATGTCAAAATGGATGATTGAGAAAGATCCACCTGAGCACACCCAACTGCGGAAGTTATCCAATCAGGGATTTACAACACGCGCTTTGGAAAACTGGCGATCGATCATTCAGAACACCACCGATCGATTGTTGGATAACGTTCAAAATCACGGCTGCATGGATATTGTCTCTGACTTATCAGTGCCATTACCAGCATTGATTATTACTCAGATATTTGGCGTGCCAGAAACTGACAGAGCGCAACTGATCGAATGGGCAATGAATATTGTCACATTTTGGGGTGCACCGGGCGGCTCAAACATTGAAGAATTTGCACGCAGGGCAGACCTCGCAGCTACACAGTTTACTACGCTTATCAGGGAACTGATTGAAGAACGACGGCGGCAACCCGGAACGGACATGATTAGCCTGCTCACCCTCGCCTACGAAGAGCAAGGATTGAATCCCGATGAACTTCCATCGGTCTGTATCTTAATTTTAATTGCAGGTCTAGTGACCACCACAGACCTGATTCCCAATGGGGTGAATGCACTGCTGCGTCATTCAGATCAACTGCAAAAACTCAAAGAAACTCCGACTGCGATCAATTGCGCAGTCGAAGAAATGATCCGTTTCGATACCTCCGTTCCTTTTTTGTTTCGGATTGCCAAACAAGACATCTCGATTGGCGGTAAGGATATCCCGGCTGGTAGCGTCCTCGCACTGGGGTTTGGGGCGGCGAATCATGACCCCCAGAAGTTTGACTCACCAGATATTTTCAATATTGCACGATCGCCCAACGAACACCTTGGGTTTGGTGGGGGCGTTCACTTTTGTCTGGGAAACGTTTTAGCTCGCATGGAGTTAACTATTTGTTTCAACACATTACTCAAAAGAATGCCGAATCTCAGGTTCGATCCGGATCGGCAAGCTATTCCCAGACATACTAGCCTAGCCTTCAAGGGGTTCGATTCGCTACCAGTAAAGTTCTAGCAGCTTAAGTCAGAGGCGATCGTCCTAAACTACTCAAACGTACTCGATCTGATAGGCTAATATTCGATGTAATTTAAAATCTCAGGTTTTTTGTGAGCAAAAGTCGCGAACCAATCGAAAGTTTACTTCTCTACTATTTATTCAAATGGTCAATTGTCAGCCCGATGCTGCACCTCTACTTTCGCGGGCGGATCTACGGTGCTGAGAATGTGCCAAACGAAGGCCCGCTGGTGGTAGTCAGCAATCACGCCAGCGATTTTGACCCGCCGATTTTGTCTAATTGCATGAGGCGGCCTGTCGCATTTATGGCGAAGGAAGAGTTATTTAAAGTGCCTGTTTTGAAGCAGGCAATTACGCTGTACGGGGCTTATCCTGTGAAGCGGGAAAGTGCCGATCGCAGTGCAATTCGATCTGCCATCAACTCTTTACAAAATGGCTGGGCGACAGGTGTATTTTTGCAGGGAACTCGCACGCCCGACGGCAGAATTACCGAACCGAAATTAGGTGCGGCACTGATTGCTGCTAAGGCGAAAGCACCGCTGTTACCTGTTAGTTTGTGGGGAACTCATGCGATTTCTATCAAAGGTTTGCTAGTGCCGCAACCGGTACCGTTAACTATACGAATTGGCAAGCTAATTGAAGCGCCGGCTTCCTCGGGTCGCGAGGAGTTGGAAGCTCTGACTCAAAGATGTGCGACGGAGATTAATGCGATGCACGATTTGGGGCGTTAACAGTATTGCCTCGGGGGATACGACAAATTTGTCACCCGAAATCGGCTATAAAAAATCTCCATCCGCAATATTAATATTCAGCAGATGTCTCCAGAGAATCTCGACTTGTTAACTGGCTTGTGGTCGCGCTTTTTGCATAACAGACTCTATATACTCTGCTTTGCCGCTTGTGTATGCTTCCCGGTTTGTGGAAAAGCGTTGAGCAAGCTGACGTTTCAATTGTGCATAGCGCGCTGCTTCGTCTGAATGCTTGCAGAGATAGTCTTGAAATAGCAAACGCTCCCACTGCAAGCTGTCTGGCTCAACCATGTGGATGTGATGAGTGCGCGGACTGTTTGGCGGTAAACCTTTGACAAAAAACATTCGTTGAGGATCGGGATTGTCAAACCAATAAGCATAGCCTAGGGTTTCTAACCCAGAAACAGCAACTTGCTTTGCTTCTGCAAGCGAACGTACACCTACTAATAAATCAACGATCGGTTTTGCAGCTAAACCCGGTACTGCCGTGCTACCAAAATGCTCGATGCGAGTGATGATATTTGTGTCTAAAACTTCGCGTATGCGTGCAGATTCTTGTTGAAAAAGTATCGGCCATTGCGAATCGTACTCGACGATGACTATTTCATCCATACAAACTGATCATCAGACTAAGAGATTAACTCAAAAAATTCCTATGTTTTCTATTGTGCGCTAAATCAAGATTCTAGCAGATTTATTGATGATTATGATTCATCTTTTTCTGCGCTCTGTGCGGTTACGTAAGCAACAGCTAGAGGCGCAATTTTTTTGGTAACTGCTGCGATAAGTTCGCGATCGACGTAAGTCCAAACTCTGGGGCGATCGAAAACACAAGGCTGCAAAACTCCCCACAATAATCCATCCGAACACAAGTGAGCGTGAATCAATGCTCGATGTCCGAATTCTTTGGCCTCGAAATCTTTGTTGACAATTTCAGGATTTGCTGTTTCCACATCCTCAACAAAAATCGACGGTTCAGCTCGCAGTGCTGCTGCAAATAAAGGATCTTCTTGTGCTAGAGATGCCGGTTCTTTTTTCCACTCGACAGTCGTCACGTCGGGATATTTGGAATTGCGGCGCCAGCAGTACGGTGTTTTGCCTGTTTGGGTTTCAGGGTGGCGCAGGTAGAGAAATACCCGATCGCAATTTAACTGTTCGCCGACAGCTCGCATCAAGAGCGGAAAAATCGCCTCTGGCGTCTGGTCATGGCTAGATATTTCATCCTGAATTTCTGGCAAAATTGGGTCTGTCATTTACCTTTGCTTTGGCAGTTTAACTGCTAACTTAATGCGCGATATAGCAATCCTAAATCATTTGTGAATTTCTTACTCCCTCCCCTTGATAAGGGGAGGGTTGGGGTGGGGTAAAAAAAAATTACGACTCTCGCTCTTAATGCACGATCGCTTATTTAATTCTAACTTGACTGAAGTCAGCACCCGTATAACCGGTTGTCAACCACACGATCGCTCTTGCGCCGTCGCGAACTGCTTTTTCGATCGGTTCGGGGGTTCTACCAGACGGAACTGCCACAGGCTTAAAACTAATGCCTCGACTGCCGAGGACGATTTCGCCGATAATCTGAGCTCGACGCATATGATCGTCAGAAGTGATCAGATACACGCTTTCAATGCCCTTAGCTTGTAATTCATCTACGAGCGTGGTGAAATTTGTGACCGTATCTACCGCTCTGTAGTCTAAGTGCAGGCGATCGGGCTTAATTCCAGCTTCTGAAAATACCCATTCTGCAAACTCTGGATTAGTCCCCGAAGACACCCAAATCGGCAAACTAGGATGGTTTTGTGCAAATTTGGCGGCAAACAGCTCTCGCTGCTTATCCCCACCTAGAACTAACAAAGCTTGGGGTCTCTGAAACCCGCTCTTAAGCTGCTGGTAGCCAAACCAACACGCCATCAAAAGTCCGACTAGGAACCAAAAACTGCGTGAAACCCTCAAACGGTTGTAACGTCGCGTGTTTGAACTGATTTTTAACCACATCTAAACCTATAAAAACTTTGTATAGCTGACACAGGAACCATAGCAAAAAATACCGCACCTACAGCCCACTAACAGGAATTAAAAATTTATTTCCTGCGTTCTCCTCAATGTAAAACAGAATGGCAACACGAGCGCGTCTGCCATTCTGCTTTTAATTGCGATCGATTTTTCAATGGGACTGGCCGGAGTCGAACCGGCGACCTAGCGCTTAGGAGGCGCTTGCTCTATCCATCTGAGCCACAGCCCCAGTTGCTGAGCCGTTCCGATTATAGCAGCAAGCTGTCGATTTGGAATTTTTTATTTTGGGCAATTACGCAGCGATGCGAGCAAAGTTTTGTGCTGCGGTGAGTCGATCGGCACCGCAACACAAATTTAGCAAGGCAAGCGAATTGTAAACAAACTGCCTTTGCCCAAATCTGATTTTACCTCGATCGTGCCTCGGTGAGCTTCGACTATTTGGCGGCAGAGGTGCAGTCCCAAACCCGTGCCCGATTTCTTGTGAGTTCCCGGGCCAAACCTTTCAAATAACTTGGCTTGTTCTGTGGGAGAAATGCCTGCGCCGGTGTCTTTAATTTCCATGATGACCCATGCTAGCGGTTGGTTTTTGAAGCTGGTATAAGCAGGTGAATTAGCCGCTTTTAAGCTGACATCTATTGAGCCGCTGTCTGTGAATTTAATCGCATTTCCGATTAAATTTGTCATCAAACGGTACAGTTCCAGCCGATCGCCCGGATACTTGGCAATCGGAGCACTTTCTGCACTTTCTGTCAAGTCTAAATTTACCGACAAGCCTTTAGCATCGGCTAGGGGAGCGAGTTCTTCAGCGACTTCTGCAATAAGCTGGCGCAAGTCCACGGGAGCGAAACTTAGGGATTTGCGGCCTGCTTCGTAGCGGTAGACTTCCAGCAGCATATTGACCATATCGATCAGGTTTTTGTTGCTGCGAACCATCGTCCCGAAAGCATCGCGCATGGGGAGCGAGATTTCTCCCAAAGCTCCCTGCTGCATCAAGGTTAGCATTCGATCGGCTGCGACCAGGGGCGTGCGCAAGTCGTGAGCGAGCCTGGAGACAAAATCTTCGCGCTGGAGGGCGATCGAATTTCGCTCGTCTACGCTGTGTTTTAGCCGCAGGAGCGATCGCACCCTCGCCAGCAGTTCGTCCATTTCCACCGGTTTGCGGATGAAATCGTCTGCTCCCATGTCCAGTCCCTGAACTACGCTCGCACTGTCGTGAGCGGTGATCAGCAGAATCGGGATAAAGGGCAATTCCTTATTTTGTCGCATTCGCTGGGTGACTTCGTAACCGTCCATTCCCGGCATCATTACGTCTAGCAGCAACAAATCCGGGGCTGACTTGTCAATTTGGCTCAAGGCCGAAAAGCCGTTATCGGCCGTGCTAATGTCGTAACCTTCTTCTTCTAGAATTGTCTGCACCAACAAAACATTATCTGGTGCGTCATCTACAACCAGAATGCGATCGGCTTTTGTGGCATTTGGAACTGATAAATAATTCATTTAATTGTTGGCATGGAAACAGATACTAACTTTAATCTGGTATCCGATTTATGTTTTCACATTTTTATAATTGTTGACTCTGTCATAAGGAAGATATCAAAAACTTACCCAATCTTTTTACATTTTTGCACTCGAATGTGATAGAGTGTACTACTTGGTTTTCATAGTATGTACGCCGTCCCAATCTTCGGGCGGGGGAACTTCCAAATAGCTCAGAGCTCGCTCGATCTGAACTTCCACAGGTCGATCGCTCGGTCGCATCGCTAAAGCCGCCTCAAAAAGACTAATAGCTTTCGGAAAATTTCTAGCAATATAAGCATCCCTACCGTTGCTGTAAAGTTCCAAAAACTTTTGGGTTTCCCCGTCTAGAGGCTCAGCACTATTTTGCACCAACTCGTAAATGCCGATGGGCTGATTTTTGCCTTTAACCCGCACCTTGTCCAACTCTCGCACCCAAATGCGATCGCGGCACAAACTGTAAGTAAATTCGCTTAAAATTATATCGCAGCCGTACTCCTTTGTAAGCTGTTCCAACCGCGCGCTCACATTCACCGCATCGCCGATCACCGTGTAATCCATCCGCTTTTGGGAACCGATATTTCCCGAAACCACCTCTCCAGAACTAATGCCGATCCCGAAGCGAAACGGATCTTCGCCGGGGCGAGAATCGTTAAACTCTTTCAAGCGGCGGCGCATATCTAAAGCCGACTCAACGGCCATCCAAGCGTGACTTTCGGGAGGATTCAGCGGTAGGGGTGCGCCGAAAACAGCCATTAAAGCATCGCCGATAAACTTGTCTAAGGTACCTTGGTAGTCGAAAACGGCCTCCACCATCGTCTCAAAATACTGGTTCAGGAGGGAGACTACCTCCGACGCTCCCAAATTTTCGGTCAGGGTCGTATAGCCGCGAATGTCGGAAAATAAAATAGTAACTTCTTTGCGTTCGCCTACCATCAGCGCGTCTTCACCCAAGGCCATCACTTGTTCCACTACTCCGGGAGTCATGTAGCGAGACATCGTACTTTTCATCCGCTTTTCGCGACTGATATCTTCGAGCACCACCAAACCGCCCCGCACGCCTCCTTCTGGATTAGTCAGAGGGTTGACAGTCAAATTCAAACTGCGTTCAATTACTTTAATTTTAGATCTGGAAATTGGGAGCGGACAGTAAGGGTGATTGACAGAAGAATTGGCAAGTGCGAACAGAGACTGGGAACTAGCTAATTCTGCGGCGGCTAATTCCTCAGTCCAAGCATCGTTTTCGCCCCAAGCATAATATAAATTCGGATTAATCGGATCGGGAACTGCCAAAATATAATTTTCTTCCCCGTCGGAATCTAGTGGTTTTTCCACCAAAAGCCCGATCGTTAAACTTTGTTCGGGAACATAGTGTCTTGCAGCATGATTGAGGCTGTCTTCCAGTCGAAATTTCAAATTCTCGATCGGCAAAATTTCCCAAACATAGCGATCGATCAGTTTCGCTTCCCAAAGCTGGGGATTTTCTTTGGTCTTATCTTGATTTACCGGACAGCCCAAAAGTTCTAAAGCTGCCTCGTTAATAGTCACTATCCGACCCACAAAGTCGGTAGAAATAACTGCATCGGAAAGACTTTGCAGCATATCTTTCTGATACTGTTTTTCGACCATCATATTCTCAAACAGTTGAGAATTTTGCAGTGCCATTCCCGCTTGGGAATTGAAAGCCCGCAGAAATTCTTCATCGGAATTAGTAAAACTTCCTTGGTGCTTGTTAATTAGTTGAGTTACGCCAATCAACTCACCTTTAGCGTTATAAACTGGCATACACAAGACTGTCTGAGTACGATAACCAGTTTGCCGGTCTGTAGAGGGATCGAAGCGGGGATCGTCGTAAGCATCTGTAATATTGAGAACTTGCCCTGTAGAAGCCACATAGCCGGCAATTCCCTTGTTAGCGGGAATGCGGATTGTCATCATGGTTACACCGTCGGCCTTGGCGACTTTCGTCCAAAGTTCGTTGGTTTCGCGGTTGAGCAAAAATAGTGTACTGCGATCGGCCTGCATCAAATCCCGTGCTTGATCCATGACAGCGCGCAAAGTTGTTTCCAAGTCAAGACTTTGGCCCAAAGTAGTGGTGGCTTTCAATAGGGCGGCAAGCCCTCGCTGGTTGCGGGCGACGACGTAGAAAGATTGACAGCTTTCGAGAATAATCCCGATCGAATCTGCAAACAGCCGAAACTGCTGTTCGTCATCTTCGGTAAAGGATATATCGCCTGCTTTATTTAAAAGTCTGACCACTGCGACGGGTTCAGTTTCGCTCTTGCTGCTAAAAATCGGCATACAGAGCATTGTCTTGATGCGGTAGTTGGCAGGTTCATCAACTTCGGGATTGAATAAGTCGTGCTCCCTCGCCTCAAAAGCATTGATCGATTCTCCCGTAGTGGCTACGCGGCCTAAAATACCAGCCTCCATCGGCAAGCGAACTTCTAAAGTTTTGCCAGTATTAACATCAACTGTTTTGTGCCAAATTTGACTTTTGCTGGAGTCAACCAAAAAAATGGTTGTCCTGTCTGCTTGTAGAATTTGACCAATTTTGACAGTGAAGGCATCTAAGAGTTGCTCTAAGAGACTTTCCAGGGCTTCATTGTTAATCAGGTCCATCGCCCGGATAAACTGCTGAAATTCAGCCGTGATAAAATCCAGCAGACAAACTAATTCAGGAACTGGCAGGTTCTTAACACGAGAGGTCAATGCCCCCATCAGATTGACTTGAGTCAGTGTAGCCAGAACGCTACCAGCATTGGAGAATGTCATGATTAACTGCTTTCTCAGAGGTTTGAGTGACCCGCAAATCGGCGCTAGATGCTGCGGCGGTACAAAGGATTTAAGTTATGTGCAAGCGCATCGGCATTATTCCCTTGTCGCTTTGATGAATCGTGAGTTCAAAAGTGGCGCACGCAAATTTAGTTAGCTTTTTACATATGCTCGATCGAGCTTGTTTGTTTACAACCTCGATACTGAAGGAGGTTCGTGAATTTAACCTTAACTGGAGTTGGGAACACTGCCAGCCTCAAAATTAGGTTGCAGGGTTTCGATCGATCGAGCGCAGGCGATGTGAACTTGACGCTTTGCGATCCCAGAACGGGGGGGTGCGACTGTTCGCAGCACACTCGGCGACCGTATCCGGTATGTTGAAGGCGCGATGATTTGCGTTGCGCGAAACATTCCTACAAAGCTACTCATAGTTTAACGGTAAACGCAACGGCAAGATAGCGGAGGTAATCTCAGCAGCAAAAAAGTTCGATCGCCGCCAACGGACGATCGAGGGATCGAAGCTAAGCAAGTTGGGGTACTTCACAGGCGCAGATTCAGGCAGCAGAGGGCATGGACTGGACAAATACCAGCGATTGATAGTAGCGCCGCAGTTGTGCGGTGGCAGCAGCCCAACCCCAGCGTTCAGCCTCAGAACGAGCGTTTTGGCGCAGAGTTTCCCGTTCTTGGGGGTTGGCAAACAGGCGCTGTGTTGCAGTCACAGCCCCTGCTTCATCCGTGGGGTCAAATAAATATCCATTAACGCCGTCGGTGACAATATCGGGAATTCCGCCACTGCGCGCCGCCACTACGGGCGTCCCCGCAGCCATTGCTTCTAGGAGCACCAAGCCCAGGGTTTCGGTGCTCGACGGAAAAATGAAGGCGTCTGCGGATGCGTAAGCAGAAGCCAATTCTTGCCCCTTGAGGTAGCCGACAAAATTTGTAGGAGTGCCGGAAAAATACTGTTCGAGGGTTTGACGGTGCGGGCCGTCTCCCACCAAGGCGAGGCGGGCGTCGGGAATCGCGGCGAGGACTGGTTTGATGCGTTCGATTTCTTTTTCCGCGCCGAGGCGGCCAACGTAGAGAAGTAAGGGGCTGTCTGGGTGGTTTTGGGAAAGGCGCGATCGCATTTCTCGACTTGCCAATTCGGGGACAAACATTTCGGTATCTACGCCACGCTGCCATAAGTCTACGCGATCGATCCCGTGGTTTCTGAGTTCCTCCACCATCGCTGTGGAAGTGCAGAGATTTAATTCAGCTTGATTGTGAGCACCTTTGAGCAATTCCCACAACAAAGGTTCCAGCATTCCAAAACCGTAATGGTGCAAATATTTCGGCAAATGGGTGTGGTAGGAAGCCAAAATCGGAATATTTAATTTTTTGCCATAATATATGCCACCCAATCCCAAAATAGCGGGATTAACAACGTGAATAATATCCGGTTTAAACTGCTCTAATTCTCGACCAACCGCCGGAGAAGGAAGCGCCATTTTCAATTCCGGGTACATCGGCAAAGGCAAACCCTCCACACCATAAACTCGGGCACCTTTGTATTCTGTAATTCCGTAATCTGGGGAAAATATTAGAACTTGTTCGCCCGATCGCTGCAAATGATCTACAGTGTGAATCAGCCGCGTCACAATACCATCAATTTTCGGCCAAAATGTTTCAGTGAACAGAGCAATTTTCATAAAAAGAAGGAAGAAGGAAGAAGGATTTAGTTATTCTTATATTGTTGGGAAATTGATAATCCCAGTCTTTGGGAAACGTCGGGATCGATAACAGGATACACTGTCTCAGAGGGAGTGAGTAATTCCGGGCGAGATCCTTCTAGATACTGCCGCTGTTGGTGTACAAATTCGGAAATATCCTCGATATCAACAATCCATTCTCGCGCGTAACTAGCTAAAACACTGCCGCGCAAACCCAGTTGAATAGCCCGCCGTTCCAATTTTGCACCACTTGGATGATGATCCGGGTCCCATTGCAGCCGTACGGCCGAATTTTTAACAGCTTGTTCCCATTCTGCTTCACTTCCGTACACTTCTGGAACGAAATTAGAATGGACAGCCGATGCTAAAATTTGGTCAAAAGCCGATCGCAAAAGCCGAACAGCCAGAATCACTTCTTGACCCGATTTTGTTCCCCATCCCGATCGATACATCATCCATAAAAAGTTCGGCTTAATCCAACTCATGCGATTCAGGCTGAATTCGCCGCCAAAATAACCGTTTTCCGCCGCAAAAAGGGCGATCGCCGGACGGTAAGCTTGGTACACTACAACAGTATTTTCGTCAAATTGTGCCAAAATATGACGACCAGTTTTCGGCCAATTACTTACCTGATTTAAGTAAGGTTCTGTTAGCAGCTTTACCACAACTAATTCCCATCGAGAGTTTTTTGGGGGAAGACACAAATTCCATGAATTCCAATCGAGACAATTATCCCACCTAAAAGCAATCCTATACCTTCAGCAAAACAATTAATTCGGTGAATTTCCTGGGCAGTTTTGGCAATTGAGATTTGTGTTTCAGTCGCAGATGGGGATTCGCTAACTCGGCGATAATTTTGATAACTAGCCGTTAGCGCAGCCCATTCTGGTATTAAGTAATAAGCACAAACTGCACTAGCCGAAAACCCCGGCAAAACTACTAAAAGCAACAGAATGAGAATTCGATTTTTCACGGTATTTATTTTTTTATTTTAACCGCAGAGGGCACAGAGGACACAGAGAAAGAGATCGAAAGATAGATCGAAATCCATTCAGAACTGGCGAACCCTTCTCCTCTCTTACTTCGCGCCCTACCCTACGGGAACCCCTGCGGGGAACGCGCCTTCGCGGTTCGTTAAAAAATTTCTATCCCCGCAGATAGAACCCAGAATTTACCGCCAAGAAACCTTCGGCAAAATCTGATTTTTATCGACACGGTGCTGATATTTGGTCGCAAAATTCAGCAGAGAATCGAGCAGCGAATCTGATAGTAAGTGCGGTTGCAAACCGAGGTCTAAGAGACTGGTGTTTTTGGCATTGAAATAATGTTCTTCTTTCTCAACTCTCGGATTTTCCAGGTGATTGATTTCCACCTTTAATCCCATTGCCGTGCCTGCTTTTTGCACCAATCCAGCCAAGTCGCCGACGCTGAATTGTTCGGTGAATTGGTTGAAGACTCGGAATTGTCCGGGTTCGGCGGGGTTTGCGATCGCCAATTCGACGCATCGCACAGTATCCCGAATGTCCAAGAAGGTGCGGGTTTGTCCGCCAGTTCCATAAACTGTCAAAGGATGTCCGATCGCAGCTTGAATGCAAAATCTGTTCAACGCTGTTCCGAATACTCCGTCGTAGTCCAAACGGTTAATTAACAGTTCGTCCATACCAGTTTCTTCGGTGAGTACGCCGTAGACGACTCCCTGATTTAAGTCGGTGGCTCTTAAACCCCAGATTTTGCAGGCAAAATGGATATTGTGGGAATCGTGGACTTTACTTAAGTGATAAAAACTTCCAGGCTGTTTGGGATAGGGTAATGTATCCTTGCGGCCGTTGTGTTCGATCGTAATATAACCTTCTTCGATGTCAATATTCGGCGTGCCGTATTCGCCCATCGTCCCCAATTTCACTAAGTGACAGTCGGGGAAATCTTCGCGAATCGCGTACAGCAGATTCAGTGTCCCAACTACATTATTGACTTGGGTGAGGACTGCGTGTTCGCGATCGATCATCGAAAAAGGCGCCGAACGCTGTTCGCCGAAATGGACTACAGCCTCTGGTGCAAATTTTCTCATGCTGGTGCACAGAAAATCATAGTTGGTGATGTCACCGACGAACAGGTCGATCGACTTACCCGTTAAATCTTGCCATCGCTGGAGTCGTTGCTGAATCGGTGCAATGGGAGTGAGGGTGTCGCTGCACAGTTCCAGATCCCAGTGCCGCCGTACGAAGCTGTCGAGGATGCCAACTTCGTGACCTTTGTTTGAAAGGTAGAGTGCGGTTGCCCAACCGCAATAGCCATCGCCACCAATAACCAGGACTTTCATAAAACAACGGTGAATCTTGCTTGCCAATACTGGGTTAATGTACCAGGTATTGGTGCATTGTGAACCTTAAATCAACCGGGTTGTTTGCCAAATCCCGACTAGATTTTTCTCTCAAATCTGAATTTCGTCCGCAAAGCTGGCCCGACGGGTGAATTCAAAGGGCCCAGCAAGGGCTCCCCAGACGTGGGCGTCGGTTTCTGGGTCGCGTCCGCGATCGTGACTGATAAATTTGTCTCCATCGATCTCGAATTCGCTATCTAGATAGGTATTTTTGCCCTTTCTGACCACCATGCAGCCTTTTCCGGGTTCAACAGACCCTTTGAAGCTGCTGCCCGTCCAGTGCGTGATAAAGGTGCAACCGGGCATTAGTTTAAATTCGGCTGTTTTGAGTTCTTGGAGCTTTTGGAGATCGCGGGATGCGCCGTAGAATTGCTCTTCGTTGACGATCGCATAATTTTCGATATCAATGCGATCGGCGATCGGGACTAATTTTAACACTCGAACTCGGTACGGGGAATTGAGTTCGATGTCGTAGGCTTGTTCTAGATACAGACTTACGCCGCCTAAAAGTTCCACGGGTAGAGGTCTCATGCAGACGCGGATGTGGGCGAAGAAGGGCGGATTTTCAAAGGCTTGGGCTTGGTTGCTGAAATCGGAGGCCATCCAGCGGGCGAGGGTAATGATATCGGTGGAATGAGACATAGTTGGATTTTAGATTTGGGATTTTAGATTGAGGGGAGTAATGGGATTTTCGATTTTGGATTCGGGATGATTAAAAATTATTTTAGGGGAAAGGGTCGCTTTGCAGCGAGACTGGCGACTAATTTGTGGCGATCGGCTATAAATAGTTAGAGCAATGGATTAGAAAATTACCATGAAACTAGAACCAGTTGAATCTAGCATGATCCAAGCTGCGGGTTATGACGACACCACCTCCACTCTCGAAGTTGTTTTCAATAGCGGCCAGACATATCGATACTTTGAAGTTCCCAAGACTGTCTACTTGGAACTGATGGAATCTGATTCTAAAGGTAGTTATATGCTATCTGATGTTATTGACTGCTTTCCCTACGAACAACTGAAAAAACGGCGACGATAAGTCCGGCATTAATCTAACATTTTTGAGCTTTTAATCGTGTCTTAAATCTGAAATTGCCAAGCATTGCAAGTGAAGACAGCATACTGTCACTGTCTAGTAATAAAACTGCTGAAGCTTCCTCCAGCAGCGATCGCGATCGTATTAAAAATTAAGAGTCTTTACAGGCTGTTACCAGCAACCGAATTTCTCGGACAAACATAGTAAGCGCTGTTATTGTCATTAGAGCAATACCACTTGAGACAACTTCCGGCTGCACGTTTATAGCTGCGGGAATGCTGACACTCGGCTGCTGTGTAACCTGCAATGTGTTGCCATCATAGCGACCAAACTCCATAAGTTTTGACTCCTAATACCTTGATGGTAACCAAGCTGCAAAACTTGATAACCCTAATTCTAGGAGTAAATTCATTGAAGCATTAAATTTTGTCAATTTTTTATACTAAATTCATGGAGCCTTTACTAAAAATTTATAATAAGCATACCTTGCCTATAATCCTGCTTAAGCTTGGCAGCTTTAAAGTAAAGCAACATAAAATAATGAACACACCAAAGAATCGGAAACGCAATAGTTTAGGCCTTTCAGAAACAGGGAAAACCATCATTGTAAAAGAGGCTAAGCTGTCACACATTTAAATTGCATATTCAGGGCGGGCGAGACGCCCACCCCACAAAACTTAGATTGTTTGTTGACATTCAATTTAAATGTACAACAGCTTATGCGTATTCAAGGTTGGACGAAAGATCAATGGGCGCAGCACGCGAAAATGTCATTATCCACTATCAAACGGCTTGTCAATGGGAGGAAAGTCGATGAATGGTATTTTTACGAAGCGTGTATGTCTCTGGGGCTAATGCCAAAAGAGCTTATGTCCTTTCCAGACAACCAACTAGATAGCGCTACTGTTCTTCTTCCGCAGCAGGTTTCACTACCCTCAGATCCATCACCTACACAAATTCGACGCATACCTCTAGGAAGTTTTATGATTACAGGTACTTTCAGCCCAAACAAACTAGCAGAGATAGAGGTCGCCCTCGCTCACTTGGAACATCTTTTGGGCGACAATTGCACCATCACCCTCGTGCCCGATCAAAATTCCCTAGCTGTAATACTATTTTTCTGTGAAGGTGCATAGAATCCGATCCCCCCTTAGCTTGCCCCCTACTCCCCCTTAATAAGGGGGGGACAAGATTCCGATCAAAGTCCCCCTTCTTAAGGGGGATTTAGGGGGATCGAGATATGTGCAACTTCACATTAAATTGGTATAACCGGAAAGTTTAGCAAAACTCAAAAGCCACAAATTGATGTGGCGATCGTGCACATTCAGATAAGTCATCTTCTCATCCTCAATGCGAATAAACCTCAGATTTAGCGTTACGCTCAAGATACTGCTGATAAGCTGCCTCATCTCCTCCAAAGGACTCGATCGAAATACGAGCATTTGGGACTGGCATCAGCGGACTAGGTTTAGGTGCGTACTGACAGTAACAAACAGCAATCAAATCGTAGTTGCTTCCTGGTTCCGCAGTTGGGTATTGTTCCACCCTGACAACTTCCCAATCTCCGACTCGGTAGTGAGTATCGCTGTCGGGGAATTGCGGATCGTCAAACTCTTCAATCCGGTAAAATTCGTAGGGACGATTTCCCGGTTGAGGCAGAGGTTCATCAGAGGAATCGTAATACTCGCAGAGAATATCAGTTGTTGCTCCGGTATGAGCCAACATTCTATTTTCCCAGCCTTCTGCTGACATCGATTGAGCTTTGAAAATGATATATTTCCGCATAATTAATCATCCTCCTCATTTTCTAGATAGTTGGGGAATCGAGTTTGTCCTTTAAAGATACAATTAACTTTTAAAACATCTCCTCCTACTCTCTTAATTCGCAACAACTTCTAGCCATACTTTCGCTCCATTTCCAAACATTTTTCTGGGTCTGTTGCTGCGTGCCAAGAGGTATCTTCTGAGTTGGATTTATTATAATTAGTCATGCAATTGTAATTCAGTCAAATATTAAATTGGTAAACTATACCATTAAATTCATTACATGAAGCATTTGCGCCATAAATCTCCAGATCTAACTAAAGATTTTTCGCGCAAATACTTCGCCCAGATGTTACTTTTACCAGAGATAAAATTCTCTGGTTCGGACATCTAAATTAACAAACTAGATGAGTTTGACAGCGCGCAGACCAAACATTAGCACTGTCGCCACGCCGATCGCACCGCCGAAAATCCCGAAATAAGTTATTGCTCCGCTAAGACTCATTGCAATTTCTCCAAAATCATCAATAAAAAGACCTATAAGAACTATAATCGAAAATCTATAATCTAAATTAGATAAATATGCAATCCATAATTAAAGTTGACTTGGGGCCACAATCTTACAATGTTTGCGTGCGATCCCCTACGGGGGCTACGCCAACGGGCGGTTTAGACGAACTCGGTAGCTTGATGGGCGATCTGAATTTGGGCAAAAAGGTGCTGCTGGTCTCGAATCAGTCGATTTTTCGGCACTACGGCGATCGAGCAACCGCCGCCCTCGAATCGGCAGGCTTTGAGGTGAGTAGCTGCATTTTACCGCCGGGAGAACAGTACAAAACTTTAAATTCGGTGCAGAAGATTTACGGTGCGGCTTTGGCCAACCGTTTAGAACGTTCTTCGACAATGGTGGCTTTGGGCGGCGGCGTAGTGGGCGATATCACCGGTTTTGCGGCCGCGACTTGGCTCCGGGGAATTAATGTCGTGCAGGTTCCAACTTCGCTGCTGGCTATGGTTGATGCTTCTATTGGCGGCAAAACAGGGGTAAATCATCCTGAAGGGAAAAATTTAATCGGAGCTTTTCACCAGCCGCGTTTGGTGTTAATAGACCCGGATGTACTCAAAACTCTGCCGGCGCGGGAGTTTCGATCGGCGATGGCGGAAGTCATCAAGTACGGGGTGATTTGGGATGTGGAATTGTTCTCTAAGTTGGAAAAGTCTAAGCGTTTGGATCAAATGCGCTACGTGAAAGCGGATTTGTTGGCTGAAATTTTGATCAGGTCTTGCCAAGCTAAGGCTGAAGTGGTAAGCAAAGATGAGAAGGAATCTGGTTTGCGGGCGATTTTGAATTACGGGCACACGATCGGTCATGCGGTGGAAAGTTTGACCGGTTACAAGGTGATCAATCACGGGGAAGGAGTGGCGATCGGCATGGCTGCGTCTAGCCGGTTGGCTGTGGAGTTGGGAATGTGGGATGCTGAGTGCGATCGGCGCCAGTCTGCTTTGATTGAAAAAGCCGGTTTACCAGCCAAATTGCCCGCAGGTGTGGATGTTGAGGAGATTTTAAATACTCTCCAACTTGATAAAAAGGTGCAGGATGGTAAGGTGCGGTTTGTGCTCCCGGTGCGCTTGGGCGAGGCTGCTGTGAGCGATCGGGTGGATGGCGATGTGATTTTACAAGTTTTGAGGGAAATGCTTTAGGAAGTCATTTGTCATTTGTCATTAGTCATTAGCAAGTAGGGTACGTCGCTAGGATAAAATCTGCCGCGTTATATCCAATATCTCGCAGCGACGCACCCTACGGATTAACACTACACAATATAGTTGCTACTTTACTTCACAAACCTGGAATACGCTGCATCTGAATCATTTAGGATTGCTATATTAATTCCGGTAACACCGGAATTAATATTAGTAGTCAGTTATTTGTTTTAATCAAAAATAACAAATAACTCATAACTTACAACTAACCCAGTTTAGGAGCCGCTCGACGGCGGATTCATTTCTTGCAAAATTTGATCGACTATGTTAGCCGCTTGAGTTCTGCCCTGTTTGATAAATAACTCCTTAGCTTTTTTGAGGCTGGCTACTGCCTCTGCTAAGTTTGCCTGGTCTCCTTCCTTATACAAACCGACTCCTAAATTGTTTAAAGCATCGGGATATTGACCGTTGATTTTAAGTGCTTGTCTCCACTGAACGATCGCCTCGGGCAACTTCCCTAGACTTGCCATCGCCACTCCTAAATCGTTGTGAGCTTTTGCGTGCTGCGGGTTGACTTCAATTGCTTTTTGGAATTGGACGATCGCATCGCTCATTTTACCTTGCCCCGAAAGCAGAGTTCCCAATTTGTAATAAGTATCCGCTTGTTTGGGATAGCGAGCGATTAGTTGCCGGTACAAAGCTTCGGCATTGACAGCATTTCCTTGACCGAAAAGGTCGTTGGCAGTTCTCAAACCCACCGTGTAGCCTTTGCCTACAACTTGGCACTTTTTCTCGGAGTTGCCTTGCTGCTTGCAAATCTTGAGTTCGTCTCCCTTCATCTCGTAGGATAGAACTTCTCGAACGGTTGGACTCGGGCGTTGTCTGTTCTGCGACTGCAAGTTTTGAGAGAGTTGCAGGGCGATTTGCTCAGCTTGTACTGGTTGGGCTGCTGCAACATTGCAGATTGCTGTACCTACCAAAATGCTTGGGACAATCCACTTCAAAGGTTTGAATAAGCGAAACTCTCGATCGTTTTTCATGTCTTGTGTGGAAACGTGTTGTTGATATCCTGGGTTTCACCGCTTCGCCGTGAGAGTCCGAACACATGGGGCCCACCCGATGAGATAGTTATTAACAGTCGAGATATTTTAGCACTGTCAGGTCGATTTTGAGTTAAATTAGAGTATATTCCCGATCGATTCTCAGTCAACCTTAGCAGGAAAGTAGAAATGGGGCAGTCTATTCTCACCATGCTCATTGCGCTCATCCTCGGCTACGCTGTTAACTCAAGCGTCAAAATAGTCAGCGGGGGTGACGAAGCTTTAGTTGAACGTTTGGGTCAATACAAGCGCACCCTCAAGCCCGGATTCCACTTTATCAGTCCCTTGCTCGAAAAAGTCGTCTGCGTGGACACAAGCCGTGAAAGAGTTTTAGATATTAAACCTCAATCGGCAATCACCGGAGATAATGTGGCTCTAGAAGTCGATGCCGTTGTGTATTGGCGAGTTGTGAATTTGCAGAAAGCTTATTATGGAATCGATCAAATTGAAAATGCGATCGCCAACTTAGTTTTAACGACGTTTCGCGCTGAAATTGGTCGATTGCCAATGCAAGACATCTTGGGTTCCCGAGATGACATGAATAAAAAGCTACTCAAGAAATTGGACGAAGCTACCGAAACTTGGGGCGTTAAAGTAATTCGCGTAGAAATTCAAAGCATTACCCCTCCGAAAAGGGTGCAAGAAGCTATGGAATTGGAGCGCGCCACCAAGAGCGAATGGCAAGCAATGGTCAATAAGGCGATCGGCACTAAGGAGTATATGAGGCTCTTAGTTGAAGCTTTAGACTCCCATCCGAACAGCAAACAAGTTTTGAATTACTTAGTAACCGAAAAATACTTGGACGCTCAACAAAAATTGGGCGAAAGCGACAATGCCAAAATTCTGTTTATGGACCCGAGAAATATGTCAGAAGCCCTCAACGAGTTGATGGGTTCTATGCCTGATATTGAGCCGAAGTCTCATCAACATCAACATGGGGAAATGAAAGTTATCGACACTCAAACTTCTCAAGACTGATTTCGGAAGATGGCGTCGGCTACCTGACAGACATCGTGCATTTCTTTGACATCGTGAACTCGCAAAATATCTGCCAAATTCGCGATCGCACCTGTACAAGCCGCCGCTGTCCCCCAAACTCTCTGTTTCGCTTCTGGCTGATTCAAAATCTGTCCGATGAAGCTTTTTCGCGATACTCCGACTAAAATCGGACAGTCTAAAAACCTAAATTTTGGCAACTCCCGCAAAATTTCTAAATTCTGACTGTACGTCTTAGCAAAGCCAATACCGGGGTCGATAACTATTTGAGATTTGTCAATCCCCGCAGCAACAGCCGCCGCAATTCGACTCTCTAAAAATTCGCCAATTTCTCCAATTAAATCCCGATAATCAGTCAGTTTTTGCATCGTCTGGGGAGTTCCCCGAATGTGCATCAAGATGATGGGAACTGCTAACTTAGAAACGGTTGATAGCATTTCTGAGTCAAAAGTTGCTCCCGAAATATCGTTGATAATATCCGCTCCCGCCTCAACCGCAGCAGAGGCAACATCCGCTCTGGTAGTATCGACAGAAATCGGAATTGAGCCAAAAATATCGGCTTTTTGCCGCAGCATTTGGACGACAGGTATAACGCGATCGATCTCCTCTGAAGAGGATATTTCCGCAGCACCGGGCCGAGTAGATTGACCGCCAATATCAATAATATCAACGCCAGATTTTACCATATTTTCAGCTTGCGCTAAAGCCGATTCTATGGTATTGAAATCGCCGCCGTCGCTAAAACTATCGGGGGTTACGTTCAAAACACCCATCAAATAAGTGCGTTTTCCCCACTCGAAAACTTTATTTCTAAGTGTAATTTGGGCTGGGTTATTTGTCATGGCGATCGCAGATTTGAGATTTGACTGGACGCACGGGTAGCCAGAAACCGGGTTTTTTCACGACAATATTTCGTTGAAACCCACATATTCTGTAAAAAACCCGGTTTCTTTGAGTCTTAATTCCTCCAGAACTTCAACCAAAAGTCAACCAGCTAAAAACAGTATCAACTGTCAACTCTAACTCAATTCCATTAATAATTGGCAACAGAGCTGCACCTTTATACAGTTCTACTTTTTGTCCTGGAAATACTGCCAAAATACTCTCTTCTTCTGGGTCTAATAACCACCCCAACTCAGTTCCATGTCGCGAACAGTGGAGTAATTTACTCAGCACTTTTGTTTGACTTTGACTTGGGGATAAAATTTCGATCGACCAGTCTGGATGAATTTCAAAGATGTTGGCAATTCTACCCGAAGGCAAAAAAGGAATTCTTTCCCATCGGAATACTGCTATGTCTGGTACGATCGATGCGCCACCAAATGTGCAGTATAACTCTGGAAAAGCATGGGCAATTTTCGGAGTTTTTGTGACTTGATCGATCGTCTTGCAGAGCTCACCTTGAAGAACGCTGTGTTCACCTTGTGGCATGGGCTTCTGAAGGATTTCTCCGTCAATAAATTCTGATGCAGGTTCAGTTTCAGGAAGTTTGAGGAACTCTTCTAAGGTGGGTTTTGGTTTAACGATCGCAATCATAGGTCAATTCTCCATTCTCCCGATCGGACAAACACTGAACGGCACATCACAATTGTAGGCGATCGCCCTTTAATTCCCGCTGCCCTTGTTCCACTTACCAGTTACTGATAATTGACAATGCGCGAGAAACTCGCAGCTTCCAAACTAGCACCACCAACCAAAACCCCGTCAATCTCCGGCTGAGCCATGACTTCATCAATATTCTCCGGTTTAACAGAGCCGCCGTATTGAATTGGCACGTTAGGATTGCTCAATTTACTGCGAATCAAACCAATCACTCGGTTAGCTTCCTTCGTTTCGCAAGTATCGCCAGTACCAATTGCCCAAATCGGTTCGTAAGCAATCACCAATCTGTTTTGGTCAACATCAACCAAATCTTTTGCCAACTGAGAGAAAATGTGAGCTTCAGTTTCCCCTGTATCTCGCTGCTGTTTGGTTTCCCCCACGCACAGAATCGGAATTAAACCGTACTTCTGAGCAGCTTTTAGGCGCAAATTTACTGTTTCGTCAGTTTCCCCAAAATATTGACGGCGCTCGCTGTGTCCGACAATGACGTAGAGAACACCAACTTCTGTGAGCATCGGCCCTGAAATTTCGCCCGTATAAGCTCCCGACTCTTGCCAGTGAACATTCTGAGCACCGAGCCGCACCAGGCCGCCGTGCAGATTTTTTGAGACGAGTTCCAAGGAAGTGAAGGGAACGCAAAGCACGACTTCCCGTTCCTCTGGGGTTTCCGTCAGACAAGACATGAATCCTTTCAGAAATTCTAGGGATTCTGCCCTAGTTTTGTACATTTTCCAGTTGCCAGCTATAACTATTTTGCGCACTATTTTCTTAAATCCTTGTCCTTACAACGCATTTTATAGTCTAAGGCTTTAGGGTACATTTCGATCCCTTATTGTCCAAACTCGATGCGAGCTTGTTCAACTAGGTCAACTGTGACGACTTCGACTTCGGCTTCGCGGGCGAGGTGTTCGATGCGCACACGAGCTTGTCCCCGGACAAAATAGGGAATATTTTTCAGCTTGGCTTTGGCTTCGGGCGTCCATTTTAGATCGTCTGAGAATTCGGAATCTGGCATGGCGTATTGGGCGATCGACTGCAAGCCTTTATCGATCGGGCTTAGACGATCCAAAGTCTGGATTTATTAAATTTACCATAAGGGCGATCGGGCCACACGTTCTCACTCTGCATTAAATTGCTGAGCTAAAATAGCCGACGCTTCTTGTAAAAGCTGATTCTGCTCTTGTCTAATTGTCTCTAACCTTGTCAAAATATTAGCAAGTCGTTCCTGAGATTCCAAACTGTTTGATTCAACGCCCCTCAATTGTAAAGCTGAATTATTATGTAATCCCGGATTCTTTGAAACCAACGAGTTGACAGCCGCTCCACCGATATTACCCAAGGATTTAGATCCGACACTAAAAACCCCTTGCATAAATTTTCCAGGGCTTTGCAAAATAGATAACCATGCTTCTGCAAAAAAGCTACCTAAAGCCCCGGGTAAACGCATCTAAATTAATTTGATAAAAACGTAAATTTGTGCATTATTAAATAACTCAAAAAAACTTTTAAAATTATTAATTTTAACCCCACTTGAGCAGATTAAACCAGAACCTTACGAGTTGGGTTAACTTATCTAATATCGCCTCAAAAGTCCTCAAATTATTACTTTTGCTAAATTCCAACAACCCTTGCTTTATCGCTGAAATTTCCTCAGTGCTGAGATTAGTTGTTCGATTGGGTTTTAATATCAATTGGATTTGCTGGCTGTACGTTTCTATTGTTTTCCGGTAAGTTTGGATGAATTGATTTAAGGCAACCAACTCATCAGAGTTCGGATTATCATAGTTAGCGTTCAATGACTGCAACTATAATAGGCTGTCTCTAACTTGGTTATTTCTGTCCAGTAAATCAGCGCGTTGCTGCTCAAATTATTGACAATCCATTGGGATAAAAATCAATTCTAACTGCTGATTTCTGGTTCCTAGGACAGCAATTTTGAAGCGGCTTAAGAGTCGTTCCTCTTCTTGTTCGCGGTCGAGTCTATGCAAAGCTTTTTTCAAGTAAATGTCACCATTTGAACTAATCTAACCCCGCATCGAAAGATTATCAGTCAAGCTGGCGACTATACTAAGCACGCTCTTTGAACGTGATTAGTATAATCGCTTAGTGGCTTTTGTAGTTAATTCGTCTAGCTTGAAAGTTTAAAATTTCAAGGTTAAAAGCGACTAAATTTATGAAAAATTAACATCACAAATTGCTGCTGGTTAATTGTTTGCGGAGATTGAAAGCCAGACAGCATACTTCTATTACTAAAGCAATAATCATCGCGATCGCAGCTGCAATTGCACCCGATGCTCCAAGCTGAACAGCGCTAAACGCAACCAGCAACAAAATAATCGTGCCAATCCAAGCTGCATAATTGACACTTCTGGTTTGACCTGACCCGACTAAAAAACCCTGAATCGCATTTTGCACCGCCACCAAGAGCGGCACAAACGCGCACAACAACAAGACGGGACGAATACTCTCAACCAGGGCAGAATCGTTGCCGATAAAACTCTGCACAACCTGCAACCCAAATGGGGTCGTACTGCCTAGCAGTAAAAGTAGCGAACAAAACCCACCGACACTGAGGGCAAATACAATTAATAGACGATCGCCCACCCTACCTCGATTTTTAATAATCACCTGCTGCACCATGCGAGTCGCGTTGGCAATCACCAAAACCAATCCCCAAGCCGCAGGCCAAGCTGCCAATGCAATATTAGCGTCGATGGCGCGGGCAATAATTCCCACCAGAACGGCACGTCCACCCCAGACTACCAGCATTGAAGAGGCTAAAGGCCAGTAGAAATTGCACACGCTTTTGAGATTGGTGGGTAGCTTTAACTCAGAATTAGTTGGTAAAGGCGGACGAGTGGCTCCTAGCCGCCGCGCCGCAATCGTTACAACGATCGCCTCTGAAAGCACCCCAGCCATCAGAGCAGTCCCCGCCAGCAGTGCGCCGGACATTTTTACAGTAAACCCGATCATCAGAACGATGGCCACGATAACTAGACGAGCGATACTGGCAGTAGCCACGGCTTGCGAATGACCTGTGTGGATGAGCAATCCTTGGAAATAACGCCGCCACGCGATCGCAAAAGGCCAAAGAAACATTAACGTCAACACAATCTGTACCGTCTGCCGCAATTGGGGTGGAATTCCCAACAGCGTCCCCCCCAGCGTGGCGAAAATAAACGGCAGTGTCAGCAGCAACAGTAACGCACTCAGTCCGCCTCCTGCTAAAAGCGTAAATCGCCACAAGGCATGACGCGATCGCGCCTCTGGTGCCAGGGCATTCGAGGCGTGCAGAATCATAATAATCGGACTTTCAAAAAAGACCGCGAGGGCTTTGGCAATCCCCACGGCTGCCAAATTCACCCGTGCGTCGGGTAAATGAGCGAGGGCAGTTGTCATCATTGGATCGCCAAAAGCCATTGCCACATCGCTGAGGGAGAGGGGAATAAATTGCCGCCACAAATCTAGCAGACCGATTTTAGACGGACTTTGAGAAGCATTTAAGGTCATTGTTTATGCAGGTTGTTGCTGTCGCACGAGGGTAAGAGGGACGCTTTGAAGGGCATTAATTGTAGCGGTGAGGGCTGAATCTTCTAATAGTTCAATCCCTTGTTGAGACAGCCATTGCGGATTGTAGACAGTTTCGAGATAGCGATCGCCCCGATCCGGGTTCAACAATACCATGCGTTGAGGACTCGGATGTTGCTTGCCGTAAGCCAAAGCAGCGGCAACGATAGCGCCTGTTGATGCTCCTAACAACAAGCCTTCTCGACGCGCCAAGGCATGACAAACAGAAAAAGCAATGCGATCGCTTACAGAATACGCTGCATCCAATACCATTGGATCGAAATTAGGCGGTACAAAAGATAATCCCAATCCTGTCATTTTATAGGAGTGAGAAGGCGTGCCAAAAATAGCTGAACCTGCCACATCTACGCCGACAATTCGAGTTTGGGGATAGCGCTGTTTAAAAAATCGGCTAATTCCCCCCAATTGTCCCGCGGTACTCACGCCAATAACGATAACATCCGGTGCGACGGGGAAAGCCTGTTCAATTTCGCGGGCAGTAAATTGTTCGTGGGCAGTCGGGTTTTCCGGATTGCGGTGCTGACAAGGATACCACGCACCAGAAATAGTTTGGGCGAGTTCTTTGGCTTTTTCCATCCTCGCCACTTGCATCGAGCCATTGGCATCTGCCACACTCAGAGGGACATCCACCAATTCTGCTCCATAGGCAGCCAGCATTCGCCGAATTGGGGGCGGAGTTTTGGCATCGATGACAATCATCACGCGATAGCCTCGCGCTGCACCAATCATTGCCAAACCAATGCCAAAATTACCAGAACTTGATTCAACAATTGTGCCGCCGGGGGTGAGTAACCCGTTACGTTCTGCGTGTTGAACCAGATATACAGCATTTTTTTCTTTAATGCTGCCACCGGGATTGCAGGATTCTAATTTCAGATAAAATTCGTGATGCTGACACAGTTCGTTTAAGCGATTGAGACGAACAATAGGAACACGACCAATTGCCTCGGTGATATCGCGAGCTAGGGGCGATTTTTGAGCCGTTTCTAAAACTTGAAGCATTGAAAAAAATCCTCCAAAATCGACGATAGTTAGTCGTGGTGTAAGCTCTCGGTTTGCTCTTAATTTCAGCATCCGAGCGCAAGTATGGTTATCGCCGTTAACTAGATACCACCTTGTCTGCAAAGATTTCCGTCTGCCTTAATTTGCTAACAATCATCTTTGCCTAATTACAAGCTTGCAACACCAGAATGAAACTTGAATGAAATATATATGCTGCATTGATTACAAAGTTTCATCCAAAGGCTCAGGCGTTATAAGAAATTTAAATAACTAGATTTTGGTTCAGGCTATATAATATTTTTTAAATATTTCACAGTCTTTTAAATAATAATTGTGACAAATATCCTACGGAAAAACGCGCAATGGGAAACGCGATCGCAGGGGGTGGAGGAAGCGATCGCACTCTATAAATTTCATCCTAATTTCATTTTTGGCTGTTATTTTATGCCAGATAATGTTAAAATATCGCCCACTCAAAGAAGCGAACAGTCTACGTTTAATTCTGTCAAATAGGCGATCGCTCAACCGTGACCGATTCATTTGCCCAAATTGAGTATAATCCATATCAACTTTTTCCAAAATTACCCAATTAAATAAACGTCAGCAATATGGCTTGTTTATTATCCCCAGTTTCTGAAAAATTTCACCCGTATTTCATCTGGGTATGAAACACTATGTAATTATTACTCCTCAAGCCCTCTCAAAACGGCAGCTTGACTCTCTAATTCCAAGGTACTCTTTACGATGGGAATATCTAACCGTTCTTTTGTGCTGCTGCGTTATGCTTCTTTAGCTATTCTGAGCCTGCTGCTAACAACCCCCACAGTCGTGTTAGCGGGTGCAGGACACGATCATGGGGGCGGCAGTGAATTCCAAGGCGGAAGCGAACCCACAGGTTCGATCGAAGTTGATGCAGAAACAGCCAAACAGCTAGAAATTAAAGTGGAACCCGCCACCCGTCAGCGGCTAGATATTGGCATCAAAACCACAGGTCAGATTGAAACCCTGCCCAATCAAAGAGTGGAAGTGACTGCACCGCTGACCGCAAAAGTGATGGAGTTATTAGTACAACCGGGAGCCAAGGTAACAGCGGGTCAACCCCTCGCCGTTTTATCCAGTTCGGAATTGGTGGAACTGCGGGTTAACTCCCAGGAAAAACAAGCCGATGCTCGAGCTGCTTTGCAAAAGGCGCAAGTGGATTTAAAGCTAGCCAAAGAAAACCTGGAACGACAGCAAACAATATCGAATGCCGAGATAGCACAAGCACAAACCCAATTAGCAGCGGCTCAGGCACAGTATAACCGCGATCGAGCTGTAGTCTCCCAACGCTCGGTTTTAAAAGTTGCCCAAGAAAACTATCGGCGTCAGTTGCAAATCGCCGATGCCCAAATCGCCCAAGCCACCACCGAACTGGCAGTCGCCCAAGAACAATATGACAAAGATAAGCTATTGGTAGAAGAAAGAGCACTGCCGCGACGGCAGATGCTAGACTCACAAGCCAAACTAGAAAGAGCCAAAGCCGAACTTGCCAAAGCCAAAAGCCGCCCAGAAGTTGTCCAAGCTGCATCCGAAGTTAAACGCGCTGAGGTAGACTTGCCCTTCCGGGAATTGCGAGATTCCCAGGCTCGCGTGGCAGAAGTCCAAGCCCAACTTAGCAGAGTCGAAACCCGCCGGGAAGTTTTGGAAGCAGAAGCCCAGCTTAAACGCGCTCAGTCAGATTTACAGGCGACTCAATCTCGTTTTGAATTAAGCAACACTACTTATGAAACTCGGTTGCAACAACTAGGAACGATCGCCAATGCCAAAGGATTGGTGACAGTAACGGCTCCCATTTCTGGCACAGTTGCAGAGCGCACAGTTAGCCTCGGTCAATCGCTGCAAGATGCCGGTGGCAAACTAATGACGATCGTTAATGACACTCAGGTTTTTGCCACTGCGAATATTTATGAAAAAGATTTAAACAAGGTAAAGATAGGTCAACGGGTGCGGATCAAGGTTGCCAGCTTACCCAACCGTATATTTGAAGGAAAGATTACACGCATTGGCTCCCTAGTAGAAGGACAAACGCGGGTAGTACCAGTCCAAGCAGAACTTAACAACGCAGGTGGGGAACTCAAGCCGGGAATGTTCGCAGAATTAGAGGTACTAACAGATTTAACAGCTACAGCTATTTTGGCAATTCCCAACTCGGCGATCGTGGATGCAAATGGCAAGAAACTGGTTTACGTAAAAAATGGCAATGCTTTCCAATCTGTGGAAGTGACACTAGGGCAAAAGTCTGGGAATTTAGTAGAAATCAAGAGCGGTTTATTTGAGAAAGATTTAATCGTTACCCAACGCGCACCGCAACTTTACGCCCAGTCTTTGCGAGGCGGTGGTAAATCCAAGGAAGGTGGGGACGCGCACGACGGACACTCCGAAGAAAAGCAAGGGAATTCAGAGGTAAAAGACGCGAAAGCTAACAGCTTGCCACTTTTAGGGTTAGTTGGTGTAGGGGGCGGCGGGGTGTTTGGTACTGCGGCTTTTATAGCTGGTGCTTTTTGGAATCGGCGTCGGACTCGTTCTCGCCTAGTAGGAGAAGAGAATTCTAGTACAGATGCCCAACCTTTTGCCTATGAAACCGAAGTTTATCTCAACAAAGAGCCAACTTTTTCTCCTGCCGCCGTCTTGGTTGAAGACGACGAACCTGTGGGCGATCGCCACTAAAAAATTTAACTTTTGATTGGGTAGTAAGTAAGTCGGTGTAAATAATTCAAGGTTTGTAGTGAGGGCTTTAGCCCTATAAAAAAGGGCTAAAGCCCTCACTACGAAACAATTTCAGTAATTGTCAAATTACGCTCGATTCGTTCGTAGTGAGGGCCCCAGCCCTCTTCTACAAGGATGGAGCCGATACCTACAAACCTTGAATTATTCACGCCGACTTACTTAAATTGGGTTTCGTATCTCAACCCAACCTACAACTATGGGAGAGCCGAAAAATATGCGGTAGGCGCAGCAAAATATTGACGAAGCAAGAATTCTAGTAACTAATTCTAATAACCAATCAAATGATTAGTATTATTGCCAAGTGGGTTATTACTAAACGATGGCTAGTAGCCGTTGCAGCATTCATCTCCACATTAATCGTAGTTTTCAACACCGTACCGCAAATGCCCCTGGATGTATTTCCTAACTTTGCACCCCCTCAAGTCGAAATTGAAACCGAAGCATCTGGACTCGCTCCCGAAGAAATAGAATCTCTCGTCACATTGCCCATTGAAAGTGCAATTAATGGAACTCCTGGGATTGCAACAGTCCGTTCTTCTTCCTCAGCCGGACTATCTGTAGTCAGAGTCGTTTTTAAATGGGGAACCGATCTCTTTCAAGCCCGCCAATTAGTACAAGAACGATTGCAACAAGCCGTAAGTAAGCTACCGACTGGAATCGCAGCCCCAAGAATTGCTCCCATCAGTTCGCCGATTGGCACCGTACTGAAATATGCCTTCACCGTCGAAACAGGAGCACAATCCAAAACCGACATTCCCAAGCTAGATCCTGGGAACGAGCCAATATCCAAAATCGACCTAATGGAAGTGCGCCGAATCGTCGATTGGCAAGTAGTAAATCGCCTCTTAGGAACTCCCGGTGTCAGTCAAGTGCTAGTGTATGGCGGTGATGTGCGTCAGTATCAAGTTTTAGTAGATCCCAATAAATTAAGAGCTGTTAACGTTTCCTTAGAGCAGGTTACTCAAGCAGTTCAGACAGCAAATGTCAATGCTCCAGGCGGCTTTTTAATTACCCCTGATAAACAAACATTAATTCGAGGAATTGGGCGGGTTGAGTCTCTAGATGACCTCAAGCAATCTGCGATCGTTACTCGTCAAGGAAAGCCGATCCGCATTGTCGATGTGGCAGACGTACAAATTGGTGGAGCTGTCAAGATAGGTGACGGTAGCTTAAATGGGAAAGATGCCGTTATATTGATGGTCAATAAACAGCCTCAAGCTGATACTCCCACTGTCACGAAGGCGATTGAAACTGCAATGGAAGAACTCAAAGCAGGTTTGCCCAAAGAAATTAAAGTTACTGAAACATTTCGTCAGGCAGATTATATCGATGCTTCGGTAAAAAATGTCATATCTGCTCTCGTTGAAGGTAGCATAATTGCAGCAATTATCCTGATTCCCTTCTTGATGAATTGGCGAACGCTGGCTGTATGTTTGTTAGATTTTGGTTTAACTTTCGTGTTCGCGTTGCAAATATTATCTTGGCTCGGATTGGGGCTGAATACGATGACTTTGGGAGGGTTAGCAGTTGCCATTGGTACCGCGATTGATGACGCTATTGTTTATTCAGAAAACACCTATCGTAACTTGCGGGAAAATAAATACTCTCCCAACCCGCGTCCGGTACTACAAGTCATCTTTGACGGAGGACAAGAAGTCCGCGAATCTCTGATCGGAGCTACTTTAATTACAGTTGTTGTCTTTGCTCCAATCTTTGCCCTAGTAGGTGTGGAAGGTCGGATCTTTGGGCCGATGGGTATAACTTATCTAATAGTAGTAATAGTTTCCAGTTTGGAATCTTTGCTCGTCAGTCCAGCTTTATGTGCAATTCTATTGCCTCACGGCAAAATGCCACAAATTGAAGCCTGGACACCAAGATTGTGTAAAAGAATTTATACTCCTTTTTTGAATTTTTCTACTCAATTTTCGACGATTATTTTAGTCTTAGCGACTGTGGCGATGGTAGCAGCGATCGCAATATTTCCTTCTTTGGGACGAGCCTTTCTACCAGAATTTCAGGAATCAACTTTAGTTAATAGCTTGGCTCTTTATCCGGGGACATCTTTAGAAGCTACAAATAGTGCGGCTTTTGTCTTAGAAACTAAACTCAAAGATGACCCCAGATTAAAGTATGTTCAATTACGGGCAGGACGCGCTCCCAACGACCCGGATGCCGCCCCTATTAATATGGCTCACCTTGATATTGGATTGAGCGAAAAAGGGATGGAAAATCGGGGAAATACTGTAGAATGGCTGCGGAAAGAGTTTAACAAAGTACCGGGTGCTGCTACTAATATTGGCGGATTTATTTCTCACCGCATTGATGAAATATTGTCTGGGGTTAGAAGTCAAATTGCAATTAAAATTTTTGGCCCAGATCTAGAACAACTCCGCAACATTGGCAAACAAGTAGAATCTGCGATCGAATCTGTGCCGGGAATTCTAGATTTACAGCTTGAACCTCAAATTCCCATCGAACAAATTCAAATTAAGTTTAACCGCTTTGCGGCTGCTCAATATGGTTTAACTATTGGACAACTTTCTAACATTATCGAAACAGGTTTGAATGGTAAAGTCGTGTCTCAGGTTTTAGAGAAGCAACAAACATTTGATTTAGTTGTGTGGTTAAAACCAGAATTTCGCAATAATCTTGAAACTATTGAAAATTTGTTAGTTGATACGACCGATGGTAACAAAATTCCTCTCGCTCAAGTCGCTACTGTGGCTTATGGAACTGGGCCGAATACGATCAACCGCGAAAATGTTTCTCGCTTAATTGTAGTTTCAGCCAACGCCAAAGGCAGAGATTTGCGTTCCGTAGTCAATGATATTCAAGATAAAGTAAAAGCAAACGTTCAGATTCCATCTGGTTACTTTATCCAATACGGCGGTCAATTTGAAGCGGAAGAAAGAGCGTCAAAAAATATTTTAGTTTTCAGTGCCATTTCCTTTGTTGTAATTACGGTACTGATGTATCTTTCTGTCAAATCAATTGCTTCTACAGCCACAATTATGATTAATTTGCCCCTCGCGTTAGTTGGAGGAGTAATTGCGATCGCCTTGACAGGAGGGGTTATTTCGATCGCTTCTCTCGTGGGGTTTGTGACGCTGTTTGGGGTCGCAACTCGTAACGGACTGCTGTTGGTAGATAATTACACAACTAAGGCCGCAGCAGGGATGTCTTTAAAAGAAGTTTTGATGGCGGGTTCAATGGAACGACTCAATGCTATTTTGATGACTTCTTTAACTTCAGCTTTGGGTTTGCTGCCATTAGTAATCTCTGTTGGCCCTGGCAAGGAAATTTTACAACCTTTGTCGATTGTTGTATTAGGTGGGTTGTTTACATCTACTGCACTTACCCTACTGGTGTTGCCAGCTTTGTATTCTAAATTTGGTAGATATTTATTGCCTAAGCCGAGTGCGAATGTTGTAGAAGATGGCAAAGTGCCTAATGCTGTATGGGAAAACTAATGTTCCTCTGGTAGCGATCGCTGCAAAAATTCCTTTTTCTTTCTCTAAAATTTCATCGTGGTTTCATCCGATCGTGCAATCATAGATCGAAAGTATGCTGACGCATCTACTTGAGATGAGGAGTACAAGGTGAGAATTATTAAATCAAATTGGCTAATTTTGGGAACAATGGGGCTGCTTTTATTGGGATCTTGTAGTAACACTACACCCCAAGCCAACAATTCAGCTAAGAATGCGGAAACTGCTACAAATACAGCAAATTCCCCCAAACCTGAGGTGGCTAATTCAGCCAAGTCCGCAACCGTGGATAATCACAAAGACGGTTCTCATAAACACGACGAATCACAAGCAGGAAAAGAGCATTCGCATGGCGGTCAAGTTGTAGAAACGGGTAAATATCATTTAGAGTTAGTTTCGGAAAAAGAAGCAGCGGGAATTCACCTGGATTTTTATTTAAAATCAGGTAAAAAGCACGAAACCATCCCAAATGCTAAAGTCACCGCTCAAGTTCAGCTACCCGATGGAACTGAAAAAACTTTAGATTTAAAGTATGACTCCCAGGGTCAACACTACGCGGCTGTGCTGCCTGGAAAAGCAAGCGATCGCTATCAGGTGAAAGTGAATGCGGATATTGGCAGCGAAAAAGTAGATGGTCGCTTTACTATCAATAATTGACATAATTTCCCGCTAAATCAGAGATTATAGCGGGAGATATTCAGCATAATTACTGATTCTCATTCCGGTCAAAAAATATTTTTAAATCGTGAAAAATTTCATCCTGGTTTCATCTCGCTCTGTCAAGATAGTGAGCACAGGTTAATTTACAAAAAATAAATCTGAAACTCAATTAACAGGGTGAACTATTTAGGCAACTAACATGATGAAAACACTGATTTATGCTGCTATAGTCTTGGCGATCGCAGTTCCAATTTCCGCTGACTCTGCAAGTGCTAGGACAGAACCTACTCCTCATATTGATGGTTCAGTGCAATTTCCTCCAACACGAGCGAGGAATGTTAGACATACAATTCGGCTTCACATTCCTCAAGGGAGCAGTCCTCTTTCCCAACTGAGTATTGATGTTCCAACAGGGTTAAGGGTTAGGAAAAATATCACCGTAACGGACAACTCTGGACGTGAAATAAACACCAATGTTTCTATCAATGATAACAAACTAATCATTGATTTTAATCAACCAGTTTCTCCAGAATCGCAACTCGAAATCGACCTAAACGATGTAAGAATAACAGGAGTTTCCAACGCTTGGCTGTACCGCATTTCCGCTAAATTTGTTGGCAATAATATACATATTCCGATCGGGATAGCCCAGATTCGCGTCTACTGATGGGAGAAAAATTTTTATACAGTTGTTCAAACTAAGCTAGCCATTAATCTGCAAGAAGTTACTATTCCTGGCTGCGATCGCATTTGGTTGTACCAAATATATGGCAAAATGGTTGGTATCAATGCAGAAATCTCGATCGGTACAGTAAGGATTCAAACATCTGGTAGATAGACAGGGTGAATTTTGATGAAAGTTCTGCTAATTGAAGATGAGCCAGTCCTGGGTGCGGCGATTAAGCAAACCCTGAAACAGGAAAAATATATTGTTGATTGGGTTTTAAATGGCGTTCACGCTTGGGATTGTCTGGAACACCAGAAAACACAATATACGCTGGCAATCTTCGACTGGTTAGTGCCAGGAATATCGGGTTTAGAATTGCTGCGTCGGCTGCGGACTCGCAACAACCCTTTGCCTGTATTGATGCTGACAGCAAAAGACCGCATGGAAGATAAAGTGATGGGACTGGATGCTGGGGCGGATGATTACCTGGTAAAGCCGTTTGGCATGGAGGAATTGTTAGCGCGACTGCGAGCATTGCAGAGGCGATCGCCCCACATCCAACCCGAGCGACTTCAAGTCGGTCGCTTCATTTTAGATTACAGCACTTGTACGGTTTCTCTTCAGCAAGCTGATGGCGTTCCACAAGTGATTTCTTTAACAAGAAAAGAGTTTCAAGTCCTGGAATACTTTATGAAACACCCAAATCAATATGTTACCCGCGACCAACTTTTAAACTATCTTTATGAAATGAGTGCCGAACGCATTAGCAATGTGGTAGCGGCTCAAATTCGATTGGTGCGTCGTAAACTTTCAGAATATGGTTGCGATAATTTAATTGAAACTGTTCCTGGCATGGGCTATCGGTTGAATCTCAATGATGCAAACTAGACCATTTCGTCAAACGCGATCGCGGCTGGCTTTCTGGTATGCAACCATCATGGGTTTCATTCTCAGCTTATGCGGTTTTGCGGTTTATGAAATCATCATCTATGCCCATTTAATCTCAATTGACCGAGAGTTAGAGACTGTAACGGGAACGGTGCATGACAGCCTTGAACCGAATTTGAAACAGCCCCGTCGCTTAGAGCCAATTTTCCAGCAGATTTTACCCGATATTTGCGAGGTAAAATCTAGCTGTTCTACACAACAAATATACGCAAAAAAAAACCATAACTCAACTCAACGCCACATCTTTAGCGCGATTTACCAAGGTTACTACTACATCCGATTTGTAGATGATGTGGGACAGTTGATTGCTATAGCAGGGATTCATCCAGATGGGATACCCTTGACTGTAGGAACAAAAGTTTGGCAAACTCTCGAAGATCGACAAGGCAATCGTTACCATCAAATGTCTATAGCGCTGCATACCCAAGATAATCGGCTTTGGGGGTATATGCAGGTTGGGCGAAGTCTTAAAGAGCTTGATAATCGTCTGGTTGCCCTGACATTCGTTGTAGCAGTGGGATTGCCAATTACAGTTCTTTTGGTTGGGGGTTCTAGTTGGTGGCTAGCAGGGTTGGTGATGCAACCTATTAACCATTCCTATCAACAAATGGAACAATTTACAGCCAATGCTGCCCACGAATTGCGTACTCCTGTGGCAGCAATTCGTGCGGCGGTAGAATCTGTACTGAGGATGCCTCATCTATCGGAATCAGAAGCGCGAGATGTCCTAAAAAACGTGGTGAATCAAAATCATCGACTTGCAGAAATGATTGAGGATATGTTGCTTTTGTCGCGATTGGAGGGGCAAAAAATCCTGCTCCAGGGCGTATTTTGCTGTCTCAATGATTTAGCGAGCGACCTGGTAGAAGAGTTTATAGATTTAGCGTTTGCTGCTAAAGTGACGCTGACTTGTGAGGTGCGAGTACGCCAGTTGCTGTATGTCGTAGGGAACGAAGATCAACTTTATCGCTTGGTTTCTAACTTAATTGTGAATGCGATTAAAAACACCCCAGCCGGAGGTAAAATAACTGTTGTTTTAGACCGCAGCAACGGTGATGCTGCGATTGAAGTTCGAGATACAGGGATTGGGATTGCACCGGAGGATATGAAACGGATTTTTGAGCGTTTCTATCGAGTTAGTAGCGATCGCTCTCGCGACACTGGCGGATCGGGATTGGGGTTGGCGATCGCCCAAGCAATTATTCAGGCACATGGGGGTAGCTTAAAGGTGCAAAGCGAATTGGGCAAAGGTAGCACTTTTACGATTCGATTGCCTTTGGGTGTTCCCCCATCTTCAACCATGATTAATGCCAGTTGACTGCAAATTAGACAACTATCAACACGGCGAGGGCTAGAGCATCGGTACAGTATTAGATATTGACAAAACAGGGTAAATATGGTAAGTGAATTGAGAAGCCTGTTAAATTCTCACCATTAGAAAGAAAAAACCCTATGCGTCCTCCCTTATGGGATCTTCCAATTAAACTTTCAGACAATGAAGAGTTGATTATCAAACGCATTAAACGAGCCAAATTCTTCACGTTTCTTCGACTAAACCGTTCATTGATATTTAATGATGAGTTCCATTTTTGAACTGGCTACAATCTTTAAAGATAGCACCGTGGGTCATAGCCCAGTTCCTCCTGCAAAAATTGCCTTGGCAATTATTCTGCAAGCCTACTTAGGCATTTCTGATGATGAAGTAATTGAATAAATGAGTCGTGGATCAACGTTGGCAGTTAGTTCTCGATTGTCTCAAGTGTGAAAGTCCGCCTTTGGGCAAAGCCACTTTGGTGAGATTTAGAAAGGGCTTAATTAAGAAAGAACTCGACCAACGTTTAATTGACCGCACCGTAGAGATTGCCAAACAAAAAGGTGTGTTTCGCTCATCTCAACTCAAAGCTGCCGATAATTCCTCACCTTTATGGGGAGCCGGAAAAGTCGAAGACACCTATAATCTATTGAGTCATGTTTGGCCCAAAGCAGTGAGTGCGATCGCCCGTGTTCTCCAGGAGCGGGAGTCAGCAAAAATTGACGATGAAGCTGGTGCGCCAATTTTCAATAGTTATAGCTTAAAAACGGCCTTAGATTTGAATTGGGATCATCCAATCGAGCGTCAAAATGCACTCTCAATCATCCTAAAAAGCTTAGATTCTCAGGAAAAATCTCTTTGATTTACGTCGAGTCGCTGTTGTCCATAACCTCCATGTCATTGCTCGAATGTCTAAGCTTTTGCCAATTTAATCGGGCATAGAGTCGAATTCATCGATCGGGTAATTTCATACATCTGTTTTGTTGTCAACTTCTAATACTGTACCGACACCCTAGCTACACAAAGGCTTTAATTGTTTTCGGAGATGTCTATTAGTAAAAAAAGCTCCCGCCGTTAAGCAGGAGCTTTTTTCGATTAGACAATCAAATCAGCATTAAATGCGATGATTAGTCCAAATCAGGCATAGACAGCGCTGGTTCATTTTCGCGATTGATACCCTTCTCAAAACCAGCGACAGCCGCGCGAGCGCGACCCGCGTGCCACAAGTGGCCGATTAAGAAGAAGAAACCCATCACAAAGTGGAAACAAGACAGCCAAGAACGAGGAGACGTGAAGTTAAACGAGTTAACTTCAGTAGCCACGCCGCCCACAGAGTTCAAAGAACCCAAAGGAGCGTGAGTCATGTATTCAGCCGCGCGGCGAGCTTGCCAAGGCTGAATATCGTTCTTGATTTTGTTCAAGTCCAAACCGTTAGTACCACGCAAAGGTTCCAACCAAGGGCCTTGGAAATCCCAGAAACGCATCGTTTCACCGCCGAAAATGATTTCGCCAGTAGGAGAGCGCATCAGATACTTACCCAGACCGGTGGGGCCTTGTGCAGAACCGACGTTAGCACCCAAGCGTTGGTCGCGGATCAAGAAGGTCAAAGCTTGCGCTTGAGAAGCTTCAGGACCAGTCGGGCCGTAGAATTCGCTAGGGTAAGCAGTGTTGTTGAACCAGACAAAGCAGCAAGCGATGAAGCCCATGAGGGACAAAGCGCCCAAGCTGTAAGACAGGTAAGCTTCGCCAGACCAGATTAAGGCGCGACGAGCCCAACCGAAAGGCTTGGTCAAAATGTGCCAAACACCACCACCGATACAAATCAGGCCTAGCCAGATGTGACCGCCGATAATGTCTTCCATGTTGTTGACGCTGACAATCCAGCCTTCGCCACCAAAAGGAGAGCGAACCAAGTAACCAAAAATCACAGCGGGGTTGAGAGTCGGGTTCGTGATAATACGCACGTCGCCGCCGCCCGGAGCCCAAGTGTCATAGACACCGCCGAAGAACATGGCCTTAGCAACCAGCAGCAAGCAACCGCCACCCAACAAAATTAGGTGATAGCCGATGATGTTGGTCATCTGGTTCTTGTCTTTCCAGTCGTAGCCGAAGAACGAAGAGTATTCTTCGAGAACTTCTGGGCCGCGAACAGCATGATAAATGCCGCCCAAACCGAGAACAGCAGATGAAATCAAGTGCAGAACGCCGACTACGAAGAACGGGAAGATATCCGTAACTTCACCGCCGGGGCCGACACCCCAACCCAAAGTAGCGACGTGGGGCATCAAGATTAAGCCCTGTTCGTACATGGGCTTTTCTGGGATAAAGTGAGCGACTTCAAACAAAGTCATTGCTCCGGCCCAGAACACGATCAAACCAGCGTGAGCGACGTGTGCGCCCAGCAGTTTGCCAGAGAGATTGATTAAACGAGCGTTGCCAGACCACCAAGCGAACCCGGAGGATTCTTGGTCGCGACCGCTTGCATAGGAATTAGAGAGCGTTACCACGCGGTAGAACCTCCAACGATTTTAGGTTTTGGATTTTGGGTTTTTTTTGTTCCCCAGTCGAGCACGGGAGTACCGGACTTGCGCCGGGGAATAGGGATTTGGATTTCAATTTAAAAAAATTAATCTGAAATCCAAATCCTGATTTTTTTAAAGTGCGTTACCGCGAGGCAGAACTTCTTCTGGGAAGATGAAGTTTTCGTGAGGTTGGTCAGTTGGAGCCATCCAAGCACGAATGCCTTCGTTAAGCAGAATGTTCTTAGTGTAGAACGTTTCAAACTCAGGATCTTCAGCCGCGCGAAGTTCTTGGGATACGAAGTCATAGGCGCGCAGGTTTAATGCTAAACCGACGATGCCCAAAGAGCTCATCCACAAGCCTGTGACGGGAACGAACAGCATGAAGAAGTGCAACCAGCGCTTGTTGGAGAAGGCAATTCCGAAGATTTGGCTCCAAAAGCGGTTAGCTGTAACCATCGAATAGGTTTCTTCAGACTGAGTTGGGTTGAAGGCGCGGAAGGTGTTTGAACCTTCGCCATCTTCAAACAGGGTGTTTTCTACGGTTGCACCGTGGATAGCGCACAACAGCGCGCCGCCCAGGATGCCTGCAACGCCCATCATGTGGAAGGGGTGACGGTAACCGACTTAGCCACTTCGTCGATCGCGGTAATCTCGCCCGAGATAAACTCGAGGTTTTCAGCCAATGCGGCGACGGCCGGAGCGGGCTCTTCGATAGGCGCTACGGCAACGGGCTGTGCGGGGGCCGTTTCAACTGGGGCTGGGGGGATGTAAGTATCAACGATTGGATTGGTGGGTGTGGTGACGGCTACCTCATCAGCTTCGCCTCTCAAGGCACCTTGGTCTTCAACCAGGCGCTGTATGCCAAGCCGGGCTACGACTCGCTGAAGGACTTCACGCCGCTGGCCTTTGTGGGCGGGGTCTCCAACGTCATGATCGTGCCGTCCACCAGTGCGGCGAAGACGCCTGCCGACGTCGTG